>CAYJNG010000071.1:0-12787 GCA_964371505.1 uncultured Desulfovibrionaceae bacterium
GTAATTTAGCTAGTTCCAGCTTCTTTTTTTCTAGCTTGGCCTGTTCTAGCTTGGCTTGTTCTAGCTTGGCTTCCAAGGCAAGGGCAGCAGCACTTGGCACAAACACAGGCGCCGATTGACCGCTTAGCGTGTACCCCTCACTAATGTGAAAAGTTTCCGGCACCTGCCACGGTGCGATGCTGTATTTAGCCACTAATGTTGGCAAAGAAGCCGGTGTGGGACGCACGTAGACAGGCTTGGGCTGACTTTGTCCTTTTTCTTGTGGGGTGGCAGGTTTTTTCTTTTCCGCCTGCGCTTGTGAAGATTTTTGCTGGGGAGCAGGCTTTGCTTGTGTTTTTTCCTGCTTAGAAGCTTCTTTGGCTTTTTCTTGCACTTTTTGCTTAGGCATGAGCGATTTTTCCAGCAACATAACCCGCGCGAGCATATCACCATCTTTGTAGGTACTACGCGCCTCAGCCAAAAGTTTTAAGGCTTTTTGCTGCTTTTTAAGAGGGTGAGCCAAAATCCAAGCTGCCGCATATAAGGCATCATCGGCTAAAATGCTTTGCGGAAACTCCTTTGCCAGTTTCTCATATAACTCCACAGCTATAAGGTAATCTTCTTGCGATTTTTCTTCTTTAGCCATGTATTGCATTACTTCAGCGGCGCGCATAAGGGCGGCAGGGCGGTTAGGCCACTGCGTGAATTCTTCATATATCTTATAAAAATCGTGTGAAAGCTGCAGCCAGTCATCACGATCTGCCCCATACGGAGACTTTTGCCAAGAAATAAATGTAGCCTTAGCCTTATCGTATTGCGCTTTACTTTTTTGATGCATGGCAGCTTGTGCGCCCTTTTGGGGCGCGCGACGAGTAGATTGCTCCACACGCGTTTTTTCTTGCTTGCGACCATTTTGCGCAGCATCCTTTGTATCTGTATTGTAAAAACCCACCACCATGGCCAACAACACAGCCACAAAAAACATGGCGGGCAACAACCTGCGTAGCGTACTTGGCGGTGGCGGAGGCAACGGAGCGTCTACCACTTCAGGCTGCGGAGGAGATGTTGTTTTTTTTCTTACTAATCGAGTTGCCATGAGAACCTACAAAACGTATATGCGCTGTTTTCTACTTTTTAAAGGTTGGTATTTTGCTAGTATCGCTAAATTATGAAGAAAAGGCAATGCATTTTCTAAGACTATCCTTTTAAGCTTTTACCAAAGCTACGCCAAAAGCAAAACTTAAACGGTTTCTCCTAAACATTGCCCTTTTCGCCTCTTGCCTTTTCACCAAGGCTGCTTTATATTAACTTGGTTATTTTCTAATTTATCATCAACAATAACAATATTCTTTTTGGAGGATATCATGGATCAAATAAAATCCGTTGAACGAATTCAACCCACCGTCGCATCCTTGTTTATGCGCCAAGTATATCAGTGGATGACCGTGGGCCTTACTCTTACCGCCGTCACCGCATGGTACGTTTCAGGCTCTGCCACTATGCAAAGCTTGATTTTTGGCAATATTTTCACCCTTGTTGCCCTTATTGCAGTGCAATTAGGTCTTGTTTTTGCCATATTTTCCGCCATTCAGCGTTTATCTGCCTCCACAGCCACAGCTCTTTTTGTGCTCTACTCTGTCCTTACAGGCATTACACTTTCTAGCATATTCTTACGTTACCCCATGGGCTCCATAGCCAACGCCTTTGGCGTTACTGCGGGCACCTTCTTTGCCATGAGCGTTTACGGCTGGGTAACCAAACGCGATTTGACAAACTTTGGAGCTTTCCTCTCCATGGGTGCTATGGGCTTGCTCATTGCCATAGTTGTAAATATGTTCTTACAAAGCACCATGATGGACTTTGTCATCAGCTGCGCTGGTGTGCTTATTTTCACCGGTTTAACAGCGTATGACACACAAAAGATTAAAGAGTTTGCCGCCAATGCCCCCTTAGACGACAGCACAGCCATACGCCGCGGTGTTATTTTAGGCGCTCTTACTTTGTACCTTGACTTTATTAACCTTTTCCTCATGACCTTACGCTTCTTTGGTGGCAGCAGAGATTAATTCTTTTACCTAACTACACCGGCGCCCTTACGCACCGGCAGGGCTGCAAGGCTTTTCCTTGTAAAAAACCCACACATATATTGACAAAAATCCAAATGGCATCACTTTAGCTGTATGTCATTTGGATTTTTTTATTCCCCTTTTGACTATGGTCAATGCTGCGTGAACCCCATAAGGCATGACACAAAGCTTTTATTTTACCAACGCCCCACAGGGCCCAAACATAAAAACACTGCTAAGGTATAGCCATGAGCGAAAAAATACCCTGCCAATGTGACAAAAAGAAATGCAAAAAAGAAAAATGCAAAAAATACATGAAGATGCTGGAAAAACTCAAGGCCGGAAAAAAGAAAAAGGATTAAAGCCTGAGAAAAAAAGCAAAACCGTTCTCGCGCCAAATCCCGACATGTTGGTGGAGCTTTTGGAGTCTGGGCAAAAGCCCTTACGCATTGACCACGTGCTGCGCTATTTAGATATTCAGCGCCGTCAAAAACGCTTTGTGGAAGAAATGCTGCACCAGCTTGCCGATGAAGGACGCATTACCCGCATGCATGGCGGGCAATGGGTGGCCAATGGGCAACTGCGCACCTATGTGGGCTCCTACAGTGTGCAGCGCTCTGGCGTGGGCTTTGTGGATATGGCGCAGCTAGAAAAAAACATTACTGAAGAGCAGGGGCACGACGGCCTTGAAGGCTCGCGCCTCCCCTCAAAAGAACATAAGCCCCATAAAAAAGACAAGCAAAGCCATAAAAACAACGCTCCTTTTTCTATCTTCATTCATCCTTCCCAAGCGGGAGACGCATGGCATGGCGATACCGTACGTGTGGTTATGCTGCCAGGGCGCGGCAGTAAAGAAAAACCAGAAGGACGCATTGTAGACGTATTGCAGCGTAAAGCCACAGAAATTATGGTGCGCGTAACCCTTGAGCGTGGCCCCGAAGACCGACAAGGGCGCAGCCAGCTTAAACGTGGCAAACGCAGCCGCATGGGCACTGATGCCAGCCCTGACTCACCTTATATTTTTTGCCGCCCTTGCGATGTGCGCTTTCCCTTTGGTCTGCGTTTAGAAAGGGCCCTCATCCCCAGCGACATTTCTCAGGAAATGAAGCCCAACACCCTGCTTTTAGTGCGCCCTGTCAAACAAATTGCCTCCGACCTTTGGACAGCAGAAGCCTTATCTGCCCACGGGCGTGAAGATAACGTGGCTGTGCAAGAAGAACTTGTAAAGCTCAATCATGGCGCGCCGGCAGAGTTCCCCCCTGCGGCCTTGGCCGAGGCGCAGGCTTTACCTCAAAGCCCGCAAGAAGAAGACTACGAGGGGCGGCAAGACGTACGCCATTTGCCCTTTGTGACCATTGATGGAGAAACTGCGCGCGATTTTGACGATGCCATTTATGTGCAGCCGCAAGAAAATGGCGGATGGATTTTATACGTGGGTATTGCCGACGTGACCCACTATGTGCAAGCAAAGTCTGCTTTGGATAAAGAAGCCCGCTTACGTGGTAATTCGTGGTATTTCCCGCGTTCGGTGGAGCCCATGCTACCCAAAGCCCTTTCCAATGGCTTATGCTCGCTCAACCCGCATGTGGATAGGCTCATCATGCTGGCAGAAATGCACTTTGACAAAGCAGGCGCTTTGCATAAAAGCCATTTTAGCGAGGCGGTGCTTTGCTCCCACGCGCGCCTCACCTACACTGAAGTAAAGGCCTTGGTGCTCGATAAAGACCAAGAGGCCCGCACGGCCTTTTTAGCGCAGCCGCATGGCGCTACCTTGCTCCCCATGCTGGAACATGCCGAAGCCTTTGCACGTATCTTGGCCCATAAGCGTTTACAACGTGGAACCTTAGACTTTCACATGCCGGAGCCGGAGTATCATTTTGATGAGCACGGACGCATTGTGGATATCAGCCGTAAAGAGCAGCATTTTGCGCATCAACTCATTGAAGAGTTTATGATTGCCGCCAATGAGGCTGTGGCTGAATTTTTGGAAGAAAAAAATGTGCCTGTGCTGTACCGTGTGCACCCTGAGCCGGAAAGTTTGCGCCTTGAGGGGCTTTTCCGCACTTTGGCCTCCACGTCTTTAGCTACCTCACTACCAGCCAAACCTGGCGCCAAGGATATACAAACCATTTTGCATGCAGCCAAAGATAGCCCGCAAGAATTTCTTGTGGGGCGCCTTGCCTTGCGCACCATGCCTCAGGCACGATATCAGCCAGAAAATCACGGGCATTTTGGCCTAGCATCTTCCTGCTATTGCCATTTCACCTCGCCCATTCGCCGTTATGCCGACGTGGTGGTACACAGAGCCTTAAAATTTGCCCTAAACCTCAGCTCAGCTGAAATTCCCGCAGCCTTTAAGCTTCTTGCCCTTGGTGAAGGCATCAACCAAAACGAACGCGCCGCCATGGAAGCAGAGCGAGAAATGGCCCGTCGCTTGGCAGTGCTGGTTTTGCACGGCAAAGAAGGCCAAAAATACCAAGGTACCATTGCCGGCGTTTCCGATTTTGGTCTTTTTGTGGAATTGGACGCCATGCCTGTGGAAGGCATGATACGCATAGCGGAACTAGGTGATGATTATTTTGAATACGATACCGATAAGCAGGAGCTCATTGGCGTCATGAGCGGCACACGCTTTGCCTTGGGGCAAAGGGTGCAGGTGCGCCTTATGGAAGTGAACTTGGGCCGTCTTGAAATCACCTTCCAATTACTGGAAGCAGAGGAACTTACGCCGGCACCGCGCACTTTAGGCCAGAGAAAAGGGGCTAAAAGAGGAACACAACAGCGCCAAGCTCGCTCTCTTTCACGTAATAAGACACAAAGCGCAGCAGGGCAAAAAAGACGCCGCGAAGGCACATCCCAAAAGCGTAAAGAGCCCTCGTATTTGCGAAAGAAAAAAAGATAATGACGTGTATTTCGGTTACTAAAGGGGCTTGAATGCAGCTTCAGCAAAGCTGACATTACATAAAAAAAAGAGGGCGTAGTGCCCTCTTTTTTTACACATAAATTTATAAAACCTAATTCACGGTCAAGCGTAAGAAACGCTTCTTACCAAGGCGAATGATATACTCCCCTTTGGCCAAAGGACTTTGTGCATCGGTACAACGCACATCATCAATGGAAAGCGCATTCTCTTTAATAAGACGACGAGCTTCACCGCGAGATTTCACAAGACCAGCCGCTTCTAAAAACACCGGTGGGGTACTTTCTTCACCCTCAGCGCATTGGTGACAAGGTGCATCCTCAGGCACACCGCCGCCAGCAAAGACCGCATTAAAACCTTGACGAGCTTCTTTAGCTTCAGCTTCGCTGTGATAGCGTGTCACCATTTCTTCAGCAAGGTTTTCCTTAGCAATTTTAGGATGCAAAGTACCTTTTTCCACCTGATCTTTAAGCTCAGCAATGGCTTCAAGGCTTTGCGCGGAAAGCAATTCGTAATAGCGCCACATGAGCTCATCGGAAATGGACATAACCTTTCCAAAAATATCACTGGGGCTTTCATCAATACCAATATAGTTTCCGTAAGATTTACTCATCTTACGTACGCCATCGGTGCCTTCCAAGAGAGGTAAGGTGATGATGCACTGGCTTTCTAAGCCGTATTGCCCTTGCAAATGGCGGCCCACAAGCAAGTTAAACTTTTGATCTGTGCCGCCCATTTCCACATCGGCCTTCAGCGCTACAGAGTCGTAACCTTGGCAAAGAGGGTATAAAAATTCGTGAATGGCAATGGGGCGTTGCTCTTTATAGCGATTTTCAAAATCATCACGCTCCATCATACGGGCCACAGTATAGCGAGAGGCAAGGCGAATAAAATCTGCTGCGCCCATTTCTCCAAGCCATTTGGAGTTAAACTCCACCACGGTTTTTTCTGGATCTAAAATTTTAAATACTTGCTTCTTATAGGTTTCCGCATTGGCAAGCACTTGTTCCTTAGTAAGGGGAGGACGCGTTTCGCTTCTGCCGGAAGGGTCACCAATGGAGCCGGTAAAGTCTCCAATAAGAAAGACCACACGGTGGCCAAGCTCTTGAAAGTGACGCATTTTATGCATAACCACTGTATGCCCTAAGTGCAAATCTGGCGCTGTGGGGTCAAAGCCCACTTTTACGGTAAGAGGCTTACCGCGCAGAATTTTTTTACGCAATTCTTCTGCGTCAATAAGTTCCGCAATGCCGCGGGTAATGTGGGCCATCTGTTTTTCAATATCAATATCCAACATGGGAAAACCTCGAAGAGCAATATTTTTTATAACAAGAGGGGTACTTTTACAGCTTCGCGCCGCACTGTCAACCTTTAGGCGTGCTTGTGCTGCTTTTAGCGTAAACAATAAGCCCCATAGGGCAGGGCGGGCACAACCACAGGGCAGACAGGGCGAGACACAGCAGGTTACTCCGCAGCCCTAAGCTTCAGCAGTCTATCTCGCTCGGCAAAGGGAAACACCGCCAGCATATCGTCCAAGGTGGCTAAGGCTGCCATCCAGCGCATATCTTGCGGCGCTTGCTCTTGGCATAAAGACACAAAGTCAAAGGCTGTGCGACAACAACCACTGATGTAATCAGTACCCAGCAAACATTGCTTTTGCTCTTTAGCCAGCAAAAGTACCCAGTTAAGCGCCACGTCCAAGGTGTCTTGTGCGCCTTTAAGCGTAGCCTGTGAAGAGGAAGGAGAGGCCGTAGCACTTACTTTTTGATATAAGTACAAATAGAAATTTCCGCGCGGCGCATCATTAAAGTGCAAAGCCGCTCCGGCGCAAGCCACTGCTAACATTTTTTTATGCGAAGCTAAACACGCTCCACCTAAAATACACGCATTGGCTTTTTCGAGTAAAGCAAAAATGCTTTCTTTCGTTTCAAGAGCTTGTGCAGAAGTAGTTCCTCTTTGCTGCATGGTCAAAAAAATTTGCGCCACAAGACTTAAAGCCGTAAGTTCAGCCCCCCTATCTTGCAGAAATGTTTTTATATTTTGCAGTTCAAACACTTTATGAAAATGCAGCATACTTAAAAGAAAAATTTTACGCTCTTTTACCTGCGCGGCTGTGGTAACTTTAGGTAAGTAATCTGCGGCAAAGTTCGCATCATAAGTAAAAGCTTGCATCTGCTCCAAAGCAAAAGCAGCCATATGTACGGGCAAATGCTCCCTTTGCACACGCGCCCATGCAGCCTGCCCAAGCCTTGCCGCATAAGCGGTATCGTGTAGGCAGCGATCCATATGCTCCATAAACATATCCATAGAAGAATACACAAGAATTTCTTTTTCTGTTTCAAAAAGACTGTCTTGATCTTCACCTATATGCGGTGTCACCAGTGCGCACCCGCAACTGGCCCCCTCCATGAGCCGGAAATTCACTTCATTGGCAATGGACTCGTTGGGCACAATGCGCGTTTGATTGTATAAATCCAGCATGGCCGCCTGCGAAATATTTTCCACATGTGGCACCTGATACCGCTCTTGTAGCAGCTTGCAAATCACAGCCCGTTGCGGGCGAGTGGCGGTTAAGCGTCCCACAAAGTTTATGGCATGCGTGCGCTGCTCATGCGGCACAAAGGGCCTAGCAAAGCCGCATTCTACCAACCTGTGCATATATGGGTGCAACCACTCTTTGGATAAACGCTGCAAAAAACTTTTATGCGGTGTAAAAAATACATCAAAAAAAGCCGCATAATGCATTTGCCAGCCATAACGCAAATGACTATCAATGCCCCAAAAAGCCGTGGGGCAAGCAAGATTATGTACATCGGAAAAAAACACAGGCATTGCCAAGGCTTCTTTTTGAAAAAAGAAATCCGGCTCCTTAGGGCATTGCGCCACATACTCCTGCACAGAGTATAGCCCCCCTTGCGCTATATGTACCGAATGTACTGTATGCCCAAGGCTGCGCCAAGCGTCATCTAAGCTATTATTAATGGAAAGAATGGTTGCCATGGATGACAAAATACCACGCTGTGCACAGTGGCGCAAGCTCTTGTTCTCTTTACCAGAGTAGCCCTTGCTGCCTTTTTTAAGCTTTTTTTCATCAAAGCCTTGTTTTATAAACATTCATGATTATTTATAAAAAAGCCCTCCTTCACACATAATCAAAAGTAAGAGATTTCCCCACTTTTGCCACCTTTGTTTGTATTGCGCCGCAAAGGCTTTGGTGGTAGCATGTCGGATTGTTTTACACCATAAGGAAATATGCATGACACATTGTACAAAAAAAGACGCTGTGCACTCTGCAGCAGATGAGCAAAACGACGTAAGTATTTTGCACCAGCCGGAAGAAGCCTTGGCTCCTGTGACCATGGCCGATATCCCAGAAATTTTGCAAGATGCTTGCGCACGTGCAGGCTGGCCACAGCTTATGCCAGTGCAAAGCTTATCGCTCCCCTATTTGCTAGCACGGCGTGACCTTATGGTACAATCCTGCACAGGTAGCGGCAAAACAGGCACCTACGCCCTGCCCCTTTTACGCCAATTAAGCCCTGAGCGCCGCGTGCCTCAAGCGCTTATTCTTGTGCCCACGCGTGAACTTGCTGTGCAAGTGGAGCGTGAAGCCCAAACCCTTTTTGCTGGCAGTGGCCTTGATGTGGCTGCTGTGTACGGCGGTGTGGGCTATGGCAAGCAAAACCAAGCCCTACGCGGCGGAGCACAAGTTATTGTGGGCACCCCAGGGCGCGTATTGGACCATCTTTTGCGCCGCAGTTTAAAACTAGACGCTTTACGCGTGCTCATTTTTGACGAGGCTGACCGCATGCTTTCCATCGGCTTCTACCCCGATATGAAAGAAGTACAAAAGTATTTGCCAAAACGCAAAGTCACCACCTGTCTTTTCTCAGCCACCTACCCTCCCAATGTTATGCAATTGGCCGGCGAGTTTATGCAATCGCCTGCCATGCTGTCTCTTTCTAAAAAGCAAGTGCATGTGCCACAAATGCAGCACCAGTTTTGCCTGTGCCGCACCATGGATAAAGACAGATCCCTTGTGCGCCTCATCGAGATGGAAAACCCTGACTCAGGCATTATTTTTTGTAATACCAAGGCCAATGTGCACTATGTGGCAGAAGTTTTGCGCGGCTTTGGCTATAGCGCCGATGAACTTTCCGCCGATCTTTCTCAGGTGAAGCGTGAAAAAGTGCTTGGCAAAATTCGCGATGGCAAGTTGCGCTTCTTGGTAGCTACCGATGTGGCAGCACGCGGCATTGACATTCCGGCCCTTTCACACGTCTTTTTATACGAGCCCCCAGCCGACCACGAAGTGTACATTCACCGTGCAGGGCGCACAGGCCGCGCCGGTGCTGCCGGTACGGTTATCTCCCTTGTGGATGTTATGCAAAAGCTGGAGCTAGAGCGCATTGCTAAGCACTACAGCATTAGCCTTGTGCAAAAAGAATTACCCAACGATAGCGATGTAGCCATGGCCGTGGGGCAACGCTTGGCCACCTTACTAGAAGCGCGTTACCGCAACCTTACCGGCCTTGAGCGCGAACGTGTAAAGCGTTTTCGCTACATTGCCAATATATTCACGCATTATGGAGAAGAAGGCATGGTGGCGCCGCCCATGGAAGATGTACTTGCCAAAGAAGAAGGGCAGGATATTCTTATGGCCATGCTGCTTGATGCTTGCTACCAAGAAAGTTTGGGCACCCCTGTGCGCGTGGCAACCTACTCGCAACAAGCTGATACGCAGGCACAAAGCCAAGGAAGCAAAACACCTTCAAAATCACGCCGTGCGCATGATAAGTATGCACACAAGCTTGATGCCAAAAGCTCTGACATTATAGCACGTGCAGAACAATACGCCAAAGAAGGTGGCCCTACCAAAGGGCATGATGATGCTCAAAATGCGCCCAAACAAGGTAAAAGGAAAAGCTCTGCCCACGGACAAGACGCGCCTGCAAAGCATAAAAGCAGAGCTGCTAGCGGAAAAGGGCACAAAAATGTAGGGGCACAAGCTTCTACACCTCTGCGCCGCAAGAAAAACCAGAACAAGTACCACGGAGACTAAGAGTATGAGTGATGAGCTCAAAGACTTAGCTTGCGCGCAAAGAGAACATTTGCGCGAGCAGTTGGAAAAAGACTTATTGGAAGATGCAAAGCAATTGCTGGAAACACAGCGAGCTTTGCATCTTGCCCAGCAGCCCAGCTGTAGCGGGCACGAAGAAGGCAACACCGCGCCAAGCTCTGCACAAGAGCTTGACGCAGAAGATGGCGCAGACCATGATACAGACCATGGAGCAGGCGCAAACCATAGCGCAGATATTGGCACAGTGGACGACAGCGTATGCGAAGAGGTGGCGGCCAATTTCCATGCTTTGCTTAATGATGTGGACTTTACGCCAGAATTGCGCTCCTTTAACATAGGCACCTTTAACAGAACCTTGCGCAAATCCTTATTGGAGGAGCTGCGCATGGTATATATAGGCCTATGGGCTTTTGCTTTGGAGCAATCCTTCCCGCAAACGGCAAGCAGCTTTTTTACGTATTTTGTTCATAAATACGTGCAAAGCTTGCCTGAAAGTGCGCAAAAATCCACACATGATAAAATCATGGCGTATAGGGACATGATTTTACGCTCCGATGCCAAGGACTTTAACCATATAAGCCAACATTTGCTTTCCTTCACCAAGGTAAAGGAAGAAAATATGAAAGCCGACACCTTACGCTTATCCTTGGCCTTACGAAACCACTATACTTTTATTTTTCAAAGACTTGTGTAATATTCATGTTTCGAATTTCCTCTGCCCAAGATTTTGCGCACGTGGCTGCGCAGCTTTCTGAACTATGCGCCGACCCAAACCATCCGGCGCACCCCAAGTATGAAGGAACCTGCATAACCATAGGTAATTTTGACGGTGTGCATGTGGGACATCAAGCTCTCTTACGCCGCACCTTAGAAAAATCTCAAGAACTCCGCCTCTTGCCCGTGGTACTTACCTTTTGGCCGCATCCTTTGTCTGTACTTGCCAGCTCGCGAGCTCCCGCCTTGCTCATTACAAGAGAAGAAAAACATCGCCTATTTGAACAGCATGGCATGGGCCTTGTGCTTGAGCTGGACTTTACACGTGAACTGGCAGCCCTCACCCCCGAAGCTTTTATTAAGGAAGTTTTAGGCCCCTTAGAATGCCGCGAGCTCGTCATAGGTTATGATTTTTCTTTAGGTAAGGGGCGCACGGGCAATTATGAAATTTTACAAGCCCTTGGCGAAAAGTACAATTTTGGCATTGAACGTTTAAACCCTGTCATTGTGCAAGATGCCGTGGTAAGCTCCACACGTGTGCGTAACCTTGTACGCAATGGACAAGTATGGGAAGCTCAAGCTCTTTTAGGGCGGAACTATTACCTAGATGGCCCCGTGGTGCATGGCTATGGACGCGGAGAAGGCCTAGGTTTTCCCACAGCAAATTTAGAAATTGGCCCCACCTTAGTACCCCACACAGGCGTATATGCCACATGGGTACAAACGGGCCTTAAGGAAAAACCTTTCCCTGCTGTAACCAATGTGGGCTATGTACCCACCTTTGGCAATGAAGCCTTATCAGTGGAAAGCTTTATATTAGAAGGCAGGCCAGACCTCTACGATAAGGATATACGGCTTTCCTTTGTGCAATTTATACGCCATGAACAGCAATTTGAGCATATTGGCGCTTTGAAGGAGCGCATTGCCAAGGATGTGGCTTTAGCGCACGATATTTTAGAAATTTCCGGCAAATAGCCAGCACGCAAGCTTTAGGCCTGCCGCCCAAAAGGCATCTTTTACAGCCCTTTTTTGAGGTAATTATGTTTCCAACACGTAAATCTCGCGGCCCTCTTATTTCTGAATCCTGCGAAAGACCGGGCCTGCGCATTTTTCTTTTTGGCTGCCTTTTCATGCTTATTGTCTCTGCCTATTGGTGGAACTTTGAAAACAGGCTTGCCAAATTACAGCCACCTGACGGCTCCCACACTATCATCAATACAGATGGCATATTACAAAAAGAAGATTTAAAGCTGCTTTACGCATGGCGCAGTAAGTTTCAAAAAGAATGGAATGTGCCCTTACTCATACAAGTAAGTGCCGGTTTTTTAGAGCTGCCCCCTTATCCGCCCAGCACCTTATACGTGGGGCTAGGCCTTAAGCATGGCGAAGCGGTCATTGCTGTGCCGCCCCTTGTACGCAAGGCCCTTGGTGAGCCCCTGCGCCTTGAAGCTGAAGAAAGCCTTGCCCTGTGCGTAAAAAATGCACAAGACATCACCGCGCTTGTAAATATGCCCCCTCATAGTGAGGAAAAAGAACGCTCCACAGCCACGGCCATGGCCTCGCACGCCGCCGCCAGCTGCCTTAATACAGCCTTTAACTTTTTATGGAAGTCCTTATAACAATGAAGCACGTACATTTATACACCGATGGCTCTTGCCTTGGAAACCCTGGCCCTGGTGGTTGGGGGGCCATTTTACGCCTTGTAGTTACCGAGCAGGAAAAAGAACTTTCCGGCGGATATACTAAAACCACCAATAACCGCATGGAAATTATGGCTGTGCTTGAAGGCTTGCGCCAACTCACGGAGCCTTGCCTTGTGGATGTGTTCTCTGACTCACAATACGTATGCAATGCCATTCAAAAAAAATGGCTGGCAGGTTGGCGCAAAAATCAGTGGCGCAAAGCAGATAAAAAACCGGTAAAAAATAAAGACCTTTGGGAAGCCATGTGGCCTCTCTTAATAAAGCATCAAGTGACTTTTCACTGGGTGCGCGGGCATGCCGGCCATGCAGAAAATGAGCGCTGTGA
>CAYJNG010000072.1:0-12485 GCA_964371505.1 uncultured Desulfovibrionaceae bacterium
CTGAAGGCGGCGTACTTGGGCGTATTCAAGACTGTAAAGCTAAGGTTGTTATCACAGCAGACGGTACGGTTCGCGCTGGTAAGGTGAAACCTTTAAAGGCTAATCTTGATCCTATCATTGAAAAATGCCCCTCCGTTGCGCACGTGGTGGTGGTAAACCGTGCCAATCAAGATGTGCAAATGAAGCGCAACCGTGATATTTGGTGGCATGATTTATTAGATGACTTTACACTGGATGCAGACTTTCCTTGTGAGTCCATGGATGCTAATGATACGCTTTTCCTTTTGCATACCAGTGGTAGTACAGGTAAGCCCACAGGCGTTATGCACTCCACAGGTGGCTACTTAACCTATGCTGCGCACACCACACAGTGGGTTTTTGACCTGCGCGATGATGACGTATATTGGTGCACTGCAGACTGCGGCTGGATTACTGGACATACCTATATGGTGTACGGGCCTTTATCCTTGGGCGCCACCACAGTGATGTATGAAAGTGTGCCTAACTATCCTAAGCCAGATAGATATTGGAGCATTGTAGAAAAATTCCGCGTAAATATCTTCTATACTGCGCCTACGGTTATCCGCTCTCTTATGCGTGTGGGGGAAGCATGGCCTGAGCGTTATGACTTAGCTTCTTTACGTATTTTAGGTTCTGTGGGTGAACCCATTAACCCAGAAGCGTGGATGTGGTATCGCAAAATTATTGGCCGTGATGAATTACCTATTATTGATACGTGGTGGCAAACAGAAACCGGCGGTGCCATGATTGCTGCCATGCCTTATGCGACAAAATTAAAACCTGGCTCTGCCACGTTCCCCTTACCGGGTATTGATGCCACAGTTATGAGCGGTGATACTGGCAACGGGCAAGAGGAAGTAGACGGCAGAGGCGGTCACCTTGTTATACGCAAACCATGGCCTGGTATGATGCAAGGGGTTTATGGTAATCCGGAAAAGTATAAATCGTACTTTGAGCGCTTTAATGGGTATCAATCCGGCGACGGTGCGCGTATCGATGATGATGGTTACTTCTGGATTTTAGGACGTATTGATGACTCCATCAACGTATCAGGCCATCGCTTGTCCACATCAGAAATTGAATCTGCCTTGGTGGCTCATGCTTTGGTGGCAGAAGCAGCTGTAGTTCCCATGCCGCATGATCTTAAAGGCGAAAGCATTTATGCTTATGTAACCTTGAATGAAGATGTGGCTTGGTCTGAAGAGACGCGTAAAAACTTGCGCGACGCTGTGCGCCGTGATATTGGACCCTTGGCTACTCCTGAAATTATTCAATTTGTGGATTCCATGCCTAAAACGTGCTCCGGTAAAATTATTCGACGTATGTTACGCAAAATTGCTGCCGGAGAGTTTGATGCATTAGGTGATACCTCCACTTTGGCAAAACCGGAAGTTTTACCGGAAATTATTGCCCACAGCCAAAATGTGAAAGAAGGCAAAGCCGAAAAATAAAAATATAGAGTATATCATGGGAAGCTTTTTGCTCATGGCAAAAAGCTTCCCATATTTTTTAGCATGCGCTGTACTGGGTACGGCGCATTTTTTATATGGAGCTGTTAGGGGCTTGTAGGCTTGGGCGGTAAAACTTTTTTGTTGGGGGCACAGTAAGGTAAGAGCGAAAGAGGGAGAGGCTTTTTGTACCTTTTTATGGCAGCTTGTGGCTTGACATAAAGACCATAGCAAGCTAGGCCAAAGCCATGAATACATTACATCGTTGCTATATTACCGTGGAAGAGGACGCCGTTGAAATATTGTGGGGCTTACTTGCTTTGCATATTTCTTTTGGCTGGGAAGAAGAAAGCTTACCCACCGGCGAAACTCGCTTTTGCATTCATTGCGAAAGCAAGGACTTTATGAATGATTTAGCGCAAGCTGTGCGTACGGCTCAGCCCATGGCCATCATTGAAATGGATGAAGTTCCCCAAGAGGATTGGACAAAGGCCTGGAGGGAATATTTTACGCCCATAGCTTGTGGTAAGCGCTTTATGGTTTTACCTCCTTGGCTTCAAGACAGTACAGATTTAGCAGGTCGCCAAGCTGTGGTCATTGAGCCTAAGTCTGCTTTTGGTACGGGGCATCATAGCACGACGGCTTTGTGCCTTGGTGTGGTGTCGGATTTACTGGACAGCGGGCGCATTTCACAAGGCATGGAATTTTTAGATTTAGGCACAGGTTCCGGTATTTTGGGCCTTGGCTGCTGCCATTTTGGTTTGTATGGTATTGGTACAGACATTGATGCTCTTGCTGTGGATAATGCCGTGGAAAATAGAGAGATTAATGGTGTAGGCGCTTATGATGCTGCGGCAAAGCAAGGCTTTGATGTGGCGCTGGGCTCTGTGGAAGCTGTGCAGGGGCGTACCTTTGATGTGGTGCTTGCGAATATTTTAGCGCGTCCTCTTATAGAGTTAGCTCCTGAGTTGGTAAAACTTCGTAAAGAGGGCGGCTGCTTAGTTCTTTCTGGTCTACTGGTAGTACAAGCCAAAGATGTGGAAGCAGCTTATATGGCAGAAGGGCTTCCTAAAGCGCGCATGATTACTGAGGGGGATTGGGCTGCTTTAGTGTGGGAATAAGCCGTTTTTATCACGATTTGGCTTAAAAAAAAGGTACGTAGTATACACTGCGTACCTTTTTTATTTTTTAGATAGCTCTATGCATTGGCACAACACTTTTGCTTAGGTGCAAAACGTTTTTTACAATGCCGCGCCTGTAGTTCTAGAATAATAAACTTTTCATATTCATAGGCCAGTTCCACATCGGCTCCCCATTCTTCGCGTAAAACGCGCTCAAGCTCTTGTGTTTCTGCCCAAATGTCTAACAGTTCATCGTTGCTGAGAGATTTTAGTTTAAGTGAAAAGGGAACATCCTCTGTAAACACGCTTCTTGTCGCCATAACTACCTCAAGGCCTTGGAGGATACTTGCTCCCATCAGCAAATATTTGCTCCGTTTTTTCCAAGTAAAACTGTGTTAAAGACTCTTGTCCAAGCAAGGCAAGCACAAGAGATAGGGGAGATAGGTACCCCTGTTGCCACTGGGTAGTAAAATATATTTTTCCTTCTTTTTCGTTGACGTGCGACTCACCAATGAGCGCACGAATATCAACGGTACGCGGGCCCTTTTTGGTTTCACGCGTCCAAAGAAACTCTTTGTGATTAAGAAAATCATGCCATGTTTGCAAAAATATGTCCATATTTTTTTCAGGATTTTTACATAATAGGCAAAATTTTTCTTGAACGGCTTGTTCTGTACGTGCGCTTTTGGTGGTGGGTACGACGCAGATAACGTCCATTCCTTGAGGTAAGTGAGCTTGCAAACGAGAAGTCACTTCTGTAGCCGAAATGTTTTGTCGTAACGTTATGGCAAACCATTCTGCTTGACTGCCCACTCCCACAGGCAAGGCACGACCAAAGGAGATAAGTGGTAAAGGGTGGAAACCTTGAGAGAATGTCATGGGCAGCCCTGCACGGCGCAAGCATCTTTCAAGTATCGCTTGAAGTTCTAGTTGACTTAAAAACGCCGAGCGCCCGCTACGACTATGCCAAATGCGATACTCCACAGCCTTCACTGTAAGTGCAGCAGCAATGGCAGGCGGGGCAGCCTTGGTGCGTGGTGGGTAAATAAGTCTTCCTTCTGCGTCAAGGCGCGGCTTATGCGCTTCTTGATCGCGTTGGGGTAAGTTAAGCGTATTGGCAATGGATTCATTACCTTGCTTTGGTAAACGCGAGGGGCCGGCTTTGGTATCGCATACCCCGCACTGGCGGCAGGTATTGTAGCGACAATCTGGAGTCACTTTTTCTGCTAAGGCGCGTTCCATTTCTTTACGTAAATATTCAGGGCTCACACCACAGTCTAGATGGTCCCAAATTAAGGGAGCGTCCATGGGGCGTGCTGCTATATAGTCTGCAGCTTGCAAGCCACATTCTTGCATGGCTTCTTTCCATGGTTCAAGGCTGAAGCCTTCCACCCACGAAGAGAATATACCGCCTTTATGATACACTTTTTCTACCACATCAGCTAACTTACGATCCCCGCGGGAAAGTATACCTTCAAGATGGCTCATGCTAGGCTCGTGCCAGCGCATTTTTATACATTTATGCGTTTTAAATTGATCACGTAAGTAGTAGATACGTTGATGGATTTCTTCCATGGAGATTTGTTCTACCCATTGAAAAGGCGTGAAGGGCTTAGGAACAAAGGGAGAAATGGCCGCGGTTACCTGTAAGCGCGGGCCGCCGCGTCCGGCAATATCGCGTACTTTGCGGCAAATTTCCACTATGGCGTCTAAGTCTTCATAGGTTTCTGTGGGTAAGCCTATCATAAAGTACAGTTTTACCTGCTGCCAACCGTGTTCTACCAACTTTTGAATATGCAAAAGCAGCTCTTCTTCGCTGATGCCTTTGTTAATGACATCACGCAGGCGTTGGCTTCCCGCTTCGGGGGCCAGTGTAGCGCCTGTGCGGCGAATGCCGGCCATACGCTCCATTATGCTGTCATCAATGGAGCCTACTCGTAAAGAAGGTAAGGATACGGAAATTTGTTCCTGCGCACAGCGATCTACGGTGTCCATAAATAAGCTTTTAAGGGCGGAAAAATCTCCCGTGCTTAAGGAAAGATAAGAAATTTCATCAAAGCCGGTACTGGCAAGGCATTTTTCTAAAATGTTCTTAATATCCGGTAAAGAGCGCTCTCGTACAGGTCTGTATGTCATGCCGGCATGGCAAAAACGACAACCACGAGTACAACCACGAGCAATTTCTAAGGAGAGCCTGTTGTGTACGGCGCCAATGGGGACAGCTTGCTGTACAGGGTAGGCAGCTTTGCTTATATCTGCCACGATGCGACGATAAACCTTGGTATAGTCAGAAAATTTAGGCTGTAAGGTGCCATCTGCATTCTCTGTAAAAAGGGAAGGCACATACACACCATGGATATGGCGAGCTTCTTCTAAAAATTGTGTGCGCGTCCATTTTTCTTCACGTGCTGTAGTAAGCAGGTGGCAAATATCCACCAAGGCTTCCTCACCTTCGCCAAGAACCATTAAATCCATAAAAGCTGCCAAGGGCTCCGCACTCAATGTAGCACCACCGCCAGCAATAATAATGGGGTAAGCAAAAAGGTCATCCCCACGCTCACTGGCACGTAAAGGAATATGCCCAAGGTCTAACATATAGAGTATGTTAGTGTAGGCAAGTTCATGTGTTAAGGAAAAGCCTATGGCGTGCATTTGTGCTAGAGGTGTGTCAGACTCTAACGTGGCAAGGGGAGTGGCGTGCGTGCGTAAAATTTCTGCTGTTTCTCGACAAGGGGCCATAACGCGCTCTGCCCACCAGCTCTCATGGGCATTTATCACATGAGAAAGAATTTTTTGCCCAAGGTAAGACATGCCCACTTCGTAGGTATCTGGAAAAGCAAGGGCTAGACGTAGGGTACAAGTGTTTGCATCTTTATGTACGGCACCTTCTTCTATGCCAAGGTAACGGCTGGGTCTTGGGAGTAGGGGCAAAAGTTCGCGCATGGTATATCCTTGAGAGAAGTAAAGGGAAAGCACTTTTAAAAGCCCCTTCCCTTACATATTTGAAAAAATAATGAAAATTACGCAAATAGAGGATTATCTCATTGCTTAAAATAGTAAGTTAGCTACGTCCTAATGGTGTAATTACTTTACGATGTTAGGCTCTTGTGCTCCAAAACGTAACTTACCAAGGCCGTTGTTATTAGCTATGCTTGCAGTTACTTCAAGGTATTTGTCTTGCATTTCTTGAGGTGTTTCTGCATAGCGATAGAGGAAATTTTTTCCTTCAATGCTGCCACAAAGCGTGTTCTCAAAGGGCATACCGTAAGGAAGGATCATCATCTGTACGCCGCCTTGTTTTAAAGGCATGCTTTGTACCATCGCAACTTCATTGACCATATCTTGAGCGGCGTCGTAATTGCCAATAACCACTTCACCTGTTACCAATTTAAATAAACGAATATCTTGAGCCATACTTATCTCCTTACAAATTATGTTCCTCTAGGTAGACATAGCAAGCCTTGCTGTCAAGGTAAAAAAAGATATGACAGCCTGTTGAAAGTGTTGAATTAGGTTAGATTCTTTAAACATAGTGAGATGTAAGGGAGGGAAAAACTTAAGATGCGCAGTGTATTAGGTGTACATAAACTCTGTAATTTTTTAACGCTACACAGCAGGCTACATATTTTCACCAGTTTGCTAAGGTAAAAAAACTTTTTTGGCTTCTTGTGGCTTGCAATTTTATGCGTAGGCAAAGTATACATAGCTCTAATAAGGTTACTTGTAGAGTAGATGTGCAAGTAGAAGAGGAGTTTTTTTATGGGTGGATATTTAGAATTGCAAGAGACGCTAGGGTATACATTTAAAAATCCTAGTTATTTGCAAATGGCATTAACGCATAGTTCTTCTGCCAATGAAAATAAGAAGCCCAGTATGCATAATGAACGGCAAGAGTTTCTTGGTGATGCAGTACTGGAATTATGCGTATCTTGGGCTTTATTCACACGCTTTCCTTCTGCAAGGGAAGGGGATCTCACCAAATTGCGCTCCTCATTGGTTTCTACCAAAAGCTTAGCAAATTTAGCTCGTGAGCTGCATGTGGATGATTATCTACGTTTGGGACGTGGCGAAGAAAGCCAAGGGGGCAGGCAAAGGGATACGGTACTTAGTGATGCTCTTGAAGCCGTGCTGGGGGCTGTTTTTGAAGACGGCGGCTATGAAGCAGCCTATGCTGTGGTGCAACAAATATTTTCTTCTCACTGGCCAGAGCATGCCAATCAAAATCTCCAAAAAGATTATAAAACACAATTGCAAGAAGTTATACAACGTTTACACAAGGACCGTCCCGTCTATGTACTACAAAGTAGTTCTGGGCCAGAGCATGCTAAGGTGTACGAAGTGTGCCTCACCTTGCCTCACGGGCAAGTATTTTTGGCTACAGGGCCAAGTCTTAAACGCGCAGAACAAGAAGCTGCACGTAGAGCTCTTAGCTCTTTGTAGTCTACACCTAAGGGGACTTTTACATAAGCTTCCTGCGGAAATACTTTCCTAAGGCAAGTATGTGGCTTAGACTATTACCTGTCCCCGATGCGTGCTGCCTACTGCTGCACGCCCATGACCACGGCTCCTAAAAGAGTGGGTGCCCGTCTTTATACTACTTTACAGTGGCTGTGTATGCATCTGGGGTGACCAAAGTTTTTCCAGACCGGCCTGGAGGTCGTCATCCCCCAGGCCTCCCGTCTTTGGTCTGCCACAGCCTATATAAAAGATGGTCTATTAGCCGCCAATGAGCTGCTGTGCCATCTTTGGCAGTGAATTAGCTTGCGATAACATGGCTACCGCACTCTGGGTAAGAATCTGGTTCTTTACAAACGTTGTCATTTCTGTGGCAACGTCTACGTCCGAGATTCTGGATTCAGCGGCTTGTAAGTTTTCCGCTTGAATATTTACGTTACTAATGGTTGCTTCTAGACGGTTCTGGATGGCACCAAGGTGTGCGCGAATCTTATCCTTAGAGATAATAGCTTCATTGAGCGCCACAAGAGATGCCTGAGCTTGTGCTTGTGTAGAGATACTGTAGCCAGCATCGTCTGGAGTACTTTGATTACCAACACCTAGGGCAGAAGCTGTGGAGTCACCAATGCGAATGTAGTAGTAGTCCTCAGCGCTGTCGTTGGCAGTACCAAAGTGTACCTTCATGGCGCCAGTGGACTTAAGTCCGTTACCATTGTGTGTTCCAGAAAGTGTACCGTCGAGCAATTTAATGCCGTTAAAATCTGTTGCGTTGGCAATACGGGTAATTTCCGATGCTAAAGACTGGTATTCTGACTCAATCATCAAACGTTGTGTGGAGTCATAAGTACCGGTGGCTGCTTGTTCAGCAAGCTCTTTCATACGAATGAGCTGTTCGTCGATGGTTTGCAAAGCGCCATCAGCAGTCTGAATCATTGAGATGGCGTCATTGGCATTACGTGCGCCTTGATTTAAAGTAGCAATGTCTGCACGCTGCAATTCGCGGATTGCAAGACCGGCTGCATCATCAGCAGCGGAGTTGATACGAAGACCGGACGAGAGTCTTTCAGTTGATTGGGCAAGGTTACCATAGTGAATGTTCAAATTCCTGGCGGTATTCATCGCCATCAAGTTATTATTAACGACCAAAGACATAATGTACCTCCTTGAAAGGTTTAAGCTGTACTTTTCCTGTAGCAATCAGCGTGCCAAATTTATTTTATTCTATTATTAAAGTGTTTTACGTTGGAAATTATGGCAGGTAGGAATTTTTTGTAGGGTGCACTAGAAGCTTTTTCCCGCTTAAAAGGGAAGACTTTTCCCGGTGAAAAGGGCAGGGGAAGCGTGTTGCCATATGATTATGCTTTATTAGTCCTCTCAAAAAAGCCATTTGCAGCGTCAGCCATAAAAAACAAATTGCTTATATATGTTAAGTGCATTGTGCAGCTTGTCTTTTTTCACTTCCTTGCTACGCACCTTACTTAAACGCATTGTCGACTTTGAGTTTTTCAACAGGCTGTTGCAGAAATACTTTTTGTGAGGGCTACTTTAATGGAGTGTGAAATTGGCGTTGGTTATCTTAAAGCTTGCCAATGGAGGTAAAAATCCTTACAGTCTCCACTTGTTCGTGCGCCATACTGTATAAGTATATGTAGCGCAGGCCCACCTTCAGCACGGTGGTAAAGGTGGCTGAAAAATTTCTAGCATAAGGATAATTATGACTGCTGAGCATACTTCTGATATCGAGTCAGGCTCAAAGCCTGAAAAAAATACACGTCGTTCTGCATCTAAAACCACAGCTCGCACAAAAAAAACTTCTTCTAAAGAGGGTATTCTCGCTGAGAGTGAAACTTCACAACAAGTTTCAGCGGAAAAGAAAAAAGCCCCTGTGCGACGGCCGCGTAAAAAAACACCTTCCCCTTCCTTAGATAGCCCACAAGAGAGCTTTTCCGAAGCTTCTGCGGATGTGGCTTCCGATACTGCAAACGCTACTTTTACCACAGAAGATGTGGTTACTAATAAGGTGGTTAAATCACGCGTTACTCGTGGAAGAAAACCTTCTACACGCAGTAAAAGCAAAGAAGAAAAAAATACCGCACAAGATTTAAAGGGTGAAGCTGCATCTGTTACAGCATTGCAGCAGCCAGAAGCCGTACAGGAAATACCTGCAGGTGACAATATAGCCGAAGTGAGTACGCCGCCCAAAAGAGGGCGGGGACGCATTAAAAAAGCTGTTGAGAAGCACGTTGAAAGTGCTGATACTGTTGAAAGTACAGACAATATAAGTATAGTTGCTGAACCACAAAGTGCGGGTGTTGAAAGGGAAGTTACTGAAATTCCTGATACGCCTTCTCTTCGTGAAGAAAGAAAAACACGAAGACCGCGGCGCAGTGCTAAAGCAAAAAATATTGAGCCTATAACAAAAATAACCGCTTCACATATTGTAGATACTGAGCCTACCATGGAAGAAGTGGCCTTAGCAGATGAGGCTTTGGAAAATGAGCAGGATGGCGAAAACTCACCTGCAAAAAGTCGTCGTGGTCGCCGCGGCGGACGCGGGAAACGCGGAAAAAAGCGCGCTTTGTCGAGCATAGAAACCTTGCAGCATGATTTGGATGATGAAGCAGAGGAAGATTTTTCCCTTCAATCTAAAAAAGCCAGTGTACCTACTAAAGCGGGAACATCCTTAGGCGAAGGTAAACCCGGACGCGCACGCACTCTTCCTGCTAAAAAAGCTGTGGAAACAGTACAGCGTAAAATGTTTATCTCTATGGTACAAGGGGAGCAAGTAGAAGTTGCTTTGGTAGAAAATGGTGTTATTCACGAATACTATTTAGAAATGCTGCATCAGGTAAAAACAAAAGGCAATATTTACAAAGGTGTTGTGAACAATATTGACGCTAATTTACAAGCAGCTTTTGTAAACTATGGCGCGCATAAGAATGGTTTTTTACAAATTGATGAAATTCATCCTGAGTACTATCAATCGCATCATGAAGCCACAAAGGGAAAAAAATTCCCCCCCATTCAAAAAATTATTAAGCCAGGGCAAGAAATTCTTGTACAAGTGGTAAAAGAACCCACTGGAAACAAAGGGGCTTTTTTAACCACATGGCTTTCTTTGCCGGGGCGCTTCCTTGTACTTACTCCTGGACAAGAGCAGATTGGCGTATCTAGAAAAGTAGAAAGCGATGAAGAGCGCGTACGCTTACGCGAAATGATGACAGGCATTGAACCTGGTGCTGGTCTTGGTGTTATTGTGCGTACTGTGAGCGCAGGTACTTCTAAAACCACATTGAAAAGTGATTTACAGTATTTAAAGCGTGTATGGCGTGATATTCGTAAGCGCGGCGTCAGTGATGTTGCCCCAATCCTTTTATACAGAGAGTCGGGCTTAGCAGAGCGTGCCATCCGCGATTACCTAACGGACGATGTTACTGAAGTATGGGTAGATAATACTGAAATTGCAGAGAGATTGCGCGAAACGGTTTCTTTACTTTTCCCGCGTAAAAAAGAGCTTATTCGCATGCATGCAGATGTGCGGCAAACGCTGTGGGAGCGCTTTAATATGCATCGCCAGCTGGAGCAAATATACGCTCGTGAAGTGGTGTTGCCCTCAGGTGGGCGCCTTGTTTTTGACCAAACCGAAGCGCTCATGGCCATTGATATTAACTCCGGCAAAATTTCCGGCAAAGGGAATTTTGAATCCATGGCTTTAAAAACCAATATTGAAGCAGCAGAAGCCATTGCAAGGCATTTAAAGCTGCGTGATATTGGCGGGCAGGTTGTCATAGATTTCATTGAAATGCGTGATAAAAGCCATGTGCGCGAAGTAGAAAAAACTTTGCGCAATGCCATGAAGAACGATAGGGCACGCCATGATGTGGCACGTATTTCCTCCTTTGGCTTACTAGAAATTGTACGTCAACGCACAGGTTCTTCCGCCCTTGCCATTACTATGGAGCCGTGTCCGCATTGCCGCGGTACAGGGGTAAGGCGTAATTTGGAATGGCAAGCTTTACAAGCTCTTTGTGAAATGGAAAGAAAAGGGCGCTCTGCACAGAATGGAAAATATATTTACGAAACGTCTTTCACAGAGCTTGCTTTATATTTGTTAAATAATAAACGTCAAAGAATAAGTGAACTTGAAGAACAATTACGCATAAGTATTGAAGTTCGCATTCCATAATACTAAATAATAATACAATGTGATGCCTTTTTGTGAAAAAAATACTTTTTTACGAAAAGGCATTTTTCTATGGAAAATTATGAAAGAACATATTTTGCTCCATGTGTGCTGTGGCCCTTGTGCCATTGTACCTATTTTACGACTGCAAGACCAAGGGCATGAGGTAACGGCTTTTTTCATGAACCCCAATATTCATCCTTTAAGTGAATATTTACGCCGTCGAGAGGCCTTGGTAGAGTGCGCGCAAAAATTAGGGGTTACTGTTATTTTTAGAGATGATCTATGGAACTTGCACACATGGCTGAGCGATGTAGCCGGTAAAAAAGATATGGGTGCTGCGCGCTGTGCCTATTGCTATGAAACGCGCCTGAACGCAACAGCGCAGAGCGCGCGGGAGAGCATGTTAATTAAAGCACAGCAGGACGAGCAAGGCGGGGTAGATGATTCTGTGCCTATAACTGCATTTAGTTCATCCTTGCTTTATTCACGTTATCAAGATCATGCACAAATAGTAAATGCAGCGGAAAATGCTGCCGCTTTGCACAATGTGCCCTTTTATTATGAAGATTTTAGAGATGAATGGCAAAAGGGTATTGATATATCTAAAGAGATGGGCATTTATCGCCAACCCTATTGTGGTTGTATTTACAGTGAAGCAGAGCGCTATGCCAAAAAAATGCAAAAATTTCTGCGTGCAGGGGCGTAAGTGCTCGGTGAAGTAATAAGGAGTTTTATTTTTTTGCTAGAATGTGTTGTAGATGAAAAGTTTGAAAATATGCCTATGTGTAAATGGAAAAATGGTTTTTGACCGTAATATGTTTAAAATACTAAGTAATAATTTGCATCTTGTGTTTTGTTGCTTTAGCTAAAACGGAATTCATGTAGCAAAACTGCAAAAATTTACAGTGAGCTTTATACCAAGCGTAAAAATGAGTAGAAAGTAGAAAATTTTTTTTAACAAAAAGCTTGACTATGAAGGGTGAATAACATAAAACCTCTCTTGCGCTGAGTGGCGTAACACACTCCCCGGTGGCTCAATCGGCAGAGCGGGTGACTGTTAATCACTAGGTTGGCGGTTCAAGTCCGTCCCGGGGAGCCAGTAAGTTCAAGCCTTTACGACGAAAGTTGTAAAGGCTTTTTCTTTTGGTATCGCAATCTGTACAGCCCTGTACAACTTTTTCGGTTCGTCACAAAATGGGTCTTCACCAAAGATAGGGGCAGTAAGACCCGGTATGTGTTTTCTATCGGTTAAAA
>CAYJNG010000073.1:0-12371 GCA_964371505.1 uncultured Desulfovibrionaceae bacterium
GAACTCATTCCAAGAGCTTTTTTTAAAGGTTCACGTCGTATTCTAGCAAGGCTTCACGCATCTTTTTAAATTGACCCTTCCCCTTTTTAAATCCATTTTTCTTAAGCGTAGCATAGAGATACTCTATAAAAGGATAAAATTTAGAATTGGGGTTTTCCAATAAAAAGACTTCGTAGGATTTTTTAAATTCAGGTTCAATGGCGCCATTCTCTCCATAGGCTAGTGTATTATCTAGACCGTTAATATAGCAATAAAAAAGACCTTGCAGATCTTCATTCACCTTGGCATCCACAAAAACAGCAGGGGAGTTTTTGAGCACATTTTCCGCCATAAGAATATACTGGCGCAGCTTATCCACAGGCACGAAGATAGCGCCATCTGCAGCATAGCCTCTTATGGCGCCTACAAAAGCAAAATAGTCATCCCATGACGGTGATATATACGGCCCAAAAGCTTTTTTAAAATACTCTATATCTTCAACACCGTGATAACCATTTTCACTGTCGAGGAACAAAATAAAACCTGCATTTTTAGCCTTGTCCTCATACGCCTTTTCCACAGCCTCACTATCCGCGCCCGCAGCAGATTGCTCCCCCCTCATACGCGAAAGAAAACTTTCCTTATCACCATACAAGGCTTCAAGCACTTGCAAATAAAAAGTGTAATACGCCACAAAGGCCGCGTCGCGCGTGGCTAGGCTATCTTGTTCGGTAAAAGTAGCTTCATACGCTTTACGCCCTTGCTCAATATACGTTTCCACCACAGCAAATTGCCTCAAATCCATGGCTGCCAGTTGCTGCTTATACGCATTGACCTTTTGTGTATTTACTTCCCCCGCGCCGGCAAAAGCCATGGCAGGAGGCAAACTTACCACTGTTAACACCAAAGCGCACAAGAAAAAAAACTGCTTACAAAGTTTCATACTGCCCTCGTTCTGGTTCTTTTCTACTCATAAAAAAACACTTCTTCCTCTCCAAAACACTGTGCCTATGCAAACAAAGGAAGAAAACAAAGCAATTACAGCCTTAATCCTTCTCTGTACCAAGAGGGGAAAAGCCCACCTTGGTGGCGGCCTGCATGCCGCCCATACTGTTAGCCACCGTAGCGTGACCGTCCCTTTGCAGCATGAGCGCCACATCATAAGCACGCAAGCCTGTATTGCATATAAGCACCACGGGGCGATGCTTAGGTATTTCGTCTAGGCGGCTTTGCACTTCTTCCAGCGGTATGGCATGCCATTCGGGGTGCTCTTTTTCAATGGCGCCGCTGGCTGCCTTGGGGCGTGCATCTATAAAGAAAGCAGAATTTTCTGCACGGTTTTCCCACATTTTTGCAAATTCTTGCGGTGTTAACGGCGCAAAACGCCCTGCTAACGCATTGTCTGCCACATTGGCTACGGTATTAACCACATCCATGGCAGAAGCCATGGGCGGCGTATATAAAATTTCCAAATTAGAAATATCATCCACCGTGGGCTGTGCCATTTGTAAGGCTGCGGCCACAGCGTCCACACGAGCCTTTAAGGCATCAGCAGCGGAGCAAGCGCCTTGCATACCCAGCACGCGGCGTGTGCCTTTTTCCACCACCAATTCCAAGCTCATCATATGCTTTTCCGGATAAAAATGCGCTCTGTCCAATTGCTCCACGCTCACGCCCATGGCATCAAAGCCAGCCTTTTGCGCCTCCACAACAGAAAGCCCCACACCGCAAAAGCTCATCTCAAACAGCTTAACACCCCAAGACCCCACATAGCCCTTAAACAAGCTCTTACCGCCCGCCACATTGGTGCCTATGACACGCCCCTGACGGTTTGCCATGGAACCTAAAGGAATATAGCCCATTTTACCGGTAATAAGATGACGCACAGACACACAATCCCCACCTGCATAAATGGCAGGGTCGCTGCTTTGCATGTATTCATTGACCACCACGGCGCCAAAGTCTGTCACTTCAAGGCCGGCCTCTTGCGCCAATTGCCCATTGGGCACAAAGCCCGCCGCCACAATAACCACTTGCGCTTCCAAAGTACGTTTATTGGTCACCACACGGGCCACTTGACCATTTTCGCCTTCAAGGCGCAGTACTTTTTCATGGGTATACACGGCTACGCCATTATCTTGGCAATCTTTTTCTGCCATGGCTGCAAGATTAGGAGATAAAGCCGCCGGCAATAAACTTGGCCCCATTTCCACCACACTGGTTTCCACTCCCCACATTTCTGTAAGGGATACGGCGCATTCTAACCCAATAAAACCGCCGCCTATGATAACAGCTTGACTCACTTCTCCCTTTTCGCAGCCTTTACGAATGGCTGCCGCCGCTTCTAGGCGTGTTACCGCAAACACATTGCCAAGCTCAGCCCCTTCTATGGGTAAAGCACGTGGAGAAGCCCCCGTGGCCAGCACAAGCTTGTCATAAGGCAAAGCCTCTTGAGCGCCGCTCACCACATCTTGCACCAATACGGTTTTTGCCTGTCTATCTATGGAAAGCGCGCGCGTTTGTGTGCGCACATGGACGCCCTTTAAATCTTTAAAAAAAGTGGCGTCGCGCAAAGTGTGATAAGGCGTTGAGCGTAAGTCATCTATATTATTAATTTCACCGGAAAGATAAAAAGGAATGCCGCAACCACCATAGGAAATGAATACATTTTCATCTATAAGCGTTACCTGAGCTTGTGGATCCAAACGTTTACAACGACATGCCGCCTTGGGGCCCAAAGCCACGCCGCCTATTACAAGTACATTTTGTCCCATGGTATTTTCTCCGTATCCTCATACAGTCTTAAGATTTTCTTGTGGGAAAAGACCCTTTTAGCGCTTGCGCAATTGGCGTTTATCCCCAACGCGTATGGTCACGCGCTCCCTGTCCATATATTCCAAAAGGGCAATAAGGTATTTACGTGAAATACCGCCCAAAACTTCTTTAAGGCCCGCGGGGTCCAAATCATCATGGCTTTCAAACCATACCCGCACGCGCTCACAAATATCTGTAATCACCGGCATGGCGTAATACAGACCATCCTTCACACGCACCAATTGCTTTTCATCACTAAGCATTTTAAGCACAGGGGCCGCTTTTTTGGCATCTACCCCCAGCGCGTCTAGTACGTCTTTCATATTAGGCGGGGTTAGGCCGGCTTCACTGTGAGCCTCTAAAATCTTTTCCTTTAAAGAAGTATCGTCACTGCCAAGCTCCACCGTGTGCGATGCTAGGCGCAATACATCACCCTCCGCCACCAAGGAGCCGTTACGCAAGCAGCGCTCTATGACAAGATGCGCCAATTTGGGCCTTTGCTTTGGGCATAACACCCCGCGCGCCATGCCCGCTTTAAGGGGTTCACGCTTATGAAAAGTCGCCGCTTGTTCCAAGCAAGACAGCATGAGCTTGAGTAAAGACTCACCATAAATATAGCGTTTTTCTTCCTTATCAAAGCACGTCACCTTGGCGCCAAGGCTTTGTAAGAGCTTTTCCAATTTTTTTGCATGTGCATGAGTAAGCACCATGAGCTCAGCAAAGGAAAGCCCCTGTATATCGGCCAATTGCAATTGTGCTAGCACACGCTGCTCTAAATTTTCAAGGCCATCTAAACCGCTCAGCAAGGCCAAATGCTCTGCAAAGTGTGCGTCCTTACGGCGCAAAGGTTGCGGCATAGGGTGCACCAAGGTGCCACCGGCCACGGTACGCAAAGGAGAATAAGCACGCACCACGCAACGATCACCAAAAACACCCACCATGGGATCTGTAAAACGAACTTCAGCAAGGGCGCTTTGCCCAGGTTCAAGGCGTTCTCTATCTAAAAAATACAAACGCGCTGCCACTTCGCGTGCGCCGTGGTGAAAATGCACCTCTGTACGTGAGCGCAAGGCCCTGGGCGCCGAAGATAGGCAGTGTAGCTTTACCATCCAGCGTGTGGCAGGAAATAGCGTATCAGGATGTGCCAATACAGACCCGCGCTGCACTTCCCCCACCTCTACATTCAACACATTAAGGGCGCAACGCTGCCCTGCACCGGCTTCTTCAGAAGCTTTGCCATGCCATTGAATTCCGCGAATACGTGTTTCTACACCATCAGGCATGAATACAGCTTCATCACCAAGGCATACCTCCCCTGCCAATAACGTACCGGTTACCACGGTGCCATGCCCTTTCATGGAGAAAATTCTATCCACAGGCAGGCGAAAAAGCGTACTCTCGCGCGAAGGAGTTAACGTTTTAGAGCACTGCACCACGTGGGCACGCAGGGCATCAAGGCCTTCTTTTGTGAGGGAAGATACAGGAAAAATGGGTGCGTCTTCTAAAAAGCTTCCTTGCAAAAAGTTTTTTACATCTTCTTGCACCATGGCCAGCCAATCCTCATCCACCATGTCAATTTTGGTGAGCGCCACAAAGCCATGCTTTATACCCAATAAGGAGCAAATTTCTAAATGCTCGCGCGTTTGTGGCATAACGCCTTCATCGGCTGCAATGATAAGCATGACAAAATCAATACCAGCAGCTCCGGCTACCATATTTTTTACAAAGCGCTCATGCCCCGGCACGTCTACTATGCCAAGGCGTTCGCCATGGGGTAAGTCAAAATGCGCAAACCCCAGCTCTATGGTAATGCCGCGGCGTTTTTCTTCTTCCAAGCGGTCGCAGTCAATGCCTGTGAGGGCGCGTACAAGGGATGTTTTCCCATGGTCAATATGTCCAGCTGAGCCAAGAACCAATGGCATAATTTTTTACTCCTTAAAGCCGTGCCCTTGCCCGTTACAAGCATAAGCCATACCTTTCGTTATGTGTGCAAGCAAAGTCTGTCATAGGCCTTTTCTTGCATAGCGTAGGCGCACGGTGTATACAAAGGTCAATGTGGCAAGGAAAGTCGCATAAGTCAATGAATGCAGCGGCTGTTTTTACTTCTTCAACGCTTTTTTTGAGGTGTCTATGGAAACACTTACCCTAACCACACATACTCGCAGTGAGCTTATGGATATTACCCTTGAGGTGCAAAATCTCGTACGTGCTCAAGGCTGGCAAAAAGGCGCGCTTTTGCTCTACTCACCCCACACCACCTGCGCCCTTACGGTGAACGAAGGAGCAGACCCCGATGTAGCGCGCGATATGACGCATTATTTTAACGGGCTTGTGCCCCAATATAATAATTTTCACCACGCTGAAGGCAATAGCGATGCCCACATAAAAACCAGTATTTTTGGCCCTTCGCTCATGCTTATTGTGGAAGAAGGCCGTGTACAACTGGGCACATGGCAACATATTTACCTTTGTGAAAGTGACGGCCCAAGGCGCAGAAATGTATGGGCACAGTTTCTAGCCTCTTAAAGCAGCCCCCTAGCGCATGAGCACAGCACAAAAAGATTACCCCACATGGATACTGCATGTGGATATGGATGCCTTTTATGCCTCGGTAGAGCAGATGGACCATGCTGAACTGCGTGGGAAGCCTGTAGCCGTGGGCACAGATTGCACTCGAGGCGTACTTTCTGCCGCATCTTATGAAGCGCGTAAATTTGGGGTACGCTCTGCCATGCCCTCACGCATGGCCAAAAAGCTGTGCCCGCAGCTTATTTTTGTGCCGGGGCGCATGGCGCGCTATAAGGAAATTTCCAACGCCATCATGCAAAGGCTGCAGGACTTTTCCCCCGTTGTGGAGCCTGCCTCCATTGATGAAGCGTATATTGATGCCACAGGCCTTGAGCGCCTTTTTGGCCCCATTGAAAGCTTGTGCACCCAAGTGCAAGAAGCCATTTATGCCGTTACGGGCGGTCTCACCTGCTCTGTGGGGGCCGCGCCAAAAAAGTTTTTGGCAAAAATTGCTTCGGATATACATAAGCCTCATGGCTTTTTTGTATTATATCCCCACGCTGTGCCGGATTTTCTGCGCAGTTTACCCGTGCAAAAAATCCCCGGAGTGGGCAAGAAGTTCATGGTAGAGTTGCAAAAGCTGGGTATCAGCCATGGCGGACATGTGCAAGGCTTTCCCCTAGAGTTTTGGGAGCGACGCTTCGGTAAAGGCGGTGTAGAGCTATGGCGCCGCGCCCATGGGCAAGACGACACGAAAGTTACGCCCTATACCGAGCCTAAAAGTGAAAGCTGCGAAACAACCTTTAAGGAAGACAGCCTTGATAGAGTTTTTTTACAAAAAAACCTCATGGCCCAAGCGGAGCGCGTGGGGGCTTCTTTACGTAAGCAAGGCCTCAGCGGACGTACTATTACGCTTAAGGTTAAGTTTGCCGACTTTAGCCAAATTACACGGTCGCGCACCTTGCCTCAATCCACACAGGGCACACAATGCATTTTTGACACAGCCTGTCAATTACTCGAAAATGTACAACTTGCGCAAAAGGTTCGCCTTATAGGTGTGGGGGTTTCTGGCTTTCATGGCGGTGCAGAACAAGGCCTGCTTTTTCACACCAGCCAGCAAGAAAACACAACAAAGCATGATAAACTAGACGACACGCTGGATCTCTTACGCAATAAGTTTGGGCGCAATGCCGTCATGCGCGGGCGGCTGTTCAACCCTAAAAATAGCTAATGCCTCGCCATGCGGCCTAAGGCCTACCTTTACAAAAAAATCTTTTATTTCACAAAATAGACCTTGAAATTTCACTCAATGGGATTTATATTTATAGACATAAGGTAGCACATTTTTCTTTCTTTAGGCCCTTCAGGTGCTACCTCCTAGCCAATAACAATCATAGACATTGAGGTTTACCATGAGTAAAGTACGTATAGGTATTAATGGTTTTGGTCGTATTGGACGTCAAGTTTTCCACATTTTACATAAAGATTTTCTAGATGACGTGGAAATTGTTGCCATTAATGATTTGTGCGATGCAAACACCTCCTTCCATCTTCTTGAGTACGATTCTGTGTATGGACGCGCCTATTTAGATGCGCAAGTGGACGGCTCTGTGGCCACGGTGGGAGAATGGAAAGTTCAGTGCTACAGCGAGCGTGACCCCAAGAACATCCCTTGGAATAAGCACAATGTGGACATTGTGGTAGAATCTTCCGGCGTATTTCGTGATGCAGAAAAGGCTAAAGTTCACCTAGAAAATGGGGCAAAAAAAGTAATTTTCTCATCCCCTGCCAAAAACGAAGACTTAACCCTTGTTATTGGCGTTAATGAGAAAGACTATGACCCCCAAAAGCATCACATGGTATCCAACGCTTCTTGTACAACCAATTGCTTGGCACCTGTGGTAAAAGTGCTGCACGAAGCTTTTGGCATTGCCCAAGGCACCATGTGCACCATTCACTCGTATACCAATGATCAACGCATCCTCGATATGCCGCATAAAGATTTACGCCGCGCCAGAGCTGGCGGGCTTAATATCATCCCCACCTCTACCGGTGCAGCTTCGGCTGTAGCTAAAGTTATCCCTGCCATGAAAGGGAAATTTAGCGGCTATTCCTTGCGTGTGCCCACGCCCACTGTTTCTGCTGTAGACTTTACCGCCATTTTGGAAAAGCCCACAGACACCGAAACCTTACGCGCAGTGCTTAAAAAAGCTGCCGAGGGTGAGCTTAAGGGCATCATCGAATACAATGAAAAGCCCCTTGTATCCTTAGACTTTAAAGGCAATACCAATTCTTCCATTGTGGAAGCAGAGTACTGCACCGTACAAGAAGGCACTTTAGCCAAAATAGTACTTTGGTACGACAATGAGTGGGGCTACTCTTGCCGCATGTGCGACTTGATTATGCACATGAAAGAACAAGGCTTATAGCAGGCGCCTAATCCCTTTGCAAAAAGCTTTTTTGTTTGATAGGTTCAAAAGGTAAAAGAATCTTTTTGTAAATGTATTTTTGAAGTCTATAGTTTTGTAAAGATATACCGACAGAGTAAGTACAAAACAACATCAAGTGTATCACGACTCTATTGAGGAGAAAAGTATATGAGTGAAGCCAGCACCAAAGACGAATATCACGGTTCTGATGACAGTAGTCTTATTCAAATGGTTACCTTTAAGATTGCTGAAGAAGAATTCGGCGTAGAAATTCTTAAAGTGCAAGAAATTATCCGCATGATGCCCATTACCAAGGTACCCAATGCGCCTTCCTTTGTGGAGGGTGTCATTAACTTGCGCGGTAAAGTGATTCCCGTTATTGATATGCGTAAACGCTTTGGCATGAAAACCGCCATTCACGATAGCCAAACCCGTATTAAGGTTATGGACCTTGCCGGACAAATTGTGGGCTTTGTGGTGGACGCTGTGTGCGAAGTGCTACGCATTAAAGAATCCACCGTGGAACCACCGCCAGCAGTAGTGGCCGGCATTGGCTCTGAATATATGCGCGGCGTGGGCAAGCTTGAAGATAGATTGCTCATCTTGCTTGATTTAGATAAGTTATTGACTGAAAATGAAATGGAAAGCTTAGCCTCCATGTAATGAATACATATGTATGATAAAGGCCTCGGGTGTGTTAAACGCCGGAGGCCTTTTTTCTTCTTGTACTGCACTTTACACTGACTGTATTCTTGTTCATTAAAGGCACGCTTGTGAACCATGGGGCATATGCGGGCATGCAGTGCCATAAAATGCACAGACATAGGCCATACATGCCTTTATTGTTACAAACGACTTTTCCCGCGGGGAGGTTTACATGGGAGTGACTTTTTCCCTTACACAAAAAGAAAAAAACGCCTTGGGCAGCATTGCTTGCCTGAGCATTTCGCAGCATTTAGCTGGCTCAAAAACCATAACACCTCCCATGAATAAAGGCGTACTGGCAGAACACTTGGGCTCTTTTGTAACGCTTAACAAAGGTGGGCATTTGCGTGGTTGCATAGGCTCCTTGGTGGGGCGTGAACCACTGTATGCCAATGTGGCGCGCATGGCCAAAGCTGCTGCCTTTGAAGACCATCGCTTCCCGGCTGTAAGTACTGAAGAATGGCTGCAAAAAGATATGCCCATTAGCATAGAAATTTCTGTATTAGGCCCCATGACACTGTGCCCAAACGTGCAAGATATAGAAATTGGTCGGCATGGGCTTTTATTGGTATTGGGTAATAGAAGCGGCGTTTTTTTACCCAAGGTGCCGGTGGAGCAAGGCTGGGATTTAACAGCGTATTTAGAAAATTTATGCCGTAAAGCGCAGCTGCCGCAAGGCTCTTGGAAGCATGCTGAAGCCCAATTATACTGGTATGAAAGCTTAGTTTTTCCTGTGCAAAGAAATCTTTAGCCGTCTTTATATATCCCTAGCCCCCAATAGTTTATCTGCGTTGGTGAGGTATTTTTCCAGCGTGGCGTCATTAAGGCCTGCTTTTTCCTGCAGGCTTTGTAGCGCCTCAACTGGCGAATATATGGGATAGTCTGACCCAAACAAAATACGCTCTGCATCGTGCTTTTGCAAAATATCTTTCAGCAATCCACTCTCTATGTACGGCGTTGAACTTGATGTTTCAAGCCATATATCACGCCCCACCAGCACATGGCGGGCCTCCTGCCACTGGCGAAAACCGCCAAGGTGCGTCGCTATAAGCTGCATATGAGGAAAAGCGTCCAAGAGTTTTGCCATTTTAAAAGGGCAAGAAGGATTTTTATGCGGTGGCAACACATCCCCAATATGAATTTGAAATATAAAATCCTTATGGGCTTCTTCCATGATGGGAAGTAAGCGTGGATCATCCAACCAAAAGGATTGAAAGTCCGGATGCAGCTTTATCCCTCTAATACCACCTTGCTTAAGGCGAGTAAGTTCTCTTTGCCATTGCTCATGGCCTGGATGTAGCGAACCAAAGGCCATGACAGAAGGGTTTTCCTTTTGCAGTTGTATGGCATACGTATTTACCGGAATAACCTGCGCCGGCGCCGTGGCCGCACAAAGCACCACGCAGCGCTCTATGCCAGCGGCTTCTTCTTGCTTTAGCAAGTCCTGCACTGTGCCTTCATGGGCACACTGAATGCCATAGTGTTCATTAAGATGCGCCACGGCCTTATGTGCTATTTTAGGGTGAAAAGCGTGGGTGTGAATGTCTGTACGCATGGATTCTTCTTTAGGTATTCATAAAGTAAGGAGCCTTAGCATCACACCAAGGCTCCTCAACTGTAGTACGAAATTTATACTGTGGCAAATAAATGCGCGTTCACCACGTTACGCGCCTCACCCTTTTGCCATGCAGCAAGGTTTTGCGCAGCAAGATGCACAATATTAGCCCTTGCTTTACGTGTGGCCCACGCAATATGTGGTGTTATGAGGCAATTAGGCGCCGTAAGTAAGGGATTATCTTTGGCGGGAGGCTCCGTAGAAAGTACATCTGTGCCAAGGCCGCCCAATTGCCCACTGGCAAGGGCTGCAGCAGCGGCAACTTCATCCACAAGGGGCCCGCGCGCCGTATTAATCAGTAAGGCGCCGCGTTTCATACTGGCAAGGCGCTGTGCATTGACCAAATGACGAGACTCTTCTGTTAAAGGGCAATGCAGTGAAATAACATCGGATGTGGTAAAAAGAGTATCTAAATCTACAAAATCACAAGGGTAGTCACGGCACTCTTTGGGCGAGCGATTGTAAGCTTGCACTTGCATGCCAAGAGCATGCGCCATGCGCCCCACTTCTTGCCCAATATTGCCAAAACCGACCACGCCCATGCGCATATCCCCAAAGTCACGCAATGGGGTTAGCCAATAACACCAATCATTACGTTTATTCCATTCACCTTCGCGCACGCTTTGGCTATGCGCGCTGATATTTCTGCTCAGCTCCATGGTTAAAGCCATAACATGCTGAGCCACTGTGCCAACGCCATACGCCACCACATTGCACACAGGGATGTTACGCTTGGCAGCCGCTGCAATATCTATAACATCATAGCCTGTGGCAAAAACGCCTATATACTTCAGCTTTGGTAAGGCTGCAATGCTTTGTGCATTGAGTGGCGTTTTATTGGTAATAAGCACATCGGCATTTTCCGCCCTTGCAAGCAGCTCTTCCGGTGCTGTACGATCGTAAAAAGTCACGGTGCCAAGGGCTTCTAAAGCAGCCCAAGATAAATCACCAGGGTTTAATATTTCCCCATCAAGAATAACTATATTCATATTTTCCTCGAAAAGTTTTCCTATGAAAAAAGGGAAAGCTTACGCCTTCCCTTTTTCATACTTGTGCTACAAAAAAATTTTAGTAGTTGATAACTTTAAAGTCATCGCGACGGTTTTGAGCCCATACAGCTTCGCCAGTACCGGCCACTAAGGGGTTTTCCTTACCAAAGCTTAAAAGCTCCATTTGAGCAGGATTTACACCTAACATCACAAGGTATTCAAAAGCTGCGCGTGCGCGGCGCTCACCAAGAGCAAGGTTATACTCTTGTGTGCCTCTCGCATCGCAGTTACCTTCGATGCGCACACGGATACGTGGATTGGCCTTCATAAGCTCAGCTTTCTGGGATAAAATTTGCTTACCTTCGGCAGTAATGATGTATTTGTTAAATTCAAAATGTACGCGCGCATCGGTAATTTGCTGAATGGCCGCTTGTTCTGCTGGGGTCCAATGGCTATCCATGGCAGGAGTACCACCAGTATTGGCAGACTTAGAAGAACAACCAAATCCGGCGCCAAGGGCACACACAAGTACTACTAATAGTGCTAAACGTTTCATTCATTTCCTCCTAAAAGTTCAAAAAAAATTCATGCCCCTCGTGTTTTTTTCAAGAAGGCAGTGTGTAAAAATCTAAATATTACAATAACTGACGCAGTTTTACCACACTTAGCAATAAAAAACTAGTTTTTTTTTCTAGTTCACCCGCATGGCATAGCCACAAAAATTCTTCTACAAAATACAGTACCAAAAAAAAGACACTCTACGCTACCCCCCTCGCTAAGAGATAGTATAAAATGTCTTTTATGCGTTGCGACCCATAAAGCACCTTTCCAAGAATTCTTTAAGAACCCCCCTCGCTAAGAGGTCTCATCAAATGCCTTGGCTAGTGCTATAATAGCGTTACCGGAAACTTTCCACTTTCTCCCTCGCTTAGAAAAAGTTTATGCATCCAAGGCATGTGCTTTATGTGGCTTGTTTACTCTTTCGAGTTTCGCAACCTATGCTCTTATATAGCAAGGCGTGTGCCAGACCATTGGCCCTTTCAGAAAAAAAACCCCATAAAGCTTCTTTCACCACACTCACATCAAAGTAACACTCTACTATTACATTGAAAATTGCTTTTAATTATTTTACAAAAAAGTATATTTTTTTTCACTCTGCTATACGGAACAAGCATCTGGGGCGAAATAATGCTAACAGTGCCACAACACCTTGCACACTTTATGGATATGCCCATTTTTTGGGCACCACTTCTTTGGCAGAAATATTTTTATAAGAGAAAGCCTTTAGACGCATACAGCACTAAAAAAATTACGCCTAAAAAAAGCCGAAGC
>CAYJNG010000074.1:0-12272 GCA_964371505.1 uncultured Desulfovibrionaceae bacterium
TCCACGATGTCACGCACAGCGTCCCAGCAGTTGTGGCAAGGGCAGATAACAAGCTCAGCACCGGTGGCTTTAATTTGAGCCAATTTGGGCTTAAGAGCAATGTTACGTTGCTTACGGTAAAGACCTACACCGTTGAAACCGCCACCACCGCCGCAGCAGTAGTTATGGTCGCCGGATTCGGACATTTCGCGGAACACACCAGGCATGGTGATATAGCTGATGATTTCGCGGGTATATTTGCCAAGGCCGTGGTTACGTACATAGTTACAAGAGTCTTGTAAGGTACAAGGTACGTTAATACGCTTGTCAGGGTCAATTTTAAGCTTACCGTTGCGAAGTGCGTAAGCTACCCATTCTACATAGTGCATGAACTGTGTAGGTTGGGTACCGTCAGCACGGCCAGCCCAGTAAGGACCTTCAATAACGGTGGCGCGGTGAGCGTGACCGCATTCGGTGCCCACAACGATTTTCGGCTTAAGACGCTCTACAGCGCTGTACACACGATTTACGTTTTGGGTACAACCTTCCCAGTCACCAGCAAATAAGGTTAAGGAAGTGTTTTCCCAGCCTTCGCTTGGTACTGTCCAGTTTTCACCGGCAAGGTGGAAAAGGATGGCAGCTTCTGAAATATCTTCAGGATAGTGCTTAACTTCACGAGCGTTAAGGATGTACATGATGTCAGCATTTTCTTTATCCACAGGGATAGAAATGCCAGGCCACTCTTCTTGAGCTTCATCCATCATCCATTCGCAAGTTTCGAGCCAATCTTCTTGTGTTACGTCCATTTGAGCGCCGTATACGCGGTGCATACCGGAACCAATTTTAAGTTCCCAGGGCACAAAGCCGTGGGAGAATAAAATACCGCGCAAGTAGCTGAACATAACACCTGTATCAATACCATGAGGGCAATATACAGCACAGCGGTTACAGCAAGTACATTTGGACCAAGCAGTTTCCATGCATTCAATCATGAAGGCAGCGTCAACGGCTTCTGGGTTAGCAAGCATCTTACCAAGAGTGTTGCGAATCTTCAAAGAAGGAATTTGGCTTAAATCACCTTCGTTGGCAGTGTACAAGAAGCAGCTCTTAGCGCACATGCCGCAGCTGGCGCAAATTTCAAGCCAAGTTCTGGTACGGCTTTTACAAGTTTTTTCAAGTTGTTCCTTAAGAACCTGTGTATCTACAGGTAAGGACTTCATTTCTTCGTAGTATTTTGCTCCACCCTTATCGCTAAGAACATGCATGATGTCTTCTTTAGTGGTCAGGGGAGCCTTAGTGCAAAAAGGTTTGTTAGACATAGATGACTCCTTCTGTGTTTACCAAGGGAAGACTGGGCCGCGAGTTGCGCCGCCTCTTTTGATGGCAAAATCCATGCCCACTTGACCGCGGGACATGAAGAACAATACGATATGAGACAACTTAGTGAAAGGTGCCACAATAAGGAAAACTTCGGCGCTGATAATGTGTACCAAGGTCCACATTTCGCTTGGTGTTTGCACTGCCATAAAGCCAGATACAAAAGGAATAGCGGTCAGTAAGAGAACCATCCATTCTTTAAAGCCTGTAAGAGCGCGAACTTCAGGAACCATAACACGACGTACAGCTAAAATAGCAAGACCAGCCAAAGCAGCATAGGTAAGTACATCAGCTACGCCCATGGGAAGGCTAGGTAAGTCAATACCGGTAGCATTTTCTAAAAGTACTGTGTGACCCACAAGGAAGAAAGGCAACACAATGGCACCTATGTGCAACAAGAAGAAGCCTGCCATCATTAAAGGCTGTTGACGCCAACCATGAGTGCCACCAGGAATAAGCCAAGCAACAATAGATGCAAGAGCACCGCGAAGGCCGCGGCCCATTTGTGGTTTATAAGCCACACGCTCTAAGCGCCAATCAAGTCCGTTAATGTAGAGCACAACACGTGCAATCATGCCCACAACAAATACGAGCAAAGAAATTACAAAAGCTGGGCCAGTGAGAAATTCCATCATAATATATGCCTCCCAAATGGCTTATTTTGCAGCTGCTTGCTCAGCAGCAATGGCTTGACTGTGACAGCTACGACAAGAGGCCAAAGCTGGGCCAGTAGGCTTATCAGCTGCAACCTTAGCATGACAGCTTACACAACTATCGTGCACATAAGCCATAACCTTGTCAGCGGGGATATTTTCACTATCAAGGAAATATACATCGCTTTCTGTGTGACAGCTTTCACAATTGTCGTCTAAAGCTGCAATATGCAAGTCGTGAGAAAAAAATACTGGAGGCATTTTATCGGCCTTCAATGTTTCAAGTACAAAGGGAATACGTTCCACTTTATCTGCACTTTTTGCCTCATCCACCATCACCACGGAAGCAAATGCAAACACTGCTAACAGTGTCCCCATAAGCCCGTGTTTCAATACCCTAGCCTGTTTTTTCATGCCTACTCCTCTACGTACTAGGATGATATTACACTCTGCAAAACGCCGAGCACAAACACAGACCATGCAAAGGTAGTTTTCCCTTACATGGCTTACCTGATCCAAATTTGAGACCATAGCGCAATACTTTGCGCAAGTCTAAAGTTTGAGCAAAGTATAAATACCATTGCCCTTTATTTTCGCTAAGCAAGGCTATAACAAAAATCATAGCTAAAAGCACTCTTTTTTTTTAGCAAAGTATTCATAGGTTTTTCTTACTTTTATGTGACATGATTTTTTTTACTAGCTTCTTATAGCTGTATGTTCTATAATGTTGCTACAAATTTTTTACTTCATTTGGTTTCACCATCTCTTGTATACCAAACATCGCTGCCTCAAGGAGACCATTATGCAAGATGTTGATTTATCGACGTATGTAACGGAGAACGAACAAGCTTCACGTCAAGAAGCAGAAACACAATCCTCCTCTGTTTCCCCCATAAACTGTGCCTCATCGCCCCTTGTTCACGCAGATGAAAAATTGTGCACCTTAAAAGAAATAGAAGAACTTTCTTGCTCCGGTCTCTTTTTTAACCGAGATATTAACTGGCTTTCTTTTAACGCAAAAGTATTGCAAGAAGCCCTTGAGCCTAAGGTTCCCCTACTGGAGCAGCTCAAGTTTTTAAGCATATTTTACAATAATCTTGATGAATTTTTTATGGTGCGTGTGGCTAATCTTATGCGCCAATACATGAGCAATGTGGTAAACACTGCCCCTGATAAAATTCCCCCAGGGCGTCAATTGGCAGAAATTCGTAGGCAAACCTTACGCCTCACAGCCATAGCACACGACCATTGGCAAAAAAAACTATGCCGACAGCTTAAAGAACGCGGTATCCGTATTGTTCGTTATGTGGACTTAGCCAAAAAGCAGCAAAAGTTTCTTGATGACTACTTCATGGATGAGGTCTTCCCCATTCTTACACCGCAAGCCATTGACCCCAGTCACCCCTTGCCTATTATAGCAAACTTGAGCCGTAACCTTGTGGTACAATTGCGTGATAAGCATGGTAACACCCGCTATGCACGTATAAAAATACCCAATAATATAGAGCGTTTTCTTTTTATCCCGCGCACGAAGGATGCAAAAACCTACGCTGCCCTTGGGTTTTCTGCCAATGCACGCGACAATGATATTATTTTCATTGACGACCTTATTAAAATGCATTTGCAAACGCTGTTTACAGGGCATGAAATTGTTGCCATTGGAGCTTTTCGCATCACGCGTAATACAGATATTGAAATTGAAGAAGATGAAGCCGACGACCTTTTGGAAGCCATACGCGACCTTGTGAACCAACGCCGCTTTGGCGACGTAGTGCGCCTTGAAGTTTCGGAAGATACGCCTGCAGATTTGCGCCGTTTCCTTATGGAGCATCTGGAGGTGCGCCCCTTCCAAGTCTACCGCATTAAAGGGCCCATGGCTTTTTCTGAAATGCTTGAATTATACGGGTTAGACAAGCCAGCACTGAAAGACGAAAGACTTACGCCTTACATACATCCTGTCTGCCGTGACGAAAGTGACTTGCAAATTTTTGATGTCGTAGCGCAAAAAGATATTTTGCTCTATCACCCCTATGACAGTTTTTTACCCGTGCAGGAGTTTATCCGTAGAGCCAGTGTAGACCCCGGTGTCATTGCCATTAAACAAACGCTTTATCGTGCAGGCAATGCCTCCCCCATTGTGGACGCTCTCATTGATGCACGCCGCATGGGCAAACAAGTGACAGCCGTGGTAGAGCTTAAAGCTCGCTTTGATGAAGAGCGTAATATCACATGGGCGGAGGAAATGGAAAAAGCCGGCGTACACGTGGTGTATGGCATGCCCGGCATGAAGATTCACGCCAAGCTTTGCCTTGTGGTGCGCCGAGAACAACAAGGGGTGCGTCGCTATGTGCATATTGGCACAGGAAACTATAACCCCTCCACTGCAAAAATATATACGGATTTAGCCCTTTTTACTGCCCATGCAGGTATTTGTGCTGATGTGAGCGACATATTTAATACCATGACAGGCTATGCAGAGCAGGAAAGCTACAGACATTTACTCGTGTCCCCTGCAGGCATGCGCACAAAGCTTATTGAAGCCATTGAAGCAGAAATGTTGCGCCACAAAAAGCATGGAGATGGTAAAATTTATATTAAATGCAACCAAGTGGCCGACAAAGAATGCATACAAGCTTTATATCGCGCGTCCATGAGCGGTGTACAGATACGCATGCAAGTGCGCGGTGTTTGTTGCTTGCGGCCCGGTGTTCCTGGAGTGAGTGAAAACATTGAAGTAAGCTCCTTGGTGGGGCGCTTTTTGGAGCACCCGAGGATTTACTATTTTCACAATGGTGGCCAATCAAAAATCTATATGGGCAGCGCAGATCTTATGCCGCGCAACCTTGATAGGCGTATTGAAACACTGGTACCCATTGATGATACAGATTTGCAAAAACAATTGCGTGATGAAATTCTTTTAACGCATCTTAACGACACGGCAAAGGCCTATATATTGCAAGAAGATGGAAGCTATATACGCCGTAAATTGCCCCGTGGGCAAACACCGTACAATGCGCAAAAAGAAATGATGCACATGCGCGAGGGAAAATAAATGCCTCCCGTGAGCAGGCAAAAACTCTCTCCAGTGCTCGCAGAATCTTTACAGCATGGGGCACGTGTAGCGCATTTTGCAAAGGCTCTTTTTACAGAGCTGGCGCCTTTGCATGCACTGGGCCCCCAATGGTTACACATTCTAGATTTAGGCGCCAAACTTCACGACATTGGTTGGCTGCACGGTAAACAGGCTCATAACAAGGTTTCTGCGGCCATGATTCGCGCAGGAGCCATTAGCGAGACCCAGCCCCTACCCTTGCACGTACCGAAGAAAATACGCCCCTTGGTAGCCATGGTGGCCCGCTACCATCGCAGAGCGGAGCCTAGCCTTACGCAAGCTCGTTTTGCTGCACTATCAAGCAAAAAACGGGAAGCCATAAACATTCTTGCGGCTTTCATTCGCCTTGCCGACGCTTTAGATTTCAGTCACACGGGCGCAGTACAGGATATACAGATAAGCATTTTAGATAAAAGTATTTTACTTAAACTTATATGTACAAAAAACTGTCAGGCAGAAGTGCTAAGAGTTGCTGTAAAAAAAGAACTTTTTTGTAAAATTTTTCAACGTGATGTCGTATGTAGCGCTACATTACGTACCTAAAAAGCGTGAGGTAGTATGACCGATAGAATTTTACTTCCCTTTGACCTTGAGCCTTCCCCGCAAAAACCACCGGTACAGCGCATGAGCAAAACCATTGGTATTATAGACCTTGGGAGTAACTCTGCACGCCTTCTCTTGGTGCAAATTTCCCCCGACGGTGCGTATACCATACTCAATAGAGTGAAACATATGGTTCGCCTTGGCGAAAACGCCTTTGCCACAAGACAGTTGCAAGAACCAGCCATGCAACGAACGCTCTTTGTCTTGGGATCCTTCATGGAAATGTGCCAACAATACGAAGCATCAGAAATATTGCCCATGGCCACAGCAGCCATGCGCGATGCAGAAAATGCTCATGAATTTACGCTTAGGGTGCGTGAAAAAACAGGCATGGCCTTGCAAACCATTTCAGGCCATGAAGAAGCTAGACTTATATGTTTAGGGGTTTCCAGCGGCCTTCCTTCAAGTCTTGGTTTAAGGGTTTACATAGACATTGGCGGCGGGAGTACCGAGGTTGCCGTGGCTAATGCTCATGGCAACGAGTGCCTTGACTCCTTAAAAGTAGGCTGTGTACGCCTTACCAATAGTTTTCTCACCGACTACCCCAACGCCGTGCCTAAACATGTTTTTGCTGCCATGTGCAGCCATGTGAAAAACAAGGCAAGCCATACCACAGGACGCTTAAAAAACTTTAAGCTTCACGAATTGGTGGGCAGCTCAGGTACGGCTCTGGCATTGCAAAACATAGGGCATCGCTTACAATATGGCTCAGCCCCCACAGCTGAGCAAAATACCCTATCCATTGAAGGCTTACGCCTTGCTGCTAAGCACATCTGCGGCCTTAGCGCAGAGGAAAGACGACAATTGCCCGGAGTAAACGCAAGACGTGCTGAGGTTCTTGTGGCAGGTGCAGCCATTCTTTTAACCCTCATGGAAGACTTTAACTTTACACAAATCACGGTAAGCACAAGAAATTTGCAAGACGGCATCCTCATGGATTACTTGCAACGTCATGCCACAAACACACAAGACGTAGCCTCCTCTGTGCGCGAAAAAAGCATTTCTCAGTTGGCAAAACGTTGTCAATACGAAGAACAGCATGCCAAACATGTGGCCAGTCTTACTCTTCAAATTCACGATTCCGCCGTAGATGTGGGCCTTATTCCATTGGACCATCAAGCACGGGAGCTTTTACATTACGCCGCCCTATTACACGACGTGGGCATTTTTATCGCTTATGCTAAGCATGCCACCCATGGAGCTTACATCATAAATAAATCTGAGCTTCTCGGCTTTACTGAGGATGAAATTGAATTCATGGCCACCCTTGTGCAAATGCATAACTTAAAGCCTAATAAAAAATCTTCGAGCACCCTACCTAAGGGAACGGGACTACGCAAGCACTTACAATTCTTCCCTCTTTTCTTGGCCCTTGCTGAAAATATGGATCGCTTACATTGTGCCCACGCTCAAGAGGCTTACTTTATGCGCATTAAAGACAGCTTAACCCTTATTATCAGCGGAAAAACGAGCAGTCCTGTAGAAATTGAAGCTGTAACGCAGATGGAACCCATGCTACAATCTGCCACCAATGAACCTGTCCATATCCATTTTACAGCGCTAGCTTTCTAACATTGCGCCGCATTGTTAAAGTTCTACTTTAGCAATGCGGCGCAACATTTTCCTACAAGTTAGCATTAACTTGCTATTCCCATTATTCTTTCTAAAATGTTTACTTACTCTAAATAGCTCGTACAAAATCACCAAAATCCCCCTAAAAAATACACAGCATTGCCCCTAAGGCTAGATAAACCTTATAAGGGGCTTCTAGCTTGCATTTCATAACAACAAGCTTACATGAACCTCTGGCATCCCTAAAGAAGGATTTGCGCTAAAGTGCACTTGTGAAAACTGTGCGGAAACACCAGTTTTAGATTTGGCTCAATACATACCTTCGCTCAGCCCAACAGCTTTAATGCATTTTTGCATCGCCATTTTCCAGCGCAGAATTTTTCATATATAGTATTATATTTTAACAACTAAAAAACAAATTCTTCTTATGTTTGTTACAAAAAATAACGTGCAATGCATTTTTGAATCATCTACAGGCCTCGCTATTGCTCACCACCTTTCATTTGGCAAGACAAAAGTGATGCAAAAATGCATTACAGATATTCCCCTGTGCAATGCCAATCGAACACTAAATCTTATTAAAAGAGATTTAATGATTATTTTTCACAAAAAAGTATAAAAAATTTCTTTCAATGTTTAGCCCCTTTGTTCAGAAAAGAACAAACCCAAACCACTCCCTGCACGCTTTGTACAACAAAACTGGAATGCATCTTGCTCTAGTCATACCGGCAAAAAACAACAAGCCTTATAGGTAGCGACGCATACTCATAATTTAGTATGCAATTCATATAAGTTAACAACCCTTTAACCGTATAACCTTCTCAGGAGTTTTGCCTATGAATGCCCCTAACACCGCACCGTGTAACGAACAAAGAGCAAATTTGGATAAAACAATGTCTCCCCTTGCCACTTGGGCCCTCGCATTTGGGTCCATCATTGGCTGGGGAGCTTTTGTTATGCCAAGCCTACGCTTTCTTCCGCAATCAGGCCCTTTAGCTGCGTGTATAGGCTTTGCTCTTGGCGGTATTTTACTCATGTTTGTAGCAGTAAGTTACGGCAAAATAGTAGGCAAATATCCCGTAGCCGGCGGCGCTTTCGCTTATGCTTACGCAGCCTTTGGTTCCACTGCGTCCTTCATATGTGGTTGGGCCATGGTGCTAGGCTACCTTTCCATCATTGCTTTAAACGCTACAGCTCTCGTGTTGCTTACGCGCTTCCTCATACCGGGCATACTGAACTTTGGTCACTTATATGTTATCGCTGGATGGGATATATACCTTGGCGAGTTACTTTTCTTAGAAGCTGTACTTATCGTTTTTGGTGTGCTTAACATGATTGGGGCTGATGTTATCAGCAAAATTCAAGTGGCCCTTGCTGTTATTCTTGCCATAGGAGTAACCGCACTCACTTTTGGTACTTTTACAGCACCCACTGCAGAGCTTGCTAACTTAAACCCACTGTTTGCCGAAGGGCGTAGCGCCTTTGCCAGCATTGCTGCAGTTATTGCCGTTGCTCCATGGCTTTATGTGGGCTTTGACACTATTCCTCAAGCGGCAGAAGAGTTTAACTTTTCAGCGGAAAAAGCTATTAAGCTTATGATTCTTGCCATTGTATGTGGTATCATAGTGTATGCTCTTGTAACCATCGCTGTAGCCATAGTTATCCCCTACCCTGACCTTATTAAGTTAGACACTCCTTGGCACACAGGCTATGTGGCAGACTTGGCTCTTGGTTCTTACGGCACCATCTTCCTTGCCATGGCTGTGGTAGCAGGTATTCTTACCGGCATTAACGGCTTTTACGTGGCAAGCTCCCGCTTACTCTTTAGCATGGGCCGTGCGCACATTTTACCCACATGGTTTGCCAAAATTGACGCTAAGCACCACACCCCCAAAAATGCCCTCACCTTCACCTTGGCCTTTGTGCTCATCGCTCCCTTCTTTGGTCGCGAAGTTTTAGACTGGGTAGTAAGCATGTCTGCCATTGGCACCATCATTGCCTACCTCTTTGCATCTTGGGCTGCCTATAGAATTCTTTCTCGTGACACAAGCGAAAGTGTATGGATGGTACGTTGTTCCGTTTTAGGATGCTTAAGCTCCATTGTCTGCCTTGGCTTACTTACCCTTCCCTTCTCACCAGCAGTTATTGGCAAAGAATCCGCCTACGCATTGGTGGCTTGGGTAGTACTTGGCGGCATCTTCTACATCACACGCTGGAATGACATGCGCAACTTCCCCACCAATGACCGTGCCTATCTTATTCTTGGTGAGTCTGACCTTACAGAGTATGTAAAGTTCCGTAGTACTAAATAATATATTGGCCTTAACACACTAGACATATAAAGCCCCTTTTACCTAGAGACTCTAGGTAAAAGGGGCTTTAGCAATAAGAAAAACGTACAAACAACGTTTATAGTTCTACAATTCCTTGATCCACTGCATTTAAATCAATACAATATTTTTGAGCCTTACGTACTATGGTGGATTGGCTTACCTTCAAGCGCTTGGCCGCTTTATACGTACTACCAAGCTCACGCAAAGCCGTGCTAATAAGGTTTTTCTCCAAATGCTCTACGGCGCTTTTAAGGCTTGTATGTAACGTGTATGCAGGCAATTCCGCAGGGGGCAACTCTGCCAAAAAGTAAGAAGGTAAATCTTCCATACGAAAAACAGTGCCTTCACACATGGTATGCAAGTATTGCACAAGGGCACGTAGCTCTCGAATATTACCCGGCCAAGAGTAGGCTGTCAGGGTAGAAAGCACCGAAGGAGCAAAACTACGCTTACTATCCTTACCTTCCATGAGGTGCAAAAAGTGATACACAAGTTCAGGTATGTCTTCTGGGCGCTCCCGCAAAGATGGTATGGTAATGGGCAGTACACGCAAACGATAAAATAAATCTTGGCGAAAAGTTCCTTGAGCTGCCATTTCTTCTAAATCTTTATTGGTGGCGGCAATGATACGCACATCACTTTTTAAAGACTTTGCCCCGCCTACACGCCGAAAGGATCCGTCATCTAAAACATGCAAAAGCGTTGCTTGCATGGCCAAAGGCAACTCTGCCACTTCATCTAAAAAAAGTGTGCCGCCGCTGGCCAGCTCAAAAACGCCCTTTTTACCATCTCGCAAAGCGCCTGTAAAAGCGCCTCGCTCATAGCCAAAAAGCTCTGACTCCACCAATTGAGCAGGAATACCCCCACAGTTAAGGGCGATAAAAGGCCCTTCACTGCGTGTGCTCATTTCATGAATACGTTTGGCTGTAAGACTTTTACCTGTACCTGTTTCCCCAAGTATTATACAAATGGCATCATTTTTTGCTGCCTTAAGCATATTTCGGCGTAATATGGCGGTAGCTTCACTCATTCCGACTATGCCGTAATTTTCCAGAGATTCCAATTTAGCTTTATAACTTTTATTGGTGCGCTCAAGCTCTCCAAGGCGCGATTGCATGTTATCAAGTTCTGTAATATCACGAATAGAAGCAATAACACGCCACACATTCCCCTCTTCATCAAAAATAGGCGTGCTCGTATTTAAACATCTTCTCCCATTGGCATAATCATCAAACATGGTTACAGTGCGCTTTTCTTCTAAGGCTCGCAAAGTCACACAAGTAGTAAATTTAAAATCTTCCATGGCTTCTCTTACATGCTTGCCAACAACATCCTCAAGTTTTATGCCGGCAATACGCTCCATGGCGCTATTAATACGCAAAGTTACCCCGTGTGCATCAATAACCCATATGCCGTCATGGATGGAATCTAGCAAAACAGCTTGTTCTCTTTCGTGCAATCTAGGCTCTATACTACTACTCATGCTTTTCCTTTTACTGTAATTTGGCATGGAACAATCCATAAATGCATCGCAATGCAAAAACAACTTACCTATATCCAAGACTATTGCATAAAGCAATGCATTTTTGCATCGGCCCTAAAATAGGTCGTATAGGGCTTCGTGATTTTTCACACAACTGTATAAAAAATTACTTGTATTTTTAGATAGATATATTTTTTCTACTAAATTCACTGATTATTCAATCTTTGGCACAAGGCTTGCTATATACAAAATGTGCGACATCAAGTTCGAAGAAGCACAAGCGTAAAGAGAATTTTTATAAACAATTCATTTTAGGAGAAACAAAATGATTATAGGTGTACCAAAAGAAATTAAGGCCAATGAAAATCGCGTAGCTATCACTCCTGCTGGCGTAACAAGCATGGTACAAAACGGTCACTCCGTTTATGTAGAAGCTGGTGCCGGTCTTGGTAGCATGATTACTGACGCAGAATACGTGGCCGCCGGTGCACAAACCCTGCCCACCGCTGCTGAAGTTTGGGCTAAAGCTGAGATGATCATTAAGGTTAAAGAACCACTTCCTTCTGAATACCAATATTTCCGCAAAGACCTTTTACTCTTCACCTACTTACACCTTGCAGCTGAAGAGTCTTTAACAAAAGCCTTGCTTGACAGCGGTGTTGTGGGCGTAGCTTATGAAACCGTACAGCCTGACAACGGCTCCTTGCCCTTGCTTGCTCCCATGTCCGAAGTAGCTGGCCGTATGTCTGTTATTGTTGGTTCTAACATTCTTGCTAAGCATCATGGCGGTTGCGGTATGCTTCTTGGTGGCGTACCTGGCGTACCTGCTGCTAAAGTTGCCATCATCGGTGGCGGTATCGTAGGTACCAACGCTGCTAAAATGGCTCTTGGCCTTGGCGCACAAGTAACCATTCTTGATAACAACATTGACCGTTTACGTCAATTGGATGATATCTTCTCCATGAACGTAGTAACCATGGCTTCCAACAGCCACAACATTGCTGCTGCCACCGCAGAGTGCGACCTTCTTGTAGGTGCTGTACTTATTCCTGGTGCTAAAGCTCCTAAGCTTGTGTCTGAAGAAATGGTAAAGAACATGAAGCCAGGCGCTGCCATCGTAGACGTAGCCATCGACCAAGGCGGCTCTGTAGCTACCATCG
>CAYJNG010000075.1:0-7573 GCA_964371505.1 uncultured Desulfovibrionaceae bacterium
TGGGTAAAGTGTGGGAAACGTGGACACCAGAGTTTTACTATCGCTCTTCTAAATAATTACACGTGAAAAACGTGCGCAAATGTATTTGCCAAAGGTTCACAAGCTTACATACCGCATGGTAGCCGTTATAGGGTGCTGGCTAGGTAATGAGTAAAAACCGTGTGAAAATACCTGTGTAGTTTCGGTAATCGAAACAAAAACAAGGGGAAAACTTTACGCTTAGGCAAAAGTTTTCCCCTGTAAAATAGGTTTTTATGGCGTGTAATTAAAAGGTATTATTATACTTACCTGCAACAGTCTTACCGCTATTTAAGGCCAGTGCGCCCTTGGCAATACGATAAATATACCAAATGGCAAATACAAGCCACAAGGGGAAGGTTAAGAAGGAGAGTATCCACGTGACAGCGAGCAAGAAGGTGAGCACTACGAGGACACCACCGCCAATGAGTGCGCGCCAAAAAGTGCCGATTTGCCAATCTATGTGATTGCGCAGTATGGGGTCTTGGATATTTCCTCGTGTGAGGTAGTTTACAATAACAGCTATAATGCAGGTTATGCCCCCGCAAATTAAAGCACCTGCATAGAGTGCATAGCAAATCCACACTAAGGTACTGTCTTTTATTTTCCCTTGACTCATGTTAATTCTCCAATTGTTTTAACTCAGCAGAAAGCTGTCCATTATTACTGCGCAAAATAACATAACCTCCCGAGGCAAAGTCGCCGGGGTTTATAACAATGGTGCGTCCTATGGTATCCATATTGCGTGCTTCGTGTATATGGCCGCAGATGCAAAAATCTGGCTGGTTTTCTTCAATAAACTCTCGCACAGCTGTGGAGCCCACGTGAACTCCACCATTAATAACATCACAAAGAGTATCTTTGGGGGGATTATGCGAAATAAGTATTTGTTTGGGCCATTTTCTTGCCTTTTGCCAAGCGCTATCCAACCAATCTGCAAAATGTGATTCGGGGTATTCACTGGGGGTGCCAAAAGGCGTAAAGGTAGAAGCTCCGACGCCAAAAATACAAATTTCCTTGGTAAGTTCACGCACTTCTGTGTGCAGGTTCCAGTTATTACTTTGCAACCATGTGGTGATTTCGCTTCTATCCATATTGCCAATTTGCGCCAAGATATGCGGGTTTCGCTCTTGAATGGCAAAAATAACCCGTTCTGCTTGCTTCACACCACCGTTAAAAGTGATATCGCCGGTAACAATAATGCCGTCGGCTGAAGCTAATTCTGGTATTTCATCAAGGCGCTCTGTATTATCGTGAATGTCGCCTAGGGCAATCCACATGAAGTCTTGTGTTTCTTCTTGCAACGTGGAGGAGGGCGTTTCTGTACTTGGCATAGAGGTACTTCCTTGTTAATGTTCTTTCATACAAGTTAGCACATCTTAGTAAAGAGTCAAAGGGGGCATGGTCTTGCAAAAAAAAGATTTTTCATCCGGTGAACCTAGTTTTTTTCTGCAGGAAAATATGTCAAAACAAGACCTGCGAAGGGCCATGCTGCAATACAGAAAATCCTTAACTGTTGAAAATATAATGCGACATAGCTTGGAGGTGCAGCAAGGGTTGTTACATAGTGATGTGTGGCAAAAAGCGCGCACTGTGGCTTTGTATATGGCGAAGAAAGACGAAGTGCAAACGGCGGCTTTGTTACAAAATGCGTGGAAAGAAGGCAAAAAAGTCTACTTGCCCAAATGCAGAGAGCATGCGACCGGTGAAATGGACTTTATGGCCTGCACCAGTATGGAAGAGATACAGCGCGGTGCCTATGGTATTTATGAACCCAAAGCTTCGCCGAGCACAAGCCCTCAAAGTGTGCTTAAGGCGCAAGATGGTGTGTGGCCTTTAGATGTGCTTTTGGTACCGGGAGTGGCGTTTGATTTTTGTGGCTATAGAGTAGGATTTGGCGGCGGCTATTATGATCGTTTTTTATCGGCTCTTACAGGGCAAAAGACGCGCTGTTTAGGTGTGGCTTTTAGGTGGCAAATGGTGCAAAATATCCCACACGATGCTTGGGATATGCCCATACATGGATTGGTAAGTGAGGAGGGCTTAATATGGATATAACGTATATACCTTTTTCTTTTCCCGGCGTGGCAAATGTGCGCTGTCTTTTTCAAACACGCCCCGGTGGTGCTTCGGCCAAGAGTTATTCTGGTGGAAACATATCCTTTACCACAAAGGATACACCGCAGCATGTTTTTGCCAACCGCAGAACACTGCAAAGAACTGTGGGCTGCCCCTTTAGCGAATTGTCGCAAGTGCATGGTGATACACTTATTTTTGAACCTTCCAGTACGCCTCCCGATGGTTTTAGAAATGCACAAAATGGTGCACGCTTGCCCGAAGCCGATGGGCAGGCTACTTCTCAAGTGGGGCTTGCGCTTATGATCAAAACAGCGGACTGCCAGCCCATATTGTTAGCTCATAAAAGTGGCAAGTTTATTATGGCCTTACATGTAGGGTGGCGCGGAAATAGGAATGACTTCATACTTTCGGCCGTGGCTTCTTTTTGCGAAAAATATGCCCTTAAAGCCAGCGATGTTTTTGCTGTGCGCGGGCCAAGCCTTGGGCCACAAATGGCGGAGTTTGTAAACTTTGATGCAGAATGGGGCTCAGCGTACGAAGCATGGTACGATGCTGCAGAAAAAACGCTGGATTTATGGGCCTTGACGCGGCACCAATTGTACAGTGCCGGTTTACCGCAACGACAAGTTTTTGGGCTTGATATGTGCACGCGCACTTTGCATATGTTGTTTTTTTCTTATCGATACGAGAAAGAGTCCGGCAGGCAGGCCAGTCTTATTTGGATGAAGCCATAATTTATTTTATATATTTTTTTTAGGTGTTTGTACGGAAGCAAACAAAAATTTGTTGCGGCCTTGGCAGGCCTTTGTTAAAGTGCTGGAAACACATTTGTTACTCACCTAAAACATGATCCATTACTATGAAAGAAATACATCCCATGCATACACAAATTTTGGCAATTATTTGCAGCGTTTTTGATGCGTATTCGGCGACGCTGTATCTGCCACATGAAGATACACAACACTATAAACTTGCTGCCACCTTCACCTTAGGTGATAGTGACGCTTATCATGATGAGTTGCACGTGGGCGTGGGACTTGCCGGAGAAATTTTGCGCGATCATAAGCCTTTGGTTATGATGAATTTTGATAAAAACGCGCATAAGCTTGGCTATTATAAAGATGAGGAAGAAAATGGGGTAAAGGCCTTTATGGGCTGTCCTGTGCCTTCGGGCGGTGTCATTTGCGTAGATAGTAAGAAGCTCTACTCTTTTACAGATAAAGATAGCAAGATTTTACAACTTTTTGCAGACCTTGTAAGTAAACGTGAACAAGTGCAAGAAGAAATGCCGCAAGAACCGGCCACAGTGGCGGAGTATTACGCATGCATGAACATCGTTCGTTCCTTGCGTTTTCAATTTAAATCATGGCCCACCTTTTTACAAAATTATTTACGCACTGTGGCTCATGCTTTGCGCTTTGATTATTGCGCTTTTACTTCTTTGGATCCTTCTGAAGAATACTATGTACTTGAGGGTGAGACCAAGCCCTATTTGTTACAAAATAATCAACAATTGGCTTTTCCTGTGCAAAGCGGTCTTGTGGGTTGGGTGTTCCGTGATGAACAACAAGCCATTTTTTCTGAAGGCCTCTCAGGGCATAGTAATATTTCCTTATTTGGAAAAGTGCCGGAAATGCCTAATTATCAAGCCATTATTTGCGTGCCTGTCATGGTGAATAAATCGGCTCGCGGTGTTTTGTGCTTGGCCCATGGCGAAGGTCGCGAGATGGACGAAAATTTACGGGCTTTTGTGCATCAATGCGTAGATTATTTAGGGCTTTTTTTAGAAAACTTGTATTTGCGTAATCGTTTACACCAATATTTACCTAAGGCCGAGTTACACGACCATAATTCTGGTCACGATGTAGACCCTGTAGCTTACAATGGGGACGATTAATGTTTTCACGCTTGATTGGTAAACTTGGCAAAAAAATTGCCATGGACCTTGGTACAGCCAATACTTTGTTGTACACACGTGAGCATGGTATTGTGTTGAATGAGCCTTCTGTGGTGGCCGTAGATGCGGTGAAAAATACCGTACTTGCGGTGGGCAATGAAGCTAAGGCCTATATAGGGCGTACGCCGCGTAATATACGTGCCATTAGACCCATGAAAGATGGGGTTATTGCTGATTTTGATATTACCAAGGAAATGATTTCCTATTTCATTCGCAAAACAGTAACCGGCTTGCGCTTTGTAAAGCCTACCATGGTTATTTGTGTGCCCACAGGTATTACGCAGGTGGAAAAAAAGGCTGTAATTGATGCGGCCATCATGTCCGGCGTGCGTGAGGTGCACCTTATTGAAGAGCCCATGGGGGCTGCCATAGGTGCTAATTTACCTATTCATGAGCCCTTGGGTAATCTTGTGCTGGATATAGGTGGCGGTACCTCTGAGGTGGCCGTTATTACCATGGGATCTACGGCATTTTCTGAATCAGTTCGCATGGCAGGTGACGCCATGGATATGGCAGTATTACGCTATATACACGACGTTTTTCAAATGGATGTGGGCGAAAATACAGCAGAAAATGTAAAGAAGATTTTGGGCTGTGCTGTGCCCATGCCCAATGCCCCCTTGCTTGATGTTTCGGGTAAGGATTTGGTGCAGGGCGTACCTAAGGTTGTGCGTATTTCCGAAGGGCATGTACGTGAGGCCTTGCGCGATTGCACTCGTGTTATTGTGAAGGCTGTTTTCACGGCGATGGAAAAAACACCGCCGGAATTGGCTGGAGATATTTACAGTAATGGTTTGTTGCTGGCGGGTGGTGGCGCTTTGTTAAAGGGTCTAGATCAACTCATTGCGCAAGAAACACGCCTTAAGGTGGTGGTAGATAATGACCCCCTAACCACTGTGGTGCGAGGCACAGGCAAGACTTTGGATGACTTGGAATTTTATTCTGATTTGTTTATTAACTAAGTTTTTTAAGTTATATAGCTGTTTTTTGAAAAAAGCTTTAGCTTTCTTGCCCGCAAAAAGAGTGGAGATGCTTACTGTGAATAAGCTGTAAGGAGCTTGGGGTGAGCATATCTGCAAAGTGGGTGGCTAGGCCTTGCAGTTCGTCAAAGTCTAGCCAGAGCAAGTCTTTGCTTAAAAGGTCCTTTTCTTCCTTGTATAAGCTTAGGCGAAAAAAAGTCATATAGTTTTTCGCCGTAAAAGGGGCGGTGAGTTCTTCTCCGGTCATTTGAATGGGAAGGCCCGCTATCTTGGGTAGTATTTCTAAAATGCGCGGAACCTTTACCAATGCCGGTAAGCTTTTTTGTAACAGCCGTAGGGCTGTGCTTTCTCTTGCTTCGCCTGCACGCACATATTCGTATAAAAGCCCCCATGCAGGGGCGTGTTCTTGTCGCTTTTCTGCCGGCGTTTTTTTAGATTTTTTCTTTTTGTTGCGCCAGAGTAGGATTTTCTCCTCTTCATCCTGTACAATAAGCATCACAACTCGGTGTGGCAAATACTTAGCATCTTTGTACAGTTGCAAAAGTAAGGGTTTGTCGTGCTCATCGACAATTTCTAGCATGTCCTTGGGGACAGAGGTATCATAAGGATATTTTAGCATGAAAAACTCTTTACATAGCGCTACACAGTTTTTTCCCTTGGAAGTTAAGCATATACATGACCTTGTAACACTGGAACAAGCCTGCTTTAGTACGCCTTGGGGGCAAGAGCAGTATAAGGCTGCCTTTGCCCAAAAAAGCTTTGTGGCTTTTGGTTTACGCCTCATAGACGAAAACGAGAGCGTAGAGCAGGGGCCAATGGCGTCCCCTTGTGGGGAAGGGGGTGAGCTCTCAGCACCGCTAGTAGCGTATATTTCTCTTTACCATACCCTTGATGAAATGGAAATATTGAATATTGCTGTATCTGTGCAACATAGGCGCTGCGGCTATGGAGAGAAAATTCTTAGTGCTGCTTTGCAAAAAGCACAAACTCTTGGGGTAGTACGTATTTTGTTGGAAGTACGTGTAGGAAATGTACCGGCGCGGGCTTTGTATGAAAAAGCAGGCTTTGTGCCAGTGGGGTTACGCAAAAAATACTATGCCGATACAGGGGAAGATGCTTGCATTTATGAGCTTGCTTTGTCCTAGGGTTTTGTGGTAATATTATTTGTTAAATTTCATATTTATAAGAGAGGGTGCACATGCTAAAATTAATGGCTGCCAACTGGAAAATGTATAAAACACGTTCTGAAGCTGAAGAAACGCTCGGCACTTTATGTTCGCTTTTACAAAGTGCTCCTGCACGTGACGACAGAGAAGTTCTTATTTTTGCACCTTTTACAGCCATTGCTACCGCAGCCGCGGTACAGAGCCCAGCTTTGCCTTTACATATAGGCGCGCAAAATGTGTATCCTGCAGCTGAGGGTGCTTTTACCGGAGAGATTTCTGCAGCCATGCTTAAAGACGTGGGGGCAACGTGGGTGCTTGTGGGCCATTCTGAACGCAGGCACGTTTTTGGTGAATCGCTAGCCTTGGTGCAAGATAAAGCCGCCTACGCCTTGGATAATGGCTTTAAGGTGACCTTTTGCATAGGAGAAAGCCTTGAACAGCGTGAGGCTGGTGAACTTGAGGCTGTACTTGAAGCGCAGTTGGCATCTCTTGGCACGATTAAGGACGCCATTACCCCGCAAAACTTTGCCATAGCTTATGAGCCAGTGTGGGCCATTGGCACAGGAAAAGTGGCCGGTGAGGAAGAAATTGTGGAAGCTCATGCCATGGTGCGAAAAATTTTGCAAAATATTTTTGGCGAAAAAGGTACGCAACTTCGTGTATTATATGGAGGAAGCGTAAAAGCTGATAATGCTGCTACTATTATAGGGCTTGACAATGTAGACGGAGTACTGGTAGGTGGTGCTTCTTTACAGGCAGAAAGTTTTGCACGTATTGTTACGGCTTAACGCAAATATATTTTATTGTAGGATTGCCCCATAGTGGGTTGGGAGGTTTTTAGTGCAAACGCTTATCTTGACGCTGCATATAATTGTCTGCGTAATGCTTATCATTCTTGTATTACTTCAAGCCGGTAGAGAAGGTATGGGAGTTATTTTTGGCGGCGGCGGCGGTTCTGTTTTTGGTAGCAGTGGTGCCGGTGGCCTTTTATCTAAGCTTACAGCCTTTACGGCAGTGCTTTTCTTATTTACTTGTTTGAGCTATACTTATACTACAGGAGCACGCAATAATGATGATTCTGTGGTGCTTGATGTAAAGTTAGAAGAAACAGCTCCAGCACAAACGGCTCCTGCGCAAACGGCTCCGGCCCAAACAGCTCCTGCTGAAAGCACAACTAAGCCTACTACTGATGCTCCGGCTACGGAACAACCTAAGTAGTCTTATTATGTAGAGTATTTATGAGGGGGCTTCGGCCCCCTTTTTTATTGTTTTGTGAGGAATGTATAATGCAAAATGATTTTACGCATAAACCTTTTGCTTCCTTGGTCAAAAAGACATCTTCTGCACAAGTGCAAAAATCTGAGCAAAGCGTG
>CAYJNG010000075.1:7673-12208 GCA_964371505.1 uncultured Desulfovibrionaceae bacterium
AGACAAGACATATTGGCTGAGCAAGAAGATGAAAAGTATCTTTTTCTTCACGCAGTACATGGCCTAACAGGCTTTCAGCAAGATACGTATGATAGTTTATCTTTGGGAGAATTTCCGCCAAGAGTAAAGCGCCCCATGCGCGGGAAAAAATCACAGGCTAAAGGGAAAGCTAAAGCCTATGCTGAGCCTGTGGTACGCCTTGGCGAGGAACAAACCTTTGTGCAAGCTTTTACACGTGCTCCAGAGCCTTCGCAGCGCATAAAACACAAAGCGCTAGAAGAAGGCGCTTTTAAAAAAGCACGTAAGCAAGAGCCAGACCCCACAGATAACCTAAGTATGCAAGAATTGCTGGACGCACAATATAAACGCTCCGTGGGGCAAGGGAGTGAAAGTATGGATGCTTTTTTTAAAGCCATGAAGGACGTACAGCCTCTTACCCAGAAAGGACGCGATATAGCCCCTGAGGTGCAACTTTCAGCCACTCCAGACCAAGGGCACGATGCTTTTGCCTTAATGATGGAGAAAAAGCTTGAGTTTTCTCTCGCGCTTAAGGGAGAGTACATAGAGGGTCATGTGGTCGGGCTTGATGAACTTACCATGAATAATTTGCGCGCCGGCGTGTATAGCCCTGAGGCGCATCTTGATATGCACGGGCTTAATGCCATGCAGGCGTATCAAGCCTTGGTGGGCTTTTTTAGGGGCTCGTGGTATAAGGGCATGCGCACACTGTTGCTTATTCCTGGTAGAGGAAAGAACTCTCCCAATGGCGTCAGTGTACTGCGAGAAAAAGTACAATTATGGCTTACACAAGAACCATTTAAGCGTGTGGTATTGGCATTTTGTACCGCGCAGCCTTTAGACGGTGGCCCTGGTACTTTGTATGTGCTTTTACGCAAATATAAAAAGAAGGGCAAAGTCTGTTGGGAGCGTATGCCTTCGGATCCAGATTTGTACTAAGCCAACGCTGTTATACATAACAGAGTAGGGAGAGTACAGCATTGGGAATATACTTGCGTATCCACGTATTGGGCCAGAAAACAGCCTTGCTGTCCCCTGCGGCCAGTGCTGCGTCTAGTGCGGCAAAATCTTGCCCTTGTGCTTGTAAAGAGAGCGAAACAAGGTTTTTATCCCCTTCTTGTATAATTTGTATAACAGTTCCTTGCAAAAGAATGTCGCCTGCCAAGAGGAAAGCCGGCATGTTGATACGCAAGCTGGAAGCTTCTTTGTGCTTCATATGTGCTACGGCAATAAATTGCGCGCCGCTACTTGGCATGAGGTTAAAAACAAGCTCTCCTTTTTGTATCACTTGGCCAACGGTGGGCGCCTGCCCTACAATGCGGCCGTCTTGTGGAGCCACGATATGATCGGCAATGCTTTCCACAGGGATTTTTGGGTTCACAGCGGCTACGCCCATGCCTTGTGCATAGCGTTCGGCACGTATGTTATGCAAAATGCCCTCAACAGCCATGCGTTGGCGACTTGCCTCTTCGTGGGCATTTTTTGCTTGTTGTAAAGCCTCTTGCGCTTGCTGTACCCTTTGTTGAGCTTTTTCACGCGCGGCTTTTTCTTGTATACTGCGTAAATGTAGTTGCGCTCTGGCATGCTCCACTGAAAGTTTTTCCATAAGGGCGTGTTTGGCATTTTCTTCATGGCGAGCAAGGGCAATGCGATTTACCATGTCGGCTTCTGCGCTTTGTGCTTCTTTTACCATTTTTTCCGTTTGTTCAGGCGTGGGAAGAGCTCCAGCCACAAGCACGTTGGCATTGGGCAGTTGGCTTACATAGTCTGAAATATCAAATCGCGCTAAAATGCCCCCTTTTTGCACTGTGGTGCCATGGTTTACAAAAACTTCTGTATACGTAGCGCTTAAGGGGCTTTTTATGTCGATAAGTATAGGGGAGAAGGTGTTTTGTGTGCTAATAATACGCCCTTGATATAAAAAAATAGCAAGGATAGCTAAAAAAACGCAAATAAAAAGGAGGAAAACTCGAGGAAATTTTTTCTTCTTGGGCTTTCTGTCAACCACAGTTACAGGCATTTCAAGCACGGGAGACATGGCACATCCTCACTTTCTAACAGCACTGCCAGAATTTAGGGTGAAAAGTTTTTTAAAGCATAGGTAAAAAAATGTATTATAGCAATAATATATTTTTTACTCCCCTAGATGGTGCTCTTCGGTTAAGCTTTCATGGCATCCAAAGGTGTCGTTGAAGGCTTGTTCTGCTTGAGAATCTCCAATAAGGTACATTTCTTCATTCTTAGAAAAAATATGATCCGGATCAGGGTTTACGTGCATGTTTCCGTCTTTATCTTGCAAAGCCACTACGTTACAAGCTGTAAGGCCGCGAATACCACTATCTATAAGGGACTGCCCTTGTAATTTACTACCCACTTTACTACGAAAAATCTTTAAACCTTCATTGAGCATAAAAACTTTGCCAGGCGCCAAAAGGTTAATGATGCTGCTGGTCATCATGGAGGCTAAAGAGAGCACGAGGTCCGCACCTGCGGCGTGTAGAATGCCAATGTTTCTATCTAAATTAGCACGGCTGATGATTTGAATTTCTGGGCGCAAACGGCGGCAATACAGTGTTAGGTAGATATTGGTATCGTCATCATGTGTTGTGATAAGTACCGATGGGCTTGTGCGAATACCAGCTTCTTCTAAAGTGTCTATATCTGCAGCATCGCCGATGATAATGTGTTTTTTGGAAATACTGTCACCTACGCGAGACTTTTTCTCCACAAAGCGGTAGGAGCGGCCTACACTTTCCAGATATTGCGCGGCAGCAATGCCCACGCGTCCGCAGCCCAAAATAACGATGGGGCCATCTTCATAAGGAATAGGCTTTCTTAGAAACGTATCCACGTCTTTAATTTGTTCATGTGTTCCCGCCATAACCAGAACGGAGGCATCGGTAAATATGGTGTGTGGCTGCGCTTGTATAAATTTTCCGCGCTCCCATAGGCCCACCACGTTAACGCCAGTTTTGGCGCGTAGTTCGCACTCTATGAGGCTTTTTCCCACAAGGCTTGTGCGCATGGCAGGAGCTTCTGCAATGACAAGCTGGCCATATTCGCTAATGATACTGGTGGGGGACTTAGCATCTAATATGCGGCGCGCAAGGGCCGTACCCAGTAGTTTGTGGAATTGTACCACATGGGTGGCGCCGGCTAGGTTTAAAATATCTATGGCATCGTCACTAAGTACGCTGGTGGTGATGGCAACATCAGGGGCCACATCGCGCGCTGTAAAGGTAATGTTGGTATTACGCATGTCGCTATCTAAGGCAACGAGCATGGCAGCTTTATTCAAATTTAGGTTTTTATATACGTTACCATCATCGTGATCCCCCATGATGGTTTCGTACCCTTGATCTATAAGGTCTAAAGTGGCTTGGCTGTCATTACATAAAAGCACACATTGCGTGCCATAACGTTCAAGCTCGTCCACGGTATTGAGCGTAAGAGGGCTTATGCCAACAAAAATGACATGATTGTGCGTTTGTGAAGAAACTTTACGCGGTGTAGAGCGTTTTTTTTGCGCTTCTAACCACGGTGCATAGAAGTATTGAATAAAGGTAAAAGGCAGCATGACAAGAAGAAGGATAACGCCGGACATAAGGACTACTATGGAAAAAAAACGTCCCATGTCTGAGGTGAAGGTAATATCTCCAAAGCCCAAAGTGGACATGACGGTAAGTGTCCAGTACACGCCTGTTGTCCAAGAATAACTACGCCCTTCAAACTGCATAATATAGTGAAATATAATACTATAAGCTGCAATAAGAAAGATGAGCAACATGAGGAAGCGCAAAAGGAAAAACATATTGCGTTTAGCGCCACGCGTTTGCATAAAAATAGTGAACTGTGATGATATAAATTTCATGTAAATCCTTGCTATATAATGTGCGCATAGTATGCGACGTATTTATATGAAGTGCTTTTTAAGTACAGGCCAGTATAAAGCAGGGTTTTACGAAAGGCAATATGTGTAATGGTTTGAAAATAAAAGAAAAACAGAAATAAATGTCATCTGTCTTGTTCAGGGAAGATGAAAGGCTTTGTTCGTGATTGCTATAAGGCATACAATTACAATGAAGAGGGACTTGTAATGAAAACACCATGGGATATTCAGTATGAAGCGTTTTTACACGCTAGCGGTATATATACAGAAAAACACGCAAGGCTTTATGCCGACTTAGCTAAAGATCTTATGGAAGATGGAAGCTTTTCTATTCTGTATGAAGGTGTGGCTCACGCTTGTTATACACCTATATTATTAGAGAAGGCGCCGCATCTTACATGTTTTATCTTAGCTCCTTTAGCTGTGCTACCGGCGTATCACGTATTACAGGGCCTTTTGCCAACCCTCTTATGTGGAAAGAGCCTAGCGAACAGGTGTAAAAAATAGAGATATACAGCAAAGTAAAAGATACTAAATCACCACGAAAAGACATGCAACTATTTAAAATATTTGTTACATGAGGTGAGTGGATGTATGTAACCGTAACTCACCTCATGGATTATTTAGG
>CAYJNG010000076.1:0-11797 GCA_964371505.1 uncultured Desulfovibrionaceae bacterium
TTATTTTACTTTTAGCATGCTTTAGAGAAAAAACTTAGTTACTACCTATGAAATTAAAGTGAGTAATGTTTTATTGGCTTCGTACCGTGTCATGTAATATAGATATCATATTTTTTCACTATGTTTTATTTCATACTGTTTAGCTTTTTTATTTTTTTATATAAATGTTTATAAATATATTTTTTTTGAAAATAGATGATTGTTAAAATGCGTACTAGGATTCTTATAAAACAATTTTATTGGTTTTCTAAAAAAACATACAAATAAATTGTAAAGATATATATATTTATAACTATTTGAAAAAAATATAAAATTATAGAATAGTAAAATGTTAGAGTGATGAAAGTTTTATTTTTGATTGTGAAAAAAATCATATAAAACGGCATAAGGTGATAATTTATAATGTTTATTAAATAACAAATATAGCTAATTGTATGTACTTCTGAGCTTAGTTGACACACCATGGAACCAGTACTATCTACTCTATACGTGTAAGTAAGAATATTATCTTTATACAACTTATATACACTTCGGTTACACACTTTAATTATGAAATAGAGTGTGTCTACATAATGTTTTTGGTTTTTTATGTGTCTCATTTTGCCTTTTGGAGCCTTAGATGAAAGCTTTGCTGTGTTTTCGTAGCGGCGTTTTGTGTTTTTGTTTTTTTGTTATCTTTGTTTCTTGTTCTTTACTAGATGAAGCTTGTGCGGCTTCTAAGAAGAATGGTGCCTCTCCTCTTCGAATTTCTTATCTTCCCAATGGTGATGTTTTTTACGATACCTATAATGAGCAAAAATATTTAAAAGATTTTTTTGCTATTGTTGGAAAGTATATACCTCATTCGCCTGTATTTGTCCCTACCAAGCTTGATTTTTCTTCCACAGAAAATGTTTTTACTGAATATGATACTCAAGTAGGCGCCTTTGTAGCAAAAACACCTGAGCGTATGTTTAAGATGAAATTTTCTAAATATCCTATCTCTACTACACATGTCTATCTTGTTACAGGTAATGATAAAAAGGTGTACCATAATGATGTACGCTCATTAAATGGAAAAAGCGTTGCTATCAATTTAGAAAATAGTGAAGCAAAAAATATGCTGGATTCCTACCTTTTAGAAAATAATATCAGCATGCAGTATAAAATATATAAAAAATATAGCGATTATATTCAAAGCGATGCTGATTTTCATTTGTTAAACTCTTTTCATTTTATTAAAGGAAAGCAGGTTTCCGTTTTTATAGGTGAGCAAGATTTCTATTTTGTGGCGCCTCAGCAGTATACTGCCTATTTAGACATATTAGATGCCGCCATAGAGCAAGCCAAAAAGCATGATACAGTTGCTCTTGAAAGTCTGTTCTTAAAGCATATTTCTACGAGTAAATTGCTTGTTCAATATGAGTATGGTGAGGAAGGCCTTAAGATGGTGGAACACCCACGCAAGGTGGCTGAAGTAGCTTTTGCAACCAACCACTACCCCATACAATATGTGAGTGAACACGGTGAACCTATGGGTGTTACCATGGAAATTATTAATATTTTTAAGCAAATGCATGAAAATCCCACAAAGTATCGCCCTTATACTCCGGAAAGTTCTGTGGATGTACGTGTTTTTGATATGCTCTTTACTCTTGTGGGAGATAGAGAAGCGAAAGAAAAATACTTCTATGCATCAAAGCCTTATGCGCATCTTCCCATGGTGATTTTTGAACGCAAAGAACTTGACACAACAAGTGCGAAAGTGCGCTTTGGCATGATGGATTATACCACCTTAAACATAGCAACCGTACAGGCTGCTTTTCCGCATTGGGAAATGCAAGTTTTTACAAATTTTGAAGCTATGTTAAATGCTTATGCAAATGAAGAGATAGATGCTGTGTTTTTGTCTGACGCTGAGGCGCAATATGCCATGGCGCACTTGGGCATGCGAGAAAGCTCCATAGAGCCTACCACTTTTACGCTTCCTTTGCAGTTCTATTTATCTAAGGTGTACCCTGTTGCTGCGCTGGATGTTCTTAATGCTTTTATTGATAAATTAAGCCCTGTGGCTGTGCAGGGGGCTATTATGAAAGCGGAGCATGCTGTGCGTAATCCTAGCACCATGCAAGAGTTTATTTTCGAATATAAAACTTCACTTTCCATAGCCTTGTTAGCGGCGCTTATTGTGCTTTGTATGCTCTATGTTTTTAAAGTGCGCAGTGAAAAAAGAACTTTGCGTAAAATAATTAATACAGACACGTTAACAGGGTTAAGCTCTAAAGAGTATGCCTATGAAATGATGCAAAGTGTACTTAAAAAGGCAAACCCTGGTGAGTATACTATTATAACCATGGATATAGATAGATTTAGTTTGTTAAATCAAGTATATGGTAGAGAAAAATCCGATGCTGTGTTGTGTCTTTTAGCAAAAATTATTACGAACATTTATGCGGCAAAGCATGAAACGGAGTGTATTGCGCGTTTACGTGATGATGTCTTTTTTGTACTCATAAAAACAAAAAACCGTAAAGCTGATTTTGATCCTACAGAATGCAAAATGAACGCCATTTATGGTGTGAAAGAAATTTTGCAAAGTGATTATACCATTAGTTTGTCTCTTGGAGTTTGCGTTATTGATGATGTGCATACTCCCGTTGAAACCCTAGTGGATTATTGTAATACGGCAAGACATAAAGGAAAGCACGCGCACGGTCTTTCTGTTACTACTTTTACCAGTGATATGAAGCAAAGATTGGAAGCAGAAAAAAGAATTATTTATAATATGGAGCAAGCTTTAGATAATAACGAGTTTATTCTACATTTTCAGCCCAAGGTGGACTTGGCATCATCACAAATATGTGGGGCTGAGGTGCTGGTGCGTTGGCAACCACAAAACGCGCCTCCCATTTATCCTGATGATTTTATTTCTGTATTTGAAGACAATGCCTTTATTGCTAAATTGGATATGTATGTTTTTGAAAATACCTGCAAATTTATTAATGAGCATAGGCGTAGCTACTTTATACCTCCTTTAGCTGTGAATCTTTCTGGCATCAGTATTTTGCATGATGATACCTACTCGTATATTCAGCGATATATGCAAGAATATAAAATTTCTCCGCAAGAGATTGAAATAGAAATTACAGAAAGCGCTTTGGTGGCAGAATCCGAGACATTTTTTAAAGCCATCGATGCTTTGCGCGGCTTAGGATTTAATATAGCCATTGATGATTTTGGCACAGGGGTATCTTCTTTGCACAGGTTAAGCTCTTTACGTGTGGATGTGGTGAAGCTTGATAAAGCTTTCTTGGATGATAAACTTACCCAAAAGAAAGGAATTTTACTTGTGGCATCCATGATATCCATGCTGCATAGATTAGAAATGAAAGTCATTGCTGAAGGCGTAGAAACGGAAAGGCATGTGATGATACTTAAAAAAATGCATTGCGACATAGCACAGGGATATTATTTTTATAAACCACTTTCTGAGGAAGACTTTTTATACAGTATGAATATGGGAAATTATGTCACGAAGGAAAATCCTTCTTATTTGCGTTCTGCTTAGACGTTAAAAGCTTAGTTAATAATATTTGTGAGTAGTATATGAAAAGTTCGTTTAGAAAATACGTGTTTGCGGCTAGTGCTCTTTCTGTACTGTGGGTAGCCTTTCTTATCTTTGTGTTTATACGTTTTACAACACTTGATGAAGTTGTTGCTCGAGAGGTTCATACAAACTCTCAGCGGGTGAGCCAGCAAGTGGATAAAATTTTCGCTTGGTTTGAAAAACAGGGCTCTGTGTATGTAGAAAAAGCTAACAAAGCGTTTGAACTTCCTCCACAGGCGCGCAATTCTACCTATGCAGGCGTGCCTCTTAATATGGCGGTGCCCATAGAGCTTATTAAAGAATTAGAAAATGCATCTGCAACCGGCGTGAGTGTTAAGTTTGTAAGTAATTCACCGCAAAATATAAAAAATTTACCTGCGCCGGAAGATAATACTGCTATGATGCAGGTGGCGGAAAGTGGCGATGTAGACGCATTTAGCTATGATGCAGAGGAAAAAAAATTCCATTATGTACGCCCACTTTTTGCTGGAAAAAGCTGTATTACATGCCATACCAATGTGCAGGAAGCTGGGCTCATTGGGGCTATGGTTATTACTACCAACCCTCATAAATATGTAAACCATCAACGTGTTGAAAGAAGAACTATTCTTATCGCATGCTTAGTGGGTAGTAGCTTAGTCGTTTTTTTACTGTATTTTTTCTTATTGCACTTGTGGCATAAGTATAAAGCGCAAAAAGAAAATGTGGAATATACTAAAGCCATGGTAAAAAGTATGAGTCATAGTGTAGAAGTTATTTTAGGTAATATTTCTCGAATTGTAGGTGAACTTGGCCAAGGTAGTAATGACCCTAGAAGAGCTGAGCTTTTACGTACTTTGCAGTATATGACCAATGATTTGCTCGTCACTTCTAAGTCATTGTCTTCAGATTCTGAATCGGAACAGTATGTGAGAAAAGAAGAGCTTATTCACGTAGATACATTTTTTAGGCAATGTGTGCAAATTTTTCATCCTCGTGCAGAGGAAAAAGGCCTTGAGCTTTCATTAAAAGTGGATGCTGATGTGCCTGTACATGTACTTGGTGATGCTTTTAATTTACGCCAAGTTGTGGGGCTTATGATAAAAAATTCCGTGCTGCATACAGAAAAGGGTAGCATCGTAGTGCGGGTACGTTCTGAGATGCATATGCCTGCACGTTTTAGTTCACAGGATCTTGATAATACCCCCTTGCACCTTATTATAGAAGTGGAAGATACAAGTAAAGGCTATGTGATTTTGGAGCCTACGCAGCTTTTGCACGGCATGAAGCAACATAAAGAAGGCGCAAAGTTTGATGGGCGTGCTGTCATTGATATAAGTTCTCTTTCTGAATTGGCGGCATCTCTTTATGGTTCTGTGGCTTTAGTGCAAAACGGTAATACGGGGGCATGCTTCAAGGCGCAAGCGCAAGTTAAATTGGTGGAAGAAGCTCAAGCACCCATTACTCAGAATATGCTTTCTGTAGAAAATGCACCATTTGTACAAAACGCAACGCCGTCTCAAAACATAATGGCTAAGCAAGACGCTCTTCATGCGCAATACCAGGCGCCTGTACAAAATCCTGCGCCTGTACTTCCAACGCCGCAACAACAAGCTAGCGTGTTGCGTGAAGGTAGGCAGGTCGCTGGAATGCAAGCTGGTTCTGTACATAATTCTTCAGGCGCTTTACCGCAGCACATGGGGGGAGCGAGTCAACAGCAACCAGATGTATTAGGTGTACCGCAAACAGTGCGTGAGCAGCGAAAATCTTTACCAGCGTATGCAGAGCCTGTGGCGTTGGGGGCTTTATCTGCACAGCAAGACCAACAGCCGGTATCTGTCATCATTGGGGATTCTGGTATAAATAAATTTACGCAGCATATGCTTGATATTTTTAAAGAAAGTAGCATTGAGGCGAAGTTGATGGCCAGTGGTGATGAGATTTTTAGAGCTTTGGATGATACACAGCATACTTTTTCTGTGGTACTTTTACGTGAACTGTCCGACCTTGATATTATTTATACAGCTACACGTATACGCTACTTAGAGCGCATGGGGTCGCCGAGTGTGGCTGTTATTCTTATGGCAGAAGATATAGTACAGGCAGACATGGATGTGCTACGCTTCTTTAACGTTTCCACGGTGGACAATTTCCCACGGGATGCAGATATTGCCGTAAAAGTTATTCGTTTGGCATTACGTACACAGGGGGATAAGATATTCTTGGGCGGTGAGTTTTTTGATAAAACTCAAGCTGAAGGTGATCCACGCATGCTTTTTGATGCTAAAAAGGCTATGGAAAACTCTAAAAGGGATAGAACGCTCATTCGCTCTATGTGCTCCATGTGGGTGCGTTTTTATCCGGCACAGGTGGCACGTTTACGGGAATTTATTAAGGCGGGTGATACGCAAGATTTATTGCGCCTTTTACGCTCCATTCGAAACTCAGCCGGTACAGTATGTTTACCCATGTTGTGGGAAGAGGCCAACCGAATCATTGAAAAGTTAACCAATGAGAATGAGGTTCGTTATGAAAAGCTCCTCTCCATATATGAGCAAACTTATGAATTTTTAAAGAAAAACTTAGATAAGGATGTATAGACTAAAATAGTAACTGTGCTTTGTGCCACGTAGGGCATAGGGCAGTAAGGTATATATAAGCGGCTGAAGAGAGTACTTGGGAAAGTCTCTTTTCAGCCGCCAATTTTTCAGCGTATATTTTGTTATTTTAGGCGTGATTCCACAATGTCTATAATGGTTCTATCCATATCTTTCATGCCTTGGCTAGAAATGCTTTCAAGGTTTTTAACAGTATTTTCTATGCTTTCATCCACTATGCCTTGCAATTCTGGATAATGCCCCTCGAGCGCCAAGAGCGCTGCATGGCAAGCCTCTAGGGCTGCTGTGCCCACCTTAAGGGCGCAGGTATCTTTAGCACCATCACAAATCATGCCGGCTAAATTTCCTAAGATAATAGCCATGGCATTGGCGGCTTTGTTGACTTTGCTAGGGGTGATTTTAGCGTTTTTGTGGGCTTGCGTTTCTTGATTGGGAGCTAGCATATACACAAGCCCCGCTGCAGCGCCAGCGCCGGCGCAAGCCGTACAGCCGCATACAGGGCTTAATCTACCCAAGCGGCTTTTGATGTAAGATGTGGATAAATGGCTAAAGGCCAAGGCTTCGGCTAGGCGCTCAGAGCTGATGTCAGATACTTGAGACATCATGGTAATGGGGATAATGGCTGTAAGGCCATGGTTTCCGCTACCGGCACTGCTCATGACAGCTTCTTTCAGCCCGCCCATGCGTGCGTCGGCGGCAGCGGCTGTATAGGCTTTAATGCGTAAAGATTGTGAAGCTAAATCGCGCCCCGCCGGAAGGTGCGGTATATTGCGCAAAATGGTACGCCCTGTTTGTAAGCCTAGCGGCATTTCAATACCTTTAAGAGCCATGTCCATATTCATGCGTGCCCCTTGAAGCAAGTATTCCACGTCTTGCGGGGTAATGCTGTCTAAAACCGCCACCACTTGAGAGTAAGACATGGCGCGAATGCGCTGGCTGATGCTTAAAGATTCACAAGCATCCTGCTCTGCGCTTTGCGTAGTATCTGCGCTGTAGATTACGGCATCATCTTTATATATTTTTACAATATTGTCGTGTTGACCTTCTATAATACATCGGGCGCTGTGTCCGGCATCGTCTTTGAGTGTGGCATGAATATATACACCGTGAAATTGCGTATCTGCGTGAATTTCAATACAGTGGTTATTGAGTAATGCCATGGCTTGCGGTAAGATTTCTGGTGTGCAGTCTTTTAAGGCTTCAAGCCCATAGGCAGCGTTACCTTGCAAAAGGGCCAGTGCAGCGGCTACATTGTTGCCCTTCATGCCGGCAGTACCGGGAATACCCACCGAAGCGCCATTTTTAAAAATGCCATCACTGACGATAATGCGCGCATGGGTAACAGTGCCTGATAGATATTCTTTGGCTTTTGCTACTGCTAAGGCCACGGCACCAGGCTCTGTACAGCCAAGGGCCGGTTTAACTTCTGCCGCTAAAAATTCTGTAAGTGTAAAAGAAGGTGATGTCATAAAACGCTCTTTTTGTGGTTAAAATGTCAAACTACTGTACAGCTTTTGTGGGTACAAGGCAGTTGGGCGCTTGTGCGGTGTAGGGGGAATGGATATTGCGCGTGTAAAAGTTCCGTATAGGTTTTACGTGTTCATGTGTTGTCATGCATTTTGCATAGAATATATTCAGATTAGGGGAAAGTCTAGCCCTAGCGAGTCTTAATGGTAACGTACGTGTCATTTTACTAAAACCCGCCATGCTGGTAGGCTCAGAGGGCATTTACATCCATGGAATGGTTGATATTATAGTAACCTTAAACGCGAAATACAGGGCAGATGGTGCCGTGTGTCTTGGAATAAAAAAGGGAGAAAACCATGAAAAATATGAAAACGTCTTTGCTTACTGCTTCTTTATTTACATTACTTTGTAATGCGTCGGCACTGGCGGCCACCGTAGAGGTAAAAAATAACACCGATAAGAATGTTACACGTGTGGAGTGTTATTCGGAGTATTCCACGGCACCCGATAGCTTGGTCATGGAAAATCTTGCAGCTAAAAGTACAGCGCAAGTATCTGATCAACGTTTTCCAGAAAATTTGTGCAATCGAGTGGTGTTTCACCTTAAGGATGGTGAGGTTTGGCAGTTTTATGTGGAGCATGAGGCAGGCTCTCTTGATTCCATGAGTCTTGAGCTTAACCCTCTTCATAGAAATGCTGAGAAAACCATTCCACAGCTCACCTGTCTTGGCAGTGGAGAAATATATCAAGAAACAGCAGGCACGCCCTTTAATGTGGTATGGCAGTTTTTGGCTGGGGGCACCCCTGTAAAAGGCTGGCAAGAGTGGACAACGCCTGGCGTGGATTTTATGACCTATAAGGATAATTTTCTTGCTCTTGGCAACCTTTCTTGGAATCTCACCGGTAAGGGGGTGGAAATAGAAAACGGTGTGCCCGTAGCTTTGCATGTAGTATCCCCCGTGGCGCCTTCTTCTATTATGGGAGTTATTGAAGAACTTTCGCAAGCTGATTTTGCACTACAAAAATACAATTTTTCCGGTAAGGAATACATGCCGCAAGGAGAGGGCAAGGAAGCGCTTATAAAAGCTTTTGAGAATATAGATGGTAGTACGGTGTTTACATATGAGCTGTTGCGTAAGCAGTCAAATTTACGCGCAACGCTTTCCTTTTCACCCGATGGAACGGTACAATTATCTATGGTGAAAAAATAATGTAGCCAATGTTGTACGGCGTCAACGAGGAAGTGCTGACGCCGTACAGGTAATTATAACGCGTTTTATGTGTAAGTTAAGAGTTTATGTGCATAGTTTTTATAGCGTTTTGTTATATCATGGCAACGCCTAAAAAAAGACTGTGCATACTTGTGATAAGTACGCAAAATATGGCTTGAGCTGCATGAGGACTCACGGGCCACCATGTAAAATTCATAGCGCAACCCTGATGTTTACATACGGCTATACAATTACCGCACAGCGTACAGGTGGCATACGGGTTTTTTCTTTTTAAGGCTCTTGTATCTATTGCCATGGACGTGCACACTTGCGTGCATTGTTTGCATAGTGTGCACTGCTGTGTAAAATGTATGCGCCATGGTAATAATGCGCGTGTGCGTGTGGCAAGCACTCCCAAAGGGCATATGCCAAGGCAATACCCTGTGATGCCATATCTATAGCTTACAAAAGCCATGGCTGGGAAGAGCAAGAGCCCAAGGGCTAAGCCCAAACTTATGGCTACGGGTACGGGTACGGAAAAATAGTGTAAACCTCCCGCAATTAATACCGTGAGGATGAGAAAGAAAGGCGCTGAATAGGGTATGAGCCGCGCAAGCTTTGCAGGTAAGGGGCGTACGCCCTGTGTACGTTTTTTGGCGGCTAGGCTTGCATCCCACACGCCAAAGTAGCAAAGATGGCTACACCAAGCGCCCCCCACCAAAAGTACAGACACGCTGAAGAGTATAAGCATGAAATAACCTTCTGCACGAAAAATGGGCGCCGCAAGGATAATTCCCGGTATGGGCAGATGCAGTTTTCCTGTCATAAAAAAGATACTGTACCCTAAGAGACCTAAAAGGAATTGAGCGAAAAATACGCAAGAAAAAAGGCGCCATATTCTCATGCGAGTTTGGATTTTTTTGTGAGGATCCAATAGCTTTTGCACCACATAAGCCCCCCAACAGCTCAAAATAAACCCTTGCAATGCGCCAAAATGCGGCGCAAATCTATGTAGTATTAATACATGCGGCGCCTTATGGTCTATGAGTAAGAAAGCTGAAAAGACTATAAAAAATGTTACGGCACTGTGTGTTGCTGTATGTGTTTGTTCTTCATAAAAGTCTTGCGCATAACGCTTTTGTAAAAGCCAAGCACTCATAAGGGTGAATAGGGCTACACTGAGTAAAATACAGCTGAGGCGCATCCACGGTTCCCCCATATGCAGACGTAATTGTACCAGTTCTGCGCAAGTCCATACCCAGCGTAGAGTAAGCAGAGTAAGAGTTGTTTTGAGCACAATTCTTACCCACGCAGTGCGCATGCTTAAGGCTAAAAGCATGAGGCCCACTAGGGTAAGGCTAAGGCCATACATACCTGCTCTCCAAAAATGCGCCGCCCCCAAAAGTAAAGAGAGGGCGGTGGGAATGAATATTTTAAGATATGTTTTCCACATGTTATGTTAAGGTCCTTTTTGGTGAAAATATACTTGCGAGAGAAGAGTGGGCGAGTTTTTTAAAAGCGCATAGCAGCACAGCCCCCACAAAACAGGGCATAAAGACATAAAGATAGCCTAAATCGTGAATGCTAGGGCCCCCCATGACAGCAATAAAGGCTGTGGCCCCTCCCGGAGGATGCAAGGTTGCGCTCATATACATGCAAGCTATGGCTGTGGATACAGCAAAACTGGCAGCAAGTAGGGGGTATTCCCCAAAAAGTAAATAGGCAGTTACCCCTATGAAAGCTGAAATGCTGTGCCCAAATATAACATTGCGCCCATGTGAAAAAGGGCTTTGCGGCGCAGCAAAAAGGAGCACGGCAGACGCGCCGAAGGAACCTATGAGTAGTGGCGAATATATGCCAAGGCTTTGAAGAACGCTTTCTAAAGTAAATAAGAACACCATGGCTAGAAAACTAGTGCACCATGTTTTACAAGCTACACTAAAAGAAATTTTTGGGTTTTGCATAGAGAATCTCCGTAGTATCTGCACAGATAATACAAAGGAACTCTATACTATACTGTGATGTGTATCACAAAAACTTTGTTTTTTGTATTGTTGCTGAGGCGTTTTTCCTGCTGAAGGATATATTCTTGAAACATTGGATAGTATATTCTAAGGTGCAGGACATCACAGAATGTGTAATTGCCGGATAAGCTTTCCAGAAGTGAAAACCAAGCGGTTTTGCAGCGTTTATCATCTAGCACATTGTTAAGGGAACTGTTGCGCCGTATTGTTTTGGTGTGTGAGACACAAAAAAACTATCGAGAGATGCAATGAAAACAAATAATAACGGACTTCATGCTTGGGAGGTCAACGCCGAATTTTGGGACAACTACATGGGAGATGAGTCAAATTTTTTCCATCGGGATTTGGTACGCCCAGACACAGAAAAATTTTTAAACATACAAGCGAGTGATTATGTTTTAGATATTGCTTGTGGAAATGGGAATTTTTCCGCAAGAATGGCTGAAAAAGGTGCCCAAGTTGTTGCTTTTGATTATAGCCAAAAGATGATCAAGTAAGCTATAAAAGCTCATCCATGATGGCAGGTTTAATATCCAACAATTTTGTGCCGCTTACGCAATCAAGGCCTTTCACTTCTACAATGCTCTCGGTAATATTTTCAATACGTACAATGGCAGCGCCTATTGGGTTAGGCCGATGAGGAGATCGCAAAGAAAACACGCCTCTTTTGACTGTAGCATCTGGAGAACTTTGCTCCATAGGCGCTTTTTGAGAGAGGTTTAACCAATACAAAATAAGAATTTTATCACCAGTCTTTAAGCCTTTGAGCCCATCTTGATATTCTTTGTAAAGAGCTAAAGTACATAATGGGCCATCTTTGCTAATATTACGAGGGCAGTCGTCCACAATTTTATAAGGCGTTTTAATTTCACCAATAAATTTTAACATGCATACTCCTTTGCATTGTGATTG
>CAYJNG010000077.1:0-11772 GCA_964371505.1 uncultured Desulfovibrionaceae bacterium
TTGACTCCTCTGAACAAGCTTTCTATGTAGCTGGTTCTATGGCCATTAAGGACGCCATTGCTAAGGCTGCTCCTGTACTTCTTGAGCCCATCATGGACGTTGAAGTAGTAACACCTGACGACTTCCTTGGTGACGTTATGGGCGACCTTAACGGCCGTCGTGGTCGCGTACAGGGCATGGAAGCTCGTGGTACTGGTGCACAAAGCGTGCGCGCTCAAGTGCCTCTTTCTGCCATGTTTGGTTATGCTACTGACCTTCGTTCTAAGACTCAAGGTCGTGCAACATTCAGCATGCAGTTCCATCACTATGAGAAGGTTCCTGCTGCTATTGCTGAAGAAATCCAAAAGAAAAAAGCATAGCGTTATAAAGCGCAATCTGCTTTGTCAGAAAGAAAATCCAGACAGCTTATGTATGTCTTTATACACTGCGCTGTCTGGATTTTCTCTCTTCCTCGCATCTCACGCTTTCTAACGCTATGCTGAGGCTGTGTGAATATGAGGAAATATTTAGGGCTCTGTTGCAAAACAGAGCCCTTCATTTTTACCCTTGCATAGGCTGTGCCCCTTTGATATATGCTTAGCAAGCTGTTGAAAAACAGCAATCTGCGTTGTCAGCGCAAAAAAGCCAAAGAGCTTATGTATGTCTAATACGCTGCGTATCTGGTTTTTTTCCGTTTCCTCGCATCTTACAATTTTTGAACAGCCTGCTTAAAATTGACTTTTGTAACAGACTGTTAGTGCTTTACACGCATACTCTTGTGCGGTGGAGTAGCACCATACAAAGAACTAACTCTTGCCGCCGTGAAAAATTTTTGAAGGGTGGATGGGGGGTGTGGGGGGAAAGAGGGAAACTTTTTTTAAAAAGTTTCCCTCTTTCCCCCCACAAAAACTATTTTATACTACAACAGGATTTACCATGGCTTTACCTAAAGGTTTTAGAATTGGCACTGCCAACGCGCAATTTCGTCGTGCGCAACGTGATGACGTTGCCATTATGATTTCCGATGTGCCTTGCTCTGTGGCAGGGGTTTTTACCACCAATGCTTTTAAAGCGGCTCCCGTGCTTGAGTGTGAACGCATCTTAGCTTTAGATGATGCCGATGTGCGCGCCGTGCTGGTCAATTCTGGTCAGGCCAATGCTTGCACAGGCGACGAAGGCCTTGCAAACTGTAAGGAAACCTTGCGCCTTATGGCTGAAGTTGTGCAAATGCATCCAGATCAAATATTACCCATGTCCACGGGTGTGATTGGTAATCATCTTATTATGGATTTATGGCCAGAGGCTACCCGTATGTTGGGAGAAAGCCTTGGCACCAAAGATGAAGAACATTTTACCAAAGCCATGATGACCACCGATGCTTTCCCTAAATTTTGCGACCGTGAAATTGAATTAAGCACAGGCACCATTCACCTTGCCGGTATGACCAAGGGCGCTGGGATGATTTGCCCCAATATGGCCACCATGCTTGCCGTTGTGGCGTGCGATGCCGGCGTGGATAAAGCTTTATGGCAAAAGCTTTTTGTGGATGCTGTAAATGTGACTTTTAACCGCGTGACGGTGGATGGTGATACTTCCACCAATGATACAGTGTTAGGTTTTGCCAATGGCGCATCGGGTATTCGCGTAAGCGAGGCAGACAGTGCAGACCTCACCATTTTACGTGAGGCCTTGGAAGAAATTTTAGGATCTCTTGCCTATATGCTCGTGCAAGATGGCGAGGGCTCTTCTAAAGTAATTCGTATTGAAGTAGAAGGCGCTGCTAGTGACGAAGACGCCGAAAAGGTGGCACGCACTGTGGGGCATTCGCAGCTAGTGAAAACAGCCATGTACGGACGTGATGCCAACTGGGGCCGTATTATCGCCGCTGTGGGACGTAGTGGCGCTAGCTTTAACCCCAATGATGTACGTATGTCTTTGTGTGGTGTGGAGCTATTTATTGCCGGACAACCCACCAAGGGAAATCATGATGCGGCTTTAGAGGAACCTTTACGCGGTCGTGATGTGACCATTAATATAGGTATGGGAAGCGGTAAAGGGACTTATGTGCTCTTAGCTTCAGACTTATCGCACGATTATGTGACCTGTAATGCAGATTACAGAACATAGACGTATTTTTTATTGATAGTATAAAAAAGCATGGAAAGGTGTACTTTCCATGCTTTTTTCTTTTATATACTAAGGAATAACTGTAATACTTATGGTTTGCACATCCAGTGCATTGTGAATGCCGGCGCCTCAGGCATCTTGCAGCATAAAGCCAGAATTTACCGTAAACGCGTAATCACCGGCCTTTTTAAAGCGAATGGCAGAAGCTGGATAGCCTTCAATGAGCATAAAATCTTCTTGGGGGCTGGTGGAAGTGTTTATTTTTACACTGGGTATGGCGTTATCTGGCAAAATGGATGTCATATGTACTTCTACATAGGCTGTTTCGCCTACCTTCACTTGCCGAGGATATTGTATTTCTGCACTAAGCACTAATTCTTGACTTTGCGCTGTGAGCGGTACATGCAAGATAGCTGTGCTCAATAGAAAAAGTGCAGCATATATAAAGCGAAAAATATTTTTCATGGTAGACTCGTAGGAAAGCCATGGGAGGAAAAATTTTCTTCCCATGGCTTTTTAGGTATGAGTAAATTATAAGCTTGTGGTGTCTAAGTTTTGCGGTGCGCTTTCTGGGGCCGTATTTTCCTCCAAGGGCGGTTGCACTTGCGGTGTGGTAGAAGGCGGTACCTCGTTTAACGAAGGCGTTTGTTCTACTGGGCTTGCTTCTTCAGGGCGTTTTTCTTCCGTCGTAGGCAATACCGCTGAGGAAGGCGTTTCTTGAAGCTCTGGGCTTACAGGCTCTACAGACTCTTCTGTGGAGGGTACAGTGTCTTCTGCTTTAGGCTCTGGAGCCGTAATAACAGGAGTGGGGCTTGGGTTAAGCTCTGTATTTTCTCCTTCTAGAGGGGCCACAGGAAAGTCACCCACAGGATGCGTGGGCATGTGCGGGGCTATGCTTGGCGGTAAGGTGCCAAGACCGCCACCTAGAGCATGCTGTACGGCACCATGCCCCACAAGGGAAGGTGCCACAAAGCCAATCATGGGTTGCACGGTAAAGACAAAAAAGAGTGCCATAACCATGAGTGCTCCCTCAGGGAAGGCGCGCTTTGTAAACCTTACCAATAAGAGCGCAGAAAGAATGAACACCGCGGATAAAATGGGTAGTCCCTTTAAGCCGTGCAGCATTCTTGTAATATTTTCTGCTAGGTACGGTGTCCAAAAAGATGCCGTGGCTGGGATGCTTATGACCGTGATGATAATACCACAGACAAGTAAACATATGGCCAGTAAGAGGAAAAAGACGTTACTGCCAAGGCGCGATAAATGGCACACTGTTTTGGCAAGTATAAGTGCTAAAACAGGGACTAAAGGCACCACCGTAAAGAGAGCGTCTGTTTTTTGGAAAACAATACAAGCCATGCCTATGAAAGCCACAAAATATAACCACGTGGGGCCGGAATTATCCTTGCGAGAGGCTTTGAGGCTTCCCCAAGCATTTCCCAATACTTTGGGCCAAGAGGCAAAGAGGGGCACAATTACCCATGGTAAGAGGCCAAAAGCAAGAAATACGAGTGCCCATGGTGTAGGTACAGGCCAATAAGGCGGCATAAAAGGAGCTATGCCTTGCAGCATGATGGCATCAAGGGCTGTGGCATGTTCGCTACCCAAAATAGTGAAGACTAACCACAGAGCAAAGCTAAGAATAAGTACGCCAAAGCCAATGACAGCGTCCAATTGATGCGCTCTACTAAAGGTACCGCGCCATATAATTAAAAGAATGCTGGCTAAAATCGTCGTCCATAAGGGAAGAAAACCACCCGTGAACGTGGCTAAAGCTAAAAAGAGAAAGCCAAATATAAAGGAAAAAGGAGCAACTTCTTTGGTCCAAGCTTTAAAGAGAAGGGCAAGAGCAAAGCTAAATAAGCCTGCGGTGAGCATTTCTGGCCCCACCATATGCATGAACACAAGAAATAGAGGACAACTTAAAAGAAGCAATCCGGCGGCAAAAGAGCCATTTTTTCCAAGATTTGTACTTACAGCTAAGGTGTAACCACCGGCAAGAGCTATAAGCGCCGTTATGGCAGAAAGCACTGGCAAGTATATGCTGTCTGGCAAGGGCAGCAAATCTACTAAAGCCATGAACCAATAGTAGCCGGGCAGTGTGGCGCCCAAGGCCTCAGAAGCAGGCGGTACCAGCCATTGCCCTGCGGCTTGCATCTTAGTGTAAACGTCTATATGGGCCAGTTCCACCGGAAAATAAACTGAAGGCAGCCAAATACTGGCGAGAATATGCAAAGCAAAAAGCAGTAAAAGATACAAAGGGGCAAGGCTGCTCATATGCGCAAAAGATTTGGCGGCAAACCCCATTACAGGCTGAGGCTGTGGGGCCTGTTGTTCTTGTGGTTTTTGCTGATCTTGTGGCCTTTGCTGATCTTGCTGAACGCTTGTATCATCGGCAGCGGCGGTAGGGGATGCGGCTTCACTTTCCACCGTGGTACTGCCCATGGTGGAAAAGCGCCCTTTAGCTGTATTGGCAGGGGGCGTTGCGCCAGCCTCTGCTTGGGCAAAGTTTATGGGCGCTGTAATGGGCTGCTGCTCAGGTTCACTTTTTACTTCTTCCGCGTGCTGCGCTTGTTCGGCACCTTCTGTGCTTGCGGTTATGAAAGTGCTCGCGGAAACATCTGCACCTGCTTCAGATGATATATTCTGTGCATCTGTGTTAGCATCTGCAGTGGCAGAGGGTGCAATGTGCTCTTCACTGGGGGCAAGCGTAGGCTCTTCTCCCTTGGTGCTGTCTGTGTTTACAGAGGCCTCAGGGGTGTTTTTTTTATCTTCTGTCATACCTTCCTCTCCATGGTCATATTTTAACCTTAGGATTGTGTTCTATGCGCAGGCATAGTGTACATTAAATAAAGAAAAGGGAAGCCTAACGCCTCCCTAAGAAAAATACTACTTCTTTTCTGCTTCTTTTACTTCGTTCCAGAGGGCGTCTTTGTCGTCAAGTTCCAAGGCAACAAAGTCTATATTTCTTTCGCGAGCGAGAGCCTCCATGGCTTCAAAGCGTCGTAAAAAGCGCATGGCGCTTAAGTCGAGAGCTTCGCTGGCCTTAATACCTTTACGGCGACCAAGCTCCACAAGGGTAAAAAGCATGTCGCCAAGCTCATGGGTTTGGGCTTCTTTGTTATCACCTTGGGCCACGTCAATCCATTCTAGCCATTCTGCTTCCACTTGCTGTTCTACTTCTTGATCTTCAGGCCATGTAAAACCTACACGCGAAGCTTTGGAGTGTAAACGATACGCTTTGATAAGCGGCGGTAAGGAGCGCGGTAAAGAGTCAAATACGCCCTTGGCTTTTCCCTCTTCATCTTGCTTTTCAGCGCGCTTAATGGCTTCCCAAGCTTTGAGTTGCTCATCCATACTGTCAAAGGTCGTTTCCGCAAATACATGCGGGTGACGACGTACCATTTTTTCAGCACTCATGTTAAGTGCTGTTTCTAAAGAAAAATCACCTTTATTTTCATAAAGTTTGGCAATATGTAGTAAAAGAAAAGCCACATCGCCCAGCTCTTCGCATACGTCTTTGCTTTTTCCTTGACGAATGGCGTCTACCAACTCATGGCTTTCTTCAATAACATAGTCTGCCAAAGACATGGCCGTTTGTTCTTTATCCCAAGAGCAGCCGTCAGGGCCTATGAGTTTTTCTAAGACGGATTGTAAATTTTCAAGAGCTTTCATGTGCTTCCTTTAGATAGCTATAAGGGTTAAGAGTTAATACTAAAGAATTCGTGTGGTATATAGGCACGAATATTTTCAATAAAGTTTGTTAAATAAGGGAGGAGGAAGGAATCTTGTAAAAAGTTTGCATTACCAAAAAAGCGCTGAATAATGAGGGTAAGGATGCTACAAAGCACAATGGCTTTTACAAGGCCCAGCATAAAGCCTGCCAGTTTATCTGCCCAAGGCAGCATGGCCAAAGTAAGTATGGACTGCAATATGACAGCGCATAATCCTGCAAGGATATTCGTACCCATAAAAATAATTATATAAGCTGCAATGGTACGCCATACTTCGCCATCTATAAGTGTGAGGTGCTGGCTTAAAAGAGGGTGATATGTATAGGCAAGCCATAAACCACCTATAAGGCCTATAAGGCTAAAAGCTTCTTTACAAAAGCCGCGCATGAGCCCAGATAAAGAAAAATACGCAAAAATTATTGCAATGATGATGTCAAAAAAGCTAAATGCCATACAAGACTCCTTAAAAGTATCTCAGTCTTATAGCAGAAGCTTGAAAAGTAGACAAGTCTTGCGCTTTTAAGAAGTATAATATGTTAAAATAAAACAATAAATAATTTAAATGAGAAGTTTCTATTTTTCTCACTATTTAGCCCCATGCTGCCTCTTGCACTTCTAGGCAAGAGAAGATATCTTAAGGCCTGAAAAAAATTGAGAGTAGAGCATGTCCACATCCTTAACATCATATTCCCCCGTTATCCATGTCCGCGTATGCGGAAGAGATTTTGAATTACACCGAGCTTCTGATTTAGAAGAATTATGGGATGCCATGACGAGTCAAGTGCGTGTGTCTTCTTTTGAAGATGATGAACGCTTGCCTTATTGGACTGAGCTTTGGCCTTCTTCTGTGGCTCTTTGTAGTTGGCTGCAGGAGCAACAAGCGCGCATTAGCGGTGCTCGTTGTTTGGACGTGGGGTGCGGTCTTGGGCTTACGGCCATGGTGGGGCAATGGTTAGGGGCACATGTGCTTGCCATGGACTATGAAGAAGAGGCTTTGCACTTTGCGTATAAAAACGCCACTGTGAATGGTGTTACACAGCCCCTATGGACAGTGATGGATTGGCGTAGGCCAGCCATTCAAAAAAATAGTATAGATTTTTTGTGGGGCGGCGATATTATGTATGAACGGGGTTTTGTGCATCCTGTGCTAAATTTTATTGATTATGCTCTTACTAAAGATGGCGTGGCATGGATTGCTGAACCTTGCCGTTCTGTGTATGAGTTTTTTCGGGCAGAGATCATACGTCGCCAATGGGTTGCTAAAAGAGTGTATGAAAAGCCTGTGGAAGCTTTATACGCGCAAGATGTGCCTGTAACTGTGCAGGTGTGGGAATTGCGACGCTAAACAGGCCATCTGTTGAAAAGCGGTCAGACATGGCTTTTGGTTTGGGTACGCATGTCTTATGCGTTTTTTGTGTAAAACATTGCGTATATATGGCTACCACTGCCTATAATTTTCTTTGGAGTATTTCATGAGCAAAGTGACACGATTTGGCGTTTCTTTGGACAGTACTTTGCTGGCCTCCTTTGATGCTTTGTGCGAGAAGAATTCTTATGCCAATCGTTCTGAGGCCATACGCGACCTTATTCGTAAAGCTTTGGTGGAAGATAGCTGGAATACAGCTCAAAATGAAGCCGCAGGTACTCTTACTCTTGTATATGATCACCATAAAAGTGATATTTCCAAAAGGCTTACAGCCTTACAACACGATGCGCATGATTGTATTATTGCTACCTTACATGTGCATTTAGATCATCATAATTGTCTTGAAGTTCTTGTGCTTAAAGGAGAGGCTGAACGTATTCGTCAGCTTGCCAACGCTCTTATTTCCATTCGCGGCGTAAAGCATGGGGCTTTTTCATCCACAACAACCGGTCAGGATTTGGTATAATGGAAGACGTGCAAATGGGCCCAGCTTTGGTGCCCTTAGATATAGATAGAGTAGGTATTCAAAATATTTCTTTACCTGTGGTGGTGCTTGATAGGGCGCAAGGCCGTCAACATAGTGTAGCTAAGGTGTCATTGGGGGTGGAGCTTCCTTCTGCTTTTAAGGGCACGCATATGAGCCGCTTTGTGGAAGCTTTGGAAGGATGGGGCGAAGAGCTAGACTATCAATCCATGAAACGCCTATTGCAAGATGTAAAACAACGCTTGCAAGCACAAAAAGCCACTATTTCCTTTGCTTTTTCCTATTTTATTCGTAAAAAAGCGCCAGCCAGTCAGCGAGAAGGTTTAATGGATTATCAATGCACGCTCACGGGAGAAATTGGCAATGATAATGACAAACCTGAATTTTTACTAGAAGTGGAAGTACCTGTTATGTCTGTGTGTCCTTGTTCCAAGGCCATTAGTAATGAGGGCGCTCATAGTCAACGTACCATGGTACGCATGGCTGTACGTATGCGTAAATTTTTTTGGATTGAAGAGTTGGTAGAAATTGCTGAAGCGGCAGGTTCTTCGCCTGTGTATAGTTTGCTTAAGCGTGAAGATGAAAAATTTGTAACTGAGGCAGCCTTTGCCAACCCTGCCTTTGTGGAAGATGTGGTGCGAGCAACAGCTATTCGTCTTGCTCAGCATGCGCAAGTGGCTTGGTATAGAGTGGAAGTGCAAAGTATGGAATCCATACACAATCACGAAGCCTTTGCGTGTATTGAATCTGAAAATACAGTTTAGTTAAGGATAGTACGATGTTTAAAGAGTATATTACCGCCTTTTCGGAAGGAAATATTCAAGTAAAGCACGAAGCTTTTCAAGATGAAGCCATAGTTAAAAAAGTAAAAATACTTCTTAAGTTTTATCCCGGTGTAAAAAAGTCTGACTTTGATGTTGTTGCCGGTACTCTTACGGTCGAGTACGACCATAACCGTATTTCGCAAGAAAAAATCATGGATCTTTTGCAACAAGGGGAATCCATTTTAAGTAAGTCTAAAAAATAATACTTGAGATGTGATAGATAAAAAGGCATGGATGCTGTATCCATGCCTTTTTGTGTTTATATATGTAAAAGGGTGTGCATGCTCGGTATGTTGTATACTTAGCTACTACCTAGTAGCTGAGTCCTTTTTGCATAACAAGTTGCTTCGCGTATTGCTGTGCTGCTTGAATTTCTTTTTTTGTCATATTTTGTTCAATGACTTTTTTATTCTCTATGGCGGACAGCATATTTTTCTTTTCAGCTAAATCATAATAAGCCCAAGCATAGGGGAGATTTTTTGTAACCCCCTTACCTTCAGCATACATATTGGCTAAAATAAGTTGCCCTATTTCTTGAAACTCTTCGCTTGATTCTTGCGCATATTGCAAGGCTTTAGCAAAGTCCTGTTCGGTGCCATCACCGTCGTAATAGTATGCAGCTAAAAGGGCTTTACTCAGTCCATCATTGCCGTCAGCACCCTTTTGGGCGTATTCAAAGGCTTTTTGAGAATCATTTTTTAATACGGAACTATCATTATAAAGTAAGCTGAGCATGCCATAGGCAAGCGCCACATCATCTTTGGCAGCTTCGCGTGCATAAGTTAAAGCTCGCTCTTCATCTGCGTCAACGACATTTTCACCATAAAAATATAGAAAGGAGAGTAGGGCTTTAGCTTCAGGGTCTTGAGCTTTTTCTACGCCCCTTTGTGCCGCTTTAAGGGAAGCAGCCGCATCACGAGCAATGCCGTATTGCTCTCCAAAAAATTGAAAATGCGCAAGGATAGAAGCGTAATCTGCATCTTGCTTGCTTGCTTTCTTAAGCAGTTCTAAGCCTTGTTGTGGGTTGTGATAGTCTTCATCAGAGATATAAATAATACCTAGCATACATAGCGCATCGGCATTGTTTTGTGCGGCGGATCTTTGTAGCCACATGAGAGCCATGGCCATATTTTCCGGAGCTTCACCCCCTTCCCAATGGGCAATGCCTAAATAGGCCTGAGCCTCGGCATTACCGTTTACTGCTTCGTCATAAAACTCTTTGGCATCTCCCGTAAGGCCACGTGGACTGGGCTCTATATCTGAGAGTTGTGGTGCTTGTGTTGCGGAGGAGAAAGGGAAAACGCTGGAGGATGCGCCGCCGCCGACAGCATTTACGGCATCTTGTACTATGGTCCCTGCAGCAGCAAAGGGAGATGTTGCATTGTTTTGGGGCTGAGAGCTTGGAACGGGGAGGGGCGTTTGGGTGTTTTCTGAGCTATCTTGCGATACAAAGGGGAGGCTAGCATGTTGTGTTTTCTGTACAATGCTGGGCTCTATGCCGCAAGAACGTAAAAAGGCCACGGCTTCATGGGCTGTGAGGGAAGCGTTGATAAAAGCCCCTTCATCATCATCAGTGGCGCCCCATGTATTAATGCCAACCACTTCTCCCCGGCTGTTTACCAAGGGGCCGCCGCTGTTTCCGCTGGCAATGGCAGCCGTGTGCACAATACTTTTTCTTCCGTGAGAATTTTGTACAAAGGTACTCACATGCCCTTCTGTATAAACCACAGGAGGCATGCTGCCACGCTCTCCTTCAAAAAGATTATCAATATTCTTATCGTACTGTGTTACCATATACGGAAAGCCCCACGCGCTTACTTTATCGGTGCGACGTAGCTCAAGGTTAAATGAAAGCACAGGCAGACTACTTGGCATATCTACTTTAAGAAGAGCATAGTCTTTGACGTTATTATAAACCCATTTAACGAGCTCTGCTTCCACCGGAGCAAAATCTTTCCCTACCACATAGAAGGATTCACCATCATTGACCACATGTCCATTGGTAAGAATATAGTTGGGAGCTACCACAAAACCAGTACCCATGCTTATGCCATCAGATGTCTCGGTAAAAATAAAAACTGTACTGCTTTCCATGCGTTGAGCAATTTGTATACGTCTTTGCTCTGCCTTTTCAATGAGACGGTCTATATCATTGGTAGAAGCCAGAGCTTGCGAGCAAGGTATAAAAGGCGTTGCTAGACAAAGAAGTGTTGTAAGAACACTGCTTTGTAAAAAAATTTTCTTTGTAGAAGCCATAAAAATCCCTTTATGTATTAAAGCTTGGTGAGATGCCAACACCATAATAAAAAGGTGAACAAAGGTCTATATAAATGGTTTGTGTCATTTGATGCAGAAAATTACATGTAAGAAATGAATTTTTTATAAAAAATATTTTATGAGTACTATTTTCATGTGAAAAAAAGTATTATCTAGCCTTTCATAGGTTTAGAAGAAAAAGTGTGTGCTCGATGAAGAAAAAAGGTATACAAAATACATGTTGATTGTTTTTACAATCAATTTTTAGACCCTTGACGCTTATATATAGCCTGTGTAGGTTGCAATAATGGGAACTTGCTTCCCCTGTGTTACTTTAAAAAAGGAGAATAGAATCGCCATGGCACAAGATAGCTTTATTACATTACAAAACGAAAATCGTACTTACATTCCCCCCATGCACAAAAAAGATACTGCATGGGTCAGTAGTCAAGAGGAATATGATGCAATTTGTCGTAGAGCGCTGGATGATCCCGAAGGATTTTGGGGTGAGCGTGCAAAGCAACTCTTGCATTGGTTTAAGCCATGGGATTCTGTCTTAGATGCAGACTACAAAGAACACTCCTATAAGTGGTTTAGCGGCGGTAAACTTAATGCTTCGTACAACTGCATTGATAGGCACCTTATTAACGGCAAGCGCAATAAGGCTGCACTCATTTGGCAAGGCGAAGGGGAGCATGAGGTACGCTGCTATACTTATCAAATGATGTATACCGAAGTATGTCGTATTGCTCACGCTTTAAGTTCTTTACGTGTGCGTAAAGGCGATAGAGTGGCTCTTTATATGCCCATGATTCCAGAGCTTGTTATTGCCATGTTGGCATGCGCACGCATTGGTGCCATTCATACGGTTATTTTTTCCGGCTATGCTGAAGGCGGCGTACTTGGGCGTATTCAAGACTGTAAAGCTAAGGTTGTTATCAC
>CAYJNG010000078.1:0-11685 GCA_964371505.1 uncultured Desulfovibrionaceae bacterium
TGATATAAGGGGAGTGTAAGCATATGAAAATCATTCTCCGTGCTGACGTTGAAAACTTAGGTAAAGTGGGCGACGTAGTTACTGTTAAAGCTGGTTATGGTCGTAACTACTTGTTACCTCAAGGTATGGCCATGGTTGCCAGCCCAGGTAACTTGAAGGCTTTTGAACTTGAGCGTAAAAAGCTTGAAGAAAAAATGTCCACCATGCGTAATGATGCACAAAGTGTTTGCGAAAAGCTCGAAAACCTTGACATCATCATTAAAATGCGCGTCGGTGAAAACGACAAATTGTACGGTTCTGTTACTTCTAACCTCATCCAAGAAACCTTGGCTGCATTAGGTGTAGAAGTTGACCGTCGTCGCATTCTTCTTGACGCTCCCATTCGCGTTTTGGGCGAACACGAAGTGCGCGTACGTCTTTTCGCTGGTGTTATTGCTAACATCCTCGTAAAAGTACAAAGCGAACAACGTGCTTACGCTGAAGATACACCAGTAGAAGAAGTGGCCGAAGAAGCTGTAGAAGCTGCCGAAACCACCGAAGCTGCTGAATAAGCTTTTTATTACTGCCCTTAGTATTTTCCTTCTGGTAAATACTAAGGGCAGTTTTGCATTCTTTTCAGAATATTTTTCCTTACTATTCCTTTTCCTTACCCGTTACGTCTTAGGTTTTTCCACAAAAAGCTCACTTGTCAGGGCAGCGTTTTCTCGCTACCTTACTTTGCGCACTTCATTTCTAAGGTATTTTAAAAGAGGCATATATGAGCAATACATTCGACAATAATTCCGGACAAGGTCGTAAAACCTATACGCAAAATTATGGCGCCAAGCCGGAAAATCCCGAAAGCATGCTCTTAAAACATGTGCCCCCGCACAGCACAGAGGCTGAACAAGCCGTTTTAGCCGGCATTTTATCCTCTCCCAATGTGCTTAACGTCATTGTAGATAGCCTTGAAAAAGATGATTTTTACCTGCCAGCGCACCAATATATTTATGATGCTTTCATGTATTTGTATCATAAATCGCAGCCCATAGATCTTATCACCGTGGCTGCTTACCTTAAGGATCAAAAACGCCTTGAGGAAGTGGGCGGCGCCGTATACCTTGGCGAGTTGGCGCAAGCAGTGGTGGCAGGTGCCAATGCGCCGCATTATGCCCACATTGTACGCGATAAATCCTTACAACGACGCCTCATTGAAACCTGCTCTGGCATCATAGGCAATTGTTATGACAGCGCCCAAGATGTAAAAGAACTGCTCGATGCTTCACAGCAATCGGTATTTGCCATTGCGCAGCGGTCAGCCGGAAAAGAATTTAGCTCAACCAAAGAACTCATCGACAAAGTATTCCAGCGCCTCACAGATCTTGCCGGCTCCAAAGAGCAAATTACTGGTGTTACCACAGGCTTTAAACGCCTTGATATGATGACAGCAGGCCTACAGCCTTCAGACCTTATCATCGTGGCGGCGCGCCCTTCCATGGGTAAAACCGCCTTTGCCATGTGCTTGGCTTTAAATGCCGCTGTGCAGCAAGGAACACCTGTAGCCGTGTACTCGCTTGAAATGTCCAAAGAACAGCTCTTACAGCGTATCCTTGCCGTGTATGCACGGGTGGACGTTTCCCTTTTACGCCGTCCCTCCATGCTAACCGATGAAGATTGGGCCAATCTTTTTGCCGCTGCCGACGTCATAGGTCAGGCTCCCATATTTATTGATGACACGCCAGCCATCAGCACCTTGGAATTACGCGCCAGAACTCGTCGCCTCATGACAGAACATGGCGTGGGTATGGTTATTGTGGACTATTTGCAACTCATGCGTGCAGGGCGTCGTATTGACTCACGCGAATTGGAAATTTCCGAAATCTCTCGCTCGCTCAAAGGGCTTGCCAAGGAAATGAACGTGCCTGTCATCGCTCTTTCGCAGTTAAACCGTAAAGTAGAAGAGCGTGCCGACAAGCGCCCCATGCTTTCAGACTTGCGCGAATCCGGCGCCATTGAGCAAGATGCTGACGTTATTATGTTTGTTTACCGCGATGATGTATATAAATTTACTAAGCCTTCAGAGCGTCCACAACAAGGCATTGCGGAAATTATCATAGGTAAGCAACGTAACGGTGCTGTGGGCGCCGTGGAGCTCATGTACTTATCGCGCTATACCGCCTTTGAAGATTTAGACCCCTCATGGACGCCCCCCCCTTCTGAAGCCCACGGTTAAATGTACTTACACAATTCCAACAAAGCCGCATAGGGCTTTCCAGATTGCTGACAAATTCTACTGGGGGAAAGCCTTTCTTTGCCGCTTTAATACGAACTTGTATTTTGCGCATGTCATATTTTCTATTTACATTGCCCCCCCTTTGAGCTACAGGCTGTTGATATTATCAAGGATGCATATATGAAAAAGAAATACTCCACGCTCCCTACGGCAGAAAAAGTACAAGCCATGGTGAGCTTTCTCGAAGATCACAAAGGGCAAGACATTGTTTCCCTTAACTTAACACATCAAAACACCTTTGCTGAAGCCATGATTGTGGTCACAGCCAGCTCCATGCGCCATGCGCAAAGCTTAGCCGAAGGCCTTGTGGTTTACTGCAAAAAAGAAAACTTTGAATGGCTTCGCACCGAAGGCAAGCAAACAGGTCAATGGATTTTGATTGATTGCAATGATATTGTCATCAATGTTTTCCAAGGCTCAGTACGTGATTTATATAAAATTGAAAAACTCTGGGAAGAAATGCCCAAAACAAAGACTGAAGACGCACTCATAGAAGCGCAATAATACGAGGACTCTTATGTCGCACCCAGCACTTACTCCTACACTTTTGCTCATACTTGATGGCTGGGGGCTTGCACCTGCAGGCCCAAGCAATGCCATCTCTATGGCCAAAACCTTGAACATGGAAATGCTCAACGCTTTTGCCCCGCATAGCCAGTTGCAAGCGTCTGGGCGCGCTGTAGGACTTCCTGAAGGTTACATCGGTAATTCTGAAGTGGGCCACTTAAACATTGGCGCCGGCTCCGTGGTGTATCAGGATATGACCCGTATTGACGTGGCCATGGAAAATGGGGAGCTAGAAAAAAACCCTGCTTTTGTGGAGCTTATACAAAAAACCCTTGCGGGTTCTAAGCGTTTGCATCTGGCAGGCTTACTTTCCGATGGCGGCGTGCATAGCCACTACAAGCATATGCAATGCCTTGTGTCCGCCGCGGTTAATGCTGGGCTTGAGGTCTTTATTCACTGCTTTATGGATGGGCGCGACACAAAGCCCCAAGGCGGCCTCGAATATATCCGCACTTTGGAAACTTTTTTGCAGCCCTTGGGCGGTAAGGCACGTATTGCGTCAGTATGCGGGCGTTTTTACGCCATGGACAGAGATACGCGCTGGGAACGTGTGCAGCAAGCATGGAATATGCTCGTTCACGGAAAATGCGCCGCTGGCGAAAAAAACCCTGAGCATGAAAGCGGTAAGGTAAGCGCCACCTACACCGTATTGGCCTCTTACGCTGCGGAAGTTTTTGATGAGTTTATAGAACCCACCTTATTGGTGGAAGATGGCACATGGCAAAATGGTGACGGCCTCTTTTTATGGAACTTTAGAGCCGACCGCATGCGCGAACTGGTGCAAGCAATCACTTTGCCAAGCTTTGACGGCTTTGACCGTGGCCCAATGCCCTGCTTTGCCGGCATAGCCACCATGACCTGCTATGACGCCAGCTTTACCCTGCCTGTGGCTTTTCCTAAAGAAAACCTCACCATGGGCCTTGGCGAAGTGGTTTCCTCTTGGGGCTGCGCGCAATTGCGCATTGCGGAAACAGAAAAATACGCCCATGTAACCTATTTCTTCAACGGCGGGCGCGAAGAGCCCTTCCCCCAAGAAGATCGCATATTAGTGCCTTCACCGCGCGATGTGGCCACCTATGACCTTGCGCCGGCCATGAGCTGCCAAGAAGTGACCACTAAGTGCATAGAGGCTTTAAAAAGCGGCAAATACACCCTTATTGTATGCAATCTTGCCAATGGCGACATGGTGGGCCATACTGGAAAAATGGAAGCTGCCATACAAGCGTGTGAAACGGTTGACTCCTGCGTGGGTCAATTTATGCAGGCCATTTGTGATGTCCAAGGACGCATGATGATTATTGCCGACCATGGCAATTGCGAAAGCATGCAAGACGCTCAAGGCCAGCCGCAAACATCGCATACCACAAATCCGGTACCATGTATTCTTTTTGAAGGTACCGAAGAAAAAAGCCCAGGGCACTTACAAAATGGCAAACTTGCCGACGTGGCCCCCACGCTTATTAAACTTTGGAAAAAGGACATACCTGCCAGCATGAGCGGTGTATCTTTGATGGAGCCTTGTTATGAAAAATGCTAAGCCTGTACAACCTGTATCTCCCGAAGGCATGGAAGTTTTGTTTTTTTACCCTTGCCCTGAGTGCCAGCGCCATGTTTCTTTAGCTGCTCCCACGCAGCCGGCCATGGTACGTTGCGATAACTGCCGCACCTCCTTTCCTATAATTCCTATAGATGAAAGAGGATTACATTACATATACATTATGCTGGGCAATGGCAAAGCTGCTCTTGATCCAGATTTTGCATAATAAAAAAGGGGCGCCTAAAGCCCCTTTTTTGTATCATTACAGCCACAGCGCCTAATAGCGCATACGTATTGCATGTCCCAAGACATGGCTTAATCTTTAAACACCACAAATCTAGAAAATAAAAAACCTGCCACAAGGCTAAAGCCCGATGTAAAAATAAGTGTAAGCAAAGGGTAAATACCTAAGCTATCAGCTACAGCCCCGCTGCCCAAAGCTATAGCCCCCATAAAGCTTGTAAAAAGTACAAACTTCTTACCTGTTAAGCCTTGCTTAAAGGTAAAGCGCGAATTAAGAATATACGAAACCACCACAGCCACAGCAAAAGCCACTATGTTAGCGACACTTTGCAATGCACACTGCGAAAAAACCATATAAAATACAGCCCAATGCACTAAAGTGTTAAAAATACCCACGCCAAAATAACGCAAAAAAGTCTGTATCAAGTCTTTTGAAATATGCATAAATCCTCGCCGTAAAAATATGGGCGACCATAGCCAAAAAGCCCTCATGGAGCAAGAAGAGATTCCACGTGCGCGTTCTTTGCCCATTTTACGTAATACTCTGTACTTAGTATTGACAAAAGCCCCTGCCACAGCCATACAAAACCATGCAACACTGGTTTGTTTACCTCATGCGCTGCGCTGATGATACGCTGTATTGCGGCATCACCACAGATGTGGCAAGGCGTCTTAATGAACACAATGGTCTTAAAAAGGGCGGAGCAAAGTACACCAAAGCGCGTCGCCCTGTGAGTATCTGTGCCTATGCTCCTGCTCAAAACCGCAGTGAAGCGTCAAAACTAGAAGCACGCATACGTAAACTACCAAGAGCACAAAAAATTACCACCTTGCAGGCTCTCGCCAGCGCAACGTGCACGCCGTTTAACCTTGAAAAGGATGCATTATGATACCTTGGGAAGTTGCCACCGCCTTTTGCTTCGCCGCCGTTTTACTGGCCATAGCGCCGGGGCCCGATAATATTTTTGTTCTTACGCAATCTGCCTTATACGGTGCGCGCGCCGGCATTGCCACCTCCTTGGGCCTTATGACAGGCATCATTGGGCATACCTGCGCTGTGGCCTTGGGCGTGGCTGTTATTTTTCAAACCTCACCCACGGCTTTTTTAGCCCTTAAAATTGTGGGGGCAGCGTATCTTGTCTACTTGGCGTGGCTTACGGTGCGCAGCGGCAGCAGCGAAGCCCATTTGCAAGGGCAAAACTTTGTGGGGCACTGGGCATTGTACAAGCGCGGCATTATAATGAATATTACAAACCCTAAGGTTACCTTGTTTTTCCTTGCTTTACTGCCACAATTTGCCAGCCCTAGCCACGGTTCCCTCACAATACAAATGTTCATTTTAGGCGGATTATTCATCCTTTCTGCTTTTGCTGTTTTTAGTAGCATTGCGCTACTGGGAGGGCAATTGGCACGCTGGTTTAACGCCTCCCCGCAATATCAAATTTACATGAACCGTGCAGCCGCTTTAATTTTTGTATGTATGGCTGGTGCATTATTATTCACCGCCTAGAGAGTTTTTTCCGCAAAAAAGGGGCTATGCCTAAGCACAGCCCCCTTTTTTTTATAAACTTTTATTAAAGCCGCTACGGCTTCTCTTCGTCCACTTTTTTCTCTAATAAAGCTTGAAGCCGCGCATGTGCTTCACGGGGTTCCATGCCTTGTTTGGTAGCTATATAATCCAAATTTTCCACAGCATCACAAGGGCGAATATATAAAGGTTCCAAATCTTCCTTGGTATATGACGCTTGTAAAGCCAATTGCCAAAGAGCTTTGGGGCTTGGATGCACTATACTCATACAGCGCACATGTTCCGGCCCCACTGCCTGCCCCATTTGCATGGCTGCATGTTCTTGTATAATGGCTTTATTACGGGCAAGACCGGAGCCCAATGCATAAACAAGGCTACCTTGCGTTGCAAGCTCAGCCATGCGCTCTGCCACGGCCTCAGGGCTTGCCAACGAAGCTAAGCCTTGGGCTTGCGGTAAAAAAGATGACTCTTCAGCCCCCTGCACAAAGTATTGCACATGCACCAAGTTTCTGCGTGCATGAGTGAGCACAGCAAAAACCATGGGCCTTTCTACAACACCTGCTTCTTGCACGTTATGGTATGCTGTTAAAGCCAAAGCCTGCATATAGTCTATACTGGCATTGCGAGCTTGCGTTACACGGCGCAAAGCCGCCACCGTGCCCATGGTTAGGCGAATGCCTGTAAAGCTACCAGGTCCATGCACACAAGCAAATTTTGCTATATCTGCAGGCAAGAGCTTATGCACACGCAAAAGGTCTTGCAGCACAGGCGTTAAGATTTCTGCCCCTCGCGTGGGCGCATGCCAGCTTTGAGCCGTAAGAATGCTTTCTTCTGTTGCCAAAAGCACATCCAATTGGCCCTCAGCGGCATTTAAAATACAATACATTTCTTCCGTACGCACAACTAGCCCATAAAGCCCTGTATGATGCGCCATATGTCGTTAAATGTCGCTAACAGCATGAGGCTTATTAATAAGAAAAAGCCCACACGCATGGCCATCTCTCTCACCTTTAAAGGCACAGGACGGCGGAAGATAATCTCTAAAGTATAAAACACTATGTGCCCACCGTCTAAAACAGGTATGGGCAAAAGATTTAAAATACCAAGGTTAATACTGATAAGAGCTGCCAAAGCCAGCACAGGCGCAATGCCTTGCTCTGCTTGTTGCCCTACCATTTGCGCAATCATAATGGGGCCACCCACTTGATCAAGCGGTACCTCACGCTGAAACAGCTTTGTGAAGCCTGTCCATGTAATGTCCACCATCTCCACAGTACGCTTTACACCAAGCCTAGCCGCTTCCCAAAAGCCCACAGGCGTGTGCTCCAGCGTACCGGCAGCATGCACACCAATAACATAAGTAGGCTCTTTTTCGCCAAAAATATTGGCTCGCATGGTAGCTTTTGGAGCAAATTCTAAGGTTATCTCTTTACCTTCGCGCTCAATAACCACTTGCATGGAACGCCCTTCACTGGCAGCAATGGCTTGCGCCATACCGCCCCAAGAAGAAATAGGCGCCGTATTGATGCTTACAATGGTATCCTTGCTTAAAACGCCGGCCTTGGCAGCGGGGCTTTCTGCCACTACCTGCCCCACAATGGGCAACACCCGTTGCTGACCAAAGGTGGCCACAAGGCCCCAACAAATGAGCCATGCTATAAGAATATTAGCCGCAGGGCCAGCAGCCACCACCAAGAGCCTTTGCCATGCTGGGCGTAAGGCCATGTTTTCTTCGGCAGTAAAGCCTTCGGGCATATCTTCGGCATTTTCTTCCCCCACCAAGGCGCAATAGCCTCCAAGAGGAATAAGAGAAAGGCAGTATTCTGTTTTACCCCTTACAAAAGAAATAAGCTTGGGGCCAAAACCGAGGGAGAAAGTGGTAACGCCCATGCCAAAGGCACGAGCCATTAAAAAGTGGCCTAATTCATGGAAAAAAATCAAACCACCAAGAACAATTAACACATAAATTATGGATTCTATCATGAACTTTCCTGTATGCCTGCTATGTTACGAACATAGCGACGTGTTGCGGTGTCGATGTTAAAAATATGCTGCATAATTGCTGAAGTCTGGTCCATATGACACCAAATATTGGGATTATTATCACTATTTTTTGTACAAATGCTACCGTCTCTATAGCCTTGCATGGCCTCTTGCACCAAGCGCGCAATATCTAAAAAGGCAATGCGACCTGCTAAAAAAAGCTCCACGGCCACTTCATTGGCACCATTAAGCACGATGCACATGTCCTGCCCTTCTTTTAAGGCCTGCATAGCTAAAGCTAGGCATGAAAAAGAATCTAGGTCCGCTGCGGTAAAGGTCAAGCCCTTGCCACTTTTACCATCATCAGCAAGCCCGCCCATGGTAAGCAAATCCAATGGCTTTACGCCCACATCTACGCAATGCGGCCAAGCAAGGCAATGCCCTATGGGCATGCGCATATCAGGGCTACCCAAGTGCGCCATGAGCGAATTATCTTGATACTCCACCAAAGAATGCACAATGGATTGCGGATGCACCACCACGCCTAGCTGGTCTGCATCAAGCCCGTACAAGTGGTAAGCCTCAATAACCTCAAGCCCTTTATTCATCAGTGAAGCAGAGTCAATGGTAATTTTAGCCCCCATGCTCCAATTGGGATGCGCCAAGGCTTGCTCGCGGGTGACATGTTGTAATTGCTCGCGTGTATACCCACGAAAAGGCCCACCGGAAGCCGTAAGTATCAGCTTTTTAATATGCTGTTCACTGCGCCCTGCTAGCATTTGAAAAAGCGCATTGTGCTCGGAGTCCACAGGCAAAATAACGGCGCCGCTTTGCGCACAAATATGACGTATAAGCTGCCCTGCTAGCACTAAGGATTCTTTATTAGCAAGGCCAATAACTTTACCCTCAAGGGCTGCGGCCACAGTGCCGCGCAAGCCCGCAGCACCCACCTGAGCAGAAAGAACTGTATTGGCCTCAGGCAACCGCGCTAAGCTCTCATAGCCTTCTTGCCCATACACAATGTGCGGCTCATAGTCGGCAGGCAATAACGCGCGCAAACTCTCTGCGCCTGCAGCATCATACACTGCCAAATGGCGTGGGCGAAACTCCAAAGCCTGCTCTGCCAAACTCTGCACATTGAAAGCACCAGCTAAAGCCACCACCTCAAACAGGTTTGCATGCCTGCGTATAACATCTAGGGTGCTGGCCCCAATGGAACCTGTGCTCCCTAAAAGAACGATACGTCTTTTGCCTTCTACCCACTCTGCGGAAGGGGCCTTAGAAATATACTGCAGTGCGCCGCTACGGGCTGGCCAAGGATGTTGCATAAAGCCCTCAAAAAAATAAAAAGCATGCCTTTATCCCCTAAAAGGTTAAAGGCATGCACATATTAAAAGAATTTAAACCACTGATCTACCACGGCAAATACCGGCAAGGCAAAAAGCACGCTGTCTACTCTGTCCAAAAAACCGCCATGCCCTGGCAATAAATTTCCAGAATCCTTCACGCGCACCGCACGCTTTAAAGCAGATTCAAACAAGTCTCCCAGCTGTGCAAAAGCATTGATAAGCACACCCAATAAAGCAAAGTGCCACCATGCGGCTGTGCCTAAAAGGCAACCAAGAATCACAGAAGAAAGCACACAGCCTACTAAGGAGCCCACTGAGCCTTCAGAGCTCTTCTTAGGGCTTACGCGTGGCCAAAGCTTATGGCGCCCATAACGTACACCCACAAAATAGGCGCACACATCAGATATGGTGACCAAAAAAAGTACAAAGAAAAGCTTGGTGGAAGTTAAGTACGTGGTGGGCAGGAGCAATAAGGGCACATAAGCAAGGCCCACCATGAAAATACCACCAGGGGCAAAACTGTCGTCTTCTTCTATAATATCAATGCGAAAAAGAAAGCTTAAAGCCGTAAGAACAAAGCCGGCCCCTAAAAAAACCAAGGCATCTTGTGGTCTGTTCATCCATGTAAGCAAAAGCATGCCAGAGCCTAGAGCAACGCCACAAAGCCTTGTGAGCATACGCCCCTTTTGCCCCCAAAAAAGTGCATAAAATTCCCACAGGGCCAAGGCAGAAACACCTAGAATAACAGCTAGTAAAAAGGGGCCGCGAAAGTAAAGGGCCGAAAGAATCACGCCGGCTAAGGAAAGCCCCGTCACCACACGCTTCATGCAATAAAGCGAAGAAAATGTCATGAAATTTGCTCCTGCGTTTTTCCAAAGCGGCGGTTACGTGCCGCATAACTCGTGAGGGCTTTATGCAGCTCCTCGGCGTTAAAGTCCGGCCAATTGACGGAAGAGAAATAAAATTCGCTATAGGCACACTGAAAAAGTAAATAATTACTTATACGTATTTCACCGCTAGTACGAATAACAAGGTCTGGATCCGGCATATCCTTGGTATATAAGCGAGCACGAAAAGCTTCTTCGCTAATTTCGTCCGCAGCAAGGCCATCTTTTACCAATTGCTGCACAGCACGTAAAATTTCACGGCGACTACCATAATTAAGAGCAAGGCTTAAGTGCATTTGCGTGGGTTTTTCCACTGTGCCGGCAGTGCGCTTAATGCCGTGTTGTAAGGCTGTGCGAGAAACAAGAGGTAATTCATCCATATCGCCTAAAATATTTAAGGCAATGGACTGCTCCACCATGAGGGGAACTTCTTTTTTTAAAAAATCCACCAATAAGGTAAAAAGCGTTGCAACTTCATCCTTGGGGCGTTGCCAATTTTCATGGGAAAAAGTGTATAGAGTAAGATACTCTATGCCCAACTGGCGGCATTCTGTAACAATTTTACGAACCGCCTCGGCACCGGCCTTATGCCCGTCGGTACGCAAAAGCCCACGCTCTTGCGCCCAACGACCATTGCCATCCATAATAATGGCCACATGTTTGGGAAGTTTTTCAAAAGACATTAGATGTCCATGATTTCCTTTTCTTTTGCTTGGCATTTTTTATCCGCTTCTGCCACGTATTTGTCTGTAAGCTTTTGCACTTCGTCATTGGCTTTTTTCAAATCGTCTTCAGAAATAGTTTTATCTTTTTCCAGCTTTTTTAATTGATCATTGGCGTCACGGCGCACGTTACGCACAGCAATTTTTGCATCTTCGTTGTACTTACGTGAAACCTTCACCAAGTCCTTACGACGTTCTTCGGTGAGGGCCGGAATATTAATGCGAATAATTTTACCATCATTAACAGGGGTTAAACCAAGGTCAGACTTTAAAATAGCCTTTTCCACAGCGGCAAAACCGCCCTTATCCCAAGGTTGAATGGTAACGGTGCGGCTATCGGGCACAGATACAGAAGCCAATTGGCTGATAGGTGTAGGAGTGCCATAATAATCCACTTTAATATCGTCCACAAGGGAGGTAGTGGCGCGCCCTGTGCGCAATTTGGTAAAATCCCTTTCCATGGCGCCCATGGCTTTTTCCATGCGTTCTTCAGCATCCATAAGTATAGTATCTTTAGGCATAATATTCTCCTTCTATATAGATGACGCATGGTCGTACGTCCTGTACGACACACGCTATCACAAGCGTCGTCTGCGC
>CAYJNG010000079.1:0-8408 GCA_964371505.1 uncultured Desulfovibrionaceae bacterium
CATGAATATAGCCACTTCTTTGCACTCTTTCCCACATATACATAAGATCATCTCCATCCATGCCGTCAGGAGATTGTTCTGCCGGATTTACTATATAGATATCATCCAGCTTATTACGTAAATTTTCTACAAAAACGCGCACCAAGGCTATGGCTGTACTCTCTTGACCAGGAATACTGCCAATAATGCACGAATAAAACATCACGGTTTTTCCGCTTTTATGCGCTTCGCGCATTTCGCTAATAATGCCCTCTGCTCTTTCGCGAATATCAGCTTCACTCAGCTTTCGAATATGCCTTGCTCTGGGCTTGGCATTCACTTTGTACACGCCTTCTTTATCCGTCCAGTAGCATATGATATCGCGTGTAAACTGCTGTGAACACTCAGTAAGCATTTGCGCATTGCGCCAGCCTTTAGCTAAAATAATATCTGCTTCTTTCCACGCTCTGGCAAAAACCACATTGCTACGGTACAAATTTAAGCGTTCTCGTGTGCCATCTTGAATAACCACAAGCGAAGACTCACGCAAGAGATTTAATAACCTATTTTTGCTAATGGAGGATTCACGCACCACCACTGCAGTATCCAGCAGTTCTTGCATTATGTCATCGCCATCCACATCTTGAATGGTGGGCGAGTAAAAATAAAACCCATTTTTTAAAGCTACAATTATTTTATGCCCCATGCGCTGTAAGCGTTTAAGCAAGGCCATATCAAATACAAAACCGCCACTGGTATCAGGAAGAAAAAGTAGCGTTTTTGGCTCGTCATTTTCCTTTCCCAAAAGAGTCATAAAAGGTTCAAGTGAAACTTGAATATTTTCAAAAATGCTTTGCCACTCTAAAGGTGATGGCGTTTCCTGCATTAAATGGCGAGAATCAGCAGAAAGATACATTAAACGAGAAAGCTCAATATGGTTTAACTTTTCTCGTAAAAGCGCAAGATCTACCGTACATCCAAAATTTGCTGGAGCTGTGTATAAAGCCTTTTGCAAGGCAGAAGACGTAAAAATATCATGCGCTCGCTCATTGGCCGCCTGACGGCGCTCGCACCAAGGGTCATCTACACCGGTTTGCGCAGCAAGCAAACTGGTCATGCGCTTCATGGTACGTGAAGGCACAATGCAGTGGTTTTTAATAAATTGACGAAAGCGGCAACGACACAAAGCCAAAACGCGCTGGCGTACCAATTTTTGCGGCTCATAAGAGCGTAGCATGCGCACAATGGTGCGCCATACATGGCAATATTGTTTTTGCAGCTCCTTTGGGCATTTTGCTTGTGTCAGGGCATGAAAAGTTTTATCGGGGCAAGGTATATAGACTTCATCTTCATCCAAAGCCACCATAAATGCAATCTGCTCCGGTGAAGCAATAATATCCTTATTCATATGATAGGCATAATTATTTTCTATCATAAAATTATAGAGCCATGCATCAAAATGGATATTCTTACCAAGGCGCACATCTTTGTTCTGAATCACATGCGGTAATGCCTTCATACGTTCCCCTTGTGCTCTGATAATCTGTTAAAAAATGTTTTACCTACTGCAAACCATGAATAAAACCGCGCTCACGTAAAGGTGTAAAATACAATTCTTCGCCCACACGTGCAAAATAGACAGCATCAAGCACGCAAAAAGCTTCTACCCTATCATGGGTGCGCAAAGCATAATTTTCTTGCCCATCAATAGATACAAAGGTCTTAATAGATGATTGATGCAATGTTACATACACAGGCATGGTATGCGGTAAGACCATGGCAGGAAAATTACATAAATACGGGCAAATAGCTGTAACCAAAATGGCGTTGCTGGCTGGATGAACCAAGGGCCCCCCAGCAGATACAGCATAGCCCGTGGAGCCCACAGGTGAAGAAAAAATAATGCCGTCAGCGCGTATGGTGCTAATGGGTTCAGAATCCACATGCACATCCAGTGTGACCACACGAGAAAGAGCCCCGCGATTCACCACAACATCATTAATGGCATAACCTTGTAGCACAACTTCAGCATCGCGATACACTTTCCACCCAAGAGCCATACGCTTTGTTAAGCTATACTGCCCTTCAAGCACACGCATAAGGCCATTTTGCCAATCTTTAGGCGTAAGTTCTGCTAAAAAACCCACACGACCAAAGTTTATACCCACAAGTGGCGTAGGGTTTTCCACAAAGGCACGCGCCACATTAAGCATAGTACCATCGCCGCCCAGCACAATGACAAAATCGAACTTTTGTTCATTATAGACGTGAATATCTTTTAAATCTTCAAGAATGGTACCCTTATGCCCAAGCGCTGCAAGCCAATCCGTAATTTGCAAAGCCAACGCGGCAGCATTATCATTTCTCGCCTTTACGACAATAAGAATTTGAAATGCACTTGTGATATTGTTCATCAAGTATATTTACTGCAAAAAACATAAGAGCTCAAGACTTTGTTTCTTCAAGCCGCAAAATGCCTGCTTTTCTTCTAATAACTTAATTTTTCATCATAAAAGAAAATTGACCGTACAAAGGCAGTAGCCATTTTTCTACATATAAAGATAAAAAACGTCATTTTCCACCTAAAGAGTGCTTTTTTCACCCCTAGTTATGCCCATGCTCCACTTGCCAACATGGTAAGACAAGGGTATAAAAGTCTCATGGAAAAAAAGCAAAATTGTCCTCAATGCGGCACAAGTGTTGTGACCTACAGAAACCCTTTCCCCACAACGGATGTGGTTATTTATGACCCACAAAACCTTGAGCGTGGCGTGGTACTCATCGAACGCCTCAATGAGCCGCACGGCTTTGCCCTGCCTGGTGGTTTTGTGGATTATGGCGAAAACGTAGAGCATGCTGCCGTACGAGAAATGCGTGAAGAAACATCACTGCATGTGGAGTTGATAGGGCTTTTAGGTGTTTATTCACACCCGGAGCGTGACCCGCGCTTCCATACCATGAGCGTAGTGTATGTGGGGCAAGCCAAAAACCCTGAAGCCCTATGTGCCGGTGATGATGCGAAAAATGTGGCTTTTTATTCGCTTGAGGCCCTTCCGCCTTTGGCCTTTGACCATGGCCAAATTCTACAAGATTTTAAAGCCTTCTTAGCCCAAAAGCGCACCTTGGCCCCCTGTGAGGAAAAAAATTAATGTATACCTCCTTAAAGCAATGCGTTGATGATTTAGAAAAACACGGTCACCTTGTGCGTATTGATACGCCCGTGAATGCCAATCAAGAAATAGCGTATATTCAAAGACGTGCCTTTGAAAAAAAAGCTCCGGCCTTGCTTTTTACCCAGGTAAAAGGCTGCGCTTTTCCCATGTTGGCCAATCTTTATGCCACCAAGGAGCGCTTGCAATTTATCTTTCGCCACACCTTACCCACTTTGGAATTTCTTTTTAAGGTAAAAGCTGACCCCATGCTAGCCATGAAAAAACCATGGAAAGCGTTAGGCTTACCACGCATGCTCTTTCACGCTTTGCCCAAAAAGGTAAAGCAAGGGCCCATTTTGCAATGCCGCGCCAAGGTAACCGACTTACCGCAGCTTGTTTCTTGGCCCATGGACGGCGGCCCCTTTATCACCTTACCCCTTGTGTATAGCGAGCATCCTCAAAACGCTGGCTTCATGGGTTCCAATTTAGGCATGTACCGCGTACAAATGGGCGGTAATGAGTATATTACCAATGAAGAAGTGGGCTTGCATTATCAAATTCACCGAGGCATTGGCGCCCATCACATGGCAGCCTTAGAGCAAGGTAAGCCCCTCCCTGTGCGTATTTTTGTGGGCGGCCCTCCTGCCATGACGCTTTCTGCTGTAATGCCCCTACCGGAAAATCTTTCCGAGCTTTTCTTTGCTGGGGCCTTGGGCGGTCGCCGTATACATATGATTGCTGCCGATGCTGTAAATGATGGCTGTAATCTTCCCTTATGGGCAGATGCAGATTTTTGCATTAGCGGTCACATTATGCCGGCCTGCAAGGATGAAGGCCCCTTTGGGGATCACCTTGGTTATTATAGCTTGGCACACCCCTTTCCTGTACTGAAAATTTCTTCTGTGCTGCATCGCCAAGATGCCATTTGGCCCTTTACCTCTGTGGGGCGCCCCCCTCAAGAAGATACTCTTTTTGGGGATTTTATCCACGACCTCACGGGCCCACTGGTGCCACAAGTCTTTTCCGGCGTGCACGAAGTACATGCTGTGGACGCTGCAGGCGTGCACCCCTTACTTTTTGTCATTGGTAGTGAGCGCTACACGCCCTTTGCTGAAGAGCGCCGCCCGCAAGAGTTACTTACCTGTGCGTGTAATGTGCTTGGAACTACCCAAACAGCCCTTGCTAAATACTGCTTTATCACAGCAAAGGAAGATAACCCTGACCTCACCACCCATCATGTGGAAAAGTATATTACTCATGTGCTGGAGAGAACGCATTTTGACCGTGATCTGCACTTTATTACCAAGACCACCATTGACACTCTTGATTATTCTGGCAGTGGGCTTAATGCGGGCTCTAAGCTTATTTGGGCCGTGGCAGGAAAACCTTGCCGCACCTTAGGTACAGAACTTCCCGCTCATATCCCCCTACCTGAAGGCTTTAGCCACGTACGTCTTTTCTCCAAGGGCATTATAGTGCTACAAGGCCCCAAAGACAGCCGTGATGCTTCCTTACGCGGCACACAAGATACACGCATGGAAACTTTGGCTGAGGCGCTGCAAAACTTAGCGCATAAAGAGAACTTCCCCTTGGTGGTAGTGGTGGATGACAGCGACTTTGTTGGGCAAAATTGGAATAACTTCCTCTGGACGGTCTTTACCCGCTCCGACCCAGCCACAGATATTTATGGCGTACACGCCACTGTGCAAAATAAGCATTGGGCTTGTGAAGCACCGCTTATTATTGATGCACGCTTGAAAGCCTTTCAAGCCCCCCCTCTGGAAGAAGACCCGGCCATAGTGCAACGTATAGAAACACTTGGGGCTAAAGGTAGCCCTTTATACAACTATATTTAGGAAGGAACACCGTGAAAGTAGCTCTTTTGCAATGCAATACCATTACCGGCGATATTGTGGGTAATACAGAAAAAATATTACGTGCTGTAAAAAATGCCACCGCCTCAGGGGCAGGCCTGTGCATTACCCCAGAGCTAGCTCTGTGCGGCGTCAATCCACAAAATTTACTCTTCTCCCCCGGCTTCATTGAAGGCTGCCACAAGGCATTGCAAAAAATGGCAAAGCAACTAAAAGGCGGCCCTGCCGTACTTGTGGGGGCACCCATGCCCTCAGCCACCGGTACAAGCCTTACCAACTCTGCCGTACTTTTACACAATGGCACCTTATCTGTAGTTTCCAACAAGGTTTTAGGGCAAAGTTGCGATAATAACAGCTCTCGCTACTTTGATAGCGCCACGTCTTGCGGTCGCATTACGGTGGCAGGTTGGCGCCTTGGGGTGGTACTTTGCCAAGACGATCCGAAAAATCATGCCTTTTGGCGCACACAGCAGCAAAGCTCACAAAACCCTCTATTAGAGCTCATTTCCAGCGGTGTGGACGGCATAGTGCATATGGCCTCTACGCCTTATGTTATGGATGCGCAAAAACAACGCGAGCATATATTATCCCATGTAGCGGCGCGTCATCACATACATATTTTTTCTGTTAACACTGTGGGTGGTAATGACAATACTATTTATGCCGGACAAAGTTTAGCCTTTGGCCCCACAGGAAGCCTACTGGCGCGCGGCTATGCCTTTGAAGAAGACCTCACCATGGTAGATACAGCGGTAGAAAATGAAACATCCATCATGGCCTCCCCCACAGCGGAGGAAGAATGCTGGCATGCCCTCGTACTTGGCACCAAGGATTATGTACAAAAATGCGGTATGAAAAACGTTATCATTGGTCTTTCCGGCGGTCTTGATAGCGCCATGGTGGCTGCCATTGCCGTGGAAGCCCTTGGCAAAAAGCACGTACAGGGCGTTTTACTTCCCTCTCCCTATACCTCACAAGACTCCTTAGACTATGCCCAGGCTTTAGCAAAAAACCTTGACATAAAGGCGCAAACCATAGCCATAGAGCCCCTTATGCAAGGCTTTGCCACGGCCATTGAACCGGCTTTAAAAGGCGTTACCAAAAGCGAAAATGATGTAACCTATGAAAATATCCAAGCCAGAATTCGCGGCAGCCTTCTAATGGCCTTAGCCAACGCTACGCAAAGTATGGTGCTTAATACGGGCAATAAATCAGAAGGAGCCATGGGCTATTGCACTCTTTATGGCGATGCGGTGGGTGCACTAAGCATCATTGGGGATGTGCCCAAAAGCCTGCTTTATGATATTGCCAAATGGTACAATGCGCGCTATCCGCAAAAAGCCATTCCTCAAGAAATTATTGATCGCCCGCCCACAGCGGAGCTTCGCCCCAATCAACTAGATAGCGATAGCTTGCCCCCTTATGATGCTCTAGATGCCTCCATGGAGCGTATTTTACACGCCGGCACACAAACCAAACACGAAGACACAGAAGATCTAGCCCTAGATCAGCGCGTTCTTGCCGGCATGAGTCAAGCAGAGTTTAAACGCCGCCAATGCCCACCGGCTCTTACCATCAGCACGCGTGCTTTTGGCAAAGGTTGGTGCGTTCCTGTGGTAAGCACATTACGCTTACCGCAATAAACTATAATACACACTAAAAATCAAAAGGAGTTTACATGTTTTCTTTCACTAAAAAGCTTTTACCCCTTTGTTTTGCCTTTGTGGCCTTAACCAGCATGGCTTTACCCGCGCAAAGCTACGCCAATGAAGAAAGCGACGAGCGCAGCATAACCTTACCCGCTCCCGATAAAAAGGGCGGCATGCCCCTTATGCAGGCTCTGGCAGAAAGAAAGAGCACACGCACACTGGGAAATACCCCTTTAAGCGACCAAGAGCTTTCCAACATGCTTTGGGCAGCCTTTGGCATGAATAGAGACGGCAAGCGCACCGTACCCACGGCACACAACAAGCAAAATGTAGCCATCTACGTATACATGAAGGGTTTTATCTGGATTTACGATGCCGAAAGCAATGCTGTTCATAAACTTGTAGAAACAGACCTTGCCGGCGCAGGCAAGGGAGCTGCTACGCTTATCATCACCGCAGAAGGAGATGCCAAAACCGACGCTTATGGCAATATGCATGCCGGCTCCATTTATCAAGATGTGGGCCTTTACTGCGCTTCTGCTGGCCTTGGCAATGTGGTGCACGCCAGCGGCGTTGACAAAGTACAAGAAATACTTGCCCCCTACCTACCCACAGCCTATACCGTGCGCATTTTGCAATCTGTAGGCCAAATGAAATAAACGAACTCTCTCTTAAACACTACAAAGGGAAAGATTTAACGTCTTTTCCTTATGCAAAAGCCTCGTTGTACCGCTAGCACAACGAGGCTTTTATAACACTCAATCTTCCATGACGATGCCACGACCTCACACAGTCATGGTGTACAATTACTCTTTATTGCTTTGTATATCCTTAAGCATTTTTTGGGCTAAAACTTTAGCTTCTGTAATTTGAGCTGAAGTCATTTGCGCTGAAGCTGCCTGAAAAACATCATCTTTTTCCTCACGGCCCAAATCATCTGCCAATTGGCGATATGCATATGACTTAACAAAATCTACAGAAACTCCACTGCCTTTAAAATACATAATGGCTAGATTATAAGCTGCCAAAGAATATCCCTTACTTAATGCTTTTTCATATAACTTTTTAGCCTTACTATAATCTTGTACAACGCCTTTACCTTCCGCATAAAAATAGGCTAAATTGTTTATTGTTTCTGCATTTTCTGTTTCGCCTAGTTCTTTATAAAACTCAAATGCCTTCGTGTAATTCTGTGGGGTTCCTTCACCATTAAAATACATATTGGCTAAATTCATTTTTATGTTTTCAACATCTTCACCTTTATGTTGCAGTGCTTTGTTGTACCATTCAAATGCCTTAGAATAGTCTTGCGGTGTACCTTCACCCCGATAATACATGACACCCAAATTATTTTCTGCGTCCAAATGCCCTTGTAGAGCAGCCATTTCATAAAGCTGAAACGCTTTGGCATAATCTTGTGGAATTCCGATGCCTGAGTGGTACAGAGAAGCTAAATTAAACTGAGCATCTGCATCGCCCAGCTGCACAGCCATTTCATACCATTTTAACGCTTTGGCAATATCTTTAACAACGCCTTGGCCTTTTTCATACATAGTTCCTATACGGTTCTGCGCCGCAGGATGCCCCTGCTGGGCTGCCATTTCATAAAGCTTAAAAGCCTTGGTATAGTTTTGCGGAAGACCTTGACCCTTCATGTACATGTCTGCAAAATTTTTCTGCGCACTTGCATCGCCTTGTTCAATAGCTAGCTCATATAATTCTATTGCTTTAGGATAATTTTGCGGTACACCTTG
>CAYJNG010000079.1:8508-11453 GCA_964371505.1 uncultured Desulfovibrionaceae bacterium
TACCAAACATAGGCATTTTCATAACTTGATGGAACGCCCTTGCCTAATCTATAGGCTTCGCCTAGTGCGTTTTGCGCTTCGGCATCACCTTCTAAGGCTTTTTGATACGTAGCGTATACTTCAGAATCCTTTGGAATTTCATCAGCGTGCACAATATTTGGTACAGTGACGCTTACGCACAGTACGGTACATAGTGCAAAAACAAAGCTTAGTTTTTTGCTCAAGGCCTTCATGTTGAATACTCCTTATGGGTATTTATTTTATATGGTAAGCTATAGCTTTTTTACTAAAAATTCAATTATAATAAATAGCATTTAGGTCAACATCATTTTGCATAGCGGCATGGTGCAAAAGTTGCTGTTAAACATAGGCGTTTACCATTGCTTTGCCTATAAATAGTAAGCACAAAACAAGTCTAGGCGGGGAACCGCCTTATAAAAAGCTCGTTCCCCGCCTAGAAAAATAAAAGACGTAGCATCTTACCTACAAAATATAGCGACTCAAATCTTTATCTTCACGTACATCTTTAAGATGCTCGCGCACATAGTCTGCATCTACCACCACTTCTTCACCTGGCTTATCCGGCGCATCAAAGGAAATATCCGCAAGAATCTTTTCCATAATGGTGTATAAGCGGCGAGCACCTATATTTTCTGTTTCATTGTTAATTTCTTCAGCAAAGGCGGCCAGTTCTTTGAGGCCATCATCGGTATAAGTAATGCTTACCTTCTCAGTACCTAAAAGTGCAGCGTATTGACGTGTCAGCGCATTATCTGGCTCGGTAAGAATACGTAAAAATTCATCTTTACCAAGGGCCTGCAGCTCCACCCGTAAAGGGAAACGCCCTTGCAATTCCGGTATCAAATCAGAAGGGTTGCTGAAGTGAAAAGCACCTGCGGCAATAAAGAGCACATGATCTGTTTTAATCATGCCGTACTTGGTATTCACCACGCTTCCTTCCACAATGGGTAAAAGATCACGCTGCACCCCTTCGCGAGAAATATCCGAAGAGCGTTGCGAGGATGTACTAGCTATTTTGTCTATTTCATCAATAAAAATAATACCGCCCTCTTCCACGCGCTGACGTGCCTTTTCCATGAGAGATTCCTCATCCACCAACTTGTCAGATTCTTCTTGTACAAGCACGGTGAAAGCTTGGCCTATCTTCATTTTACGGCGCTTTGGCTTGGGCGGAAAAGCCTTGCCAAACATATCCTTCATCTGAGAGCCCATGCTCTCCATGCCTGGGATAGCAAACATATCTATGCTTGGGCCGGATTGCTCCAAAACTTCCATCTCCACTTCGCGATCATCCAAAAAGCCTTGGCGAAACTGCTGACGCAATTTATCCTTGGTGGATTCACGCCCGCTATCACCTGTATACGAAGGAGGCAAAAGCAAATCCATGAGGCGCAATTCTGCAGCATTTTCAGCAGCTTCTTTAACTCGCGCATTTTCTTCTTCACGCACAAGCTTAATGCTTATTTCCATAAGGTCGCGCACCATGGACTCCACATCGCGGCCCACATAGCCCACTTCGGTAAATTTGGTAGCTTCTACCTTTACAAAGGGTACCGAACATAGCTTAGCAAGACGACGGGCAATTTCTGTTTTCCCAACGCCTGTGGGTCCCATCATAATAATATTTTTCGGAGCCACTTCATCGCGCAGCTCCGGCGGCAATTGACTACGGCGCCAACGATTGCGCACTGCCACAGCCACCATACGCTTTGCTTGCTCTTGGCCAATAATATATTTATCAAGTTCTACAACAACTTCACGCGGAGTAAGGGTAACCATCTAAACACCTCAAAGGACTAATTATATGTATTTATCCTGTGAAAAAACATCACAGCAAAGGCATATATAACCACCTTTTCATGATTTGCAATGCTTTTTTATCTACTTTATAAGAAAGCATGACTTCTTTACTGCAGTGGAATATATATTACGGCCCAGCCCTTCTTGGACTTGGTATTCTTTTACAAGCGCTTTTTATCCTAAGGCCCTATATTTCTTTTTGTATTCCCTGCTTAGGAGTTTTGTGTATAAGTGCCGTTTGTTATGTAGATAGAGACATCACGCTTTTTATAGGTCAACTGGGTATACTCTGCTTCCTTATGCTTTTAAGGCAAAAAAAATGAATAAAACTTTCGCATTACGCGCTTTCTTAATCTGTTGCTGTATTATTACAAAAATATGCCTTTGGAGCTATTTTGATATCAGCGCCATCTTAGATGAGCAATGGATGGATTCTTACGTGAAAAATCAAGGTTATCACGGTATTTTTATCTATATAGGGGCGGTGACCGTTTTTACCGCCATGGGCGTTCCCCGCCAAGCATGTAGTCTTCTTGGTGGCTATGTGTTTGGCATGTGGTACGGAACCTTATGGGCCACCATTGGCACAGCCATTGCCTGCATTTTAAGCTTTAGCTTTGCGCGCTTTGTGGGCCAAGAATGGCTACATCAGCGCTATGAAAAAAAACTTTCAAACTTCAATAGTTTTTTAGGGCATGCCCCTTTTCTGCTCACTTTAGTAGTGCGTATTATCCCCCTTGGCAGTAACTTTCTCACCAATTATTTAGCCGGCATGAGCCGCATTCCGGCTACGGCGTTTTTGAGTGGCTCCACCATAGGATTTACCGTACAAAACTTCATTTTTGCCACCATGGGTAGTGGACTGCGTATTAACGAAGACAGCAAACTGCTTATAAGTATAGCTCTTTATGTCGTTTCACTTTCTCTTGGCTACTGGGTATACCGCAAATATAAAAATCATAAAAAAAAGCCCACATCGCAAGAACAAAACATTTGCCCACAAATGTAAGGGCGCAATTAATACTTGCTTTTTTTGTATAAGATGTATAGTTACAAGTTTCCCACTATATTTTGGGGGCGCATTGGTTTCGACAGGGATGATGAAGCCAAAGTTGCAGGTCGAG
>CAYJNG010000080.1:0-11252 GCA_964371505.1 uncultured Desulfovibrionaceae bacterium
GCAAAAGAATGCGACTGCGCATTGACATTTTCATTAATTAATAAAGGCATATTTTTTGCCTCTTCTCCAAAAAGTGCCGTATACATTTTTTTAGCCACAGGCCCTGCCGCCGAAGAACCACCACCGCCATGCTCTAGCATAACCACCACCACATAGCGTTCATTGCCCTTGGCACCAAAGGTAGCTATCCACGCATGGTCGCGCTGCAAATATTCAAGTTCATCGTTTTTTATACGGCGTCCACCGTCTAGCTTAAGCTTCGTCACTTGCGCAGTGCCGGTTTTTCCGCCCATGTCGGCATCTTTACGCCCCACAATACGCGCTGTACCGTGCTGAGCGGTTTTACGCATGGCGTTTAAAATAAAATCTCTCTGCTTGGCGGTGGCAGGTATTTGCCCGCGCACCACAGGTTCGTCCACATCTACCACTTGCGGCTGTAGTAATTTACCGTCATTGAGCAAGGAGCTTACAAAAGTAGCCACCTGCAAAGGCGTCACCAGACCAAACCCCTGACCGATGGAAATATTATACGTATCCCCGCGCACCCAAGAAATGCCAAAGCGTTCTTTTTTCCACGCCTTAGAAGGCACAAGGCCGCCCTTTTCATGGGGCAAAATAATGCCTGTGGGTTGTCCAAAACCGCTGGCTTTAGCATAGCGCTCGATATTATCAATACCCACACGCTCGCCCATAAGATAATAGTAAATATCGCACGATTCCGTTAAGGCCCGTGTCATATCCACCGTACCATGCCCTGGGTGCCAGCAACGGAATATGCGGTTTCCCAGTTTAGTGGAGCCGCTACACGTGACCGACTCACTGGGGTGAATGCCTTGCTCCATAAAAAGCCCCGTCATCACGAGCTTCCATACCGATGCAGGGGGATATACCGATTGAATAACACGATTTTGCAAAGGAAAACGAGAATTTTCGCGTAGGGCATTCCAATCTTTATGCGAAATGCCGGCTGTAAATAAATTATTATCGTAGGCAGGCGCCGTCACAAGAGCACGTAGCTTCCCCGTATCTGGATCCATAACAATAATACTACCGGTATGACCTTCCAAGGCAGTCCAGGCGGCTTGCTGTAAATTGGTATCAATGGCAAGGCGCACCTTAGCTCCGCCACGTGGCTCTTTCATAAGTACCTTGCTTAAAGAGCGGCCCACCACGTCCACCTCGCGCTGATACAAGCCCTTACTGCCGCGCAACTCTTCTTCTAGCACCAGCTCAAGCCCCTGCTTACCCACAAGGTCTCCCATGCTCAGCTCGTCATTTTTGGCCATTTCCTTTTCATTGGCTTCAGACACATAACCTAAAATATGCGCATAAATATCGCGCAAGGGATAGGTGCGTTTGGCCTGTGAAATAACTTCTAAGCCCGGCCAATGGATAAGCTGCGCTTCAATTTGCGCCACCAAGCTTAAATCAAGCCCAGACACCAAGGGCATGGGTTCAAAGGACTGCGCTTTACGGCTATCTTTACGGTATTTTGCCACCAATTCATCGTGGTCCATGCCTGTCCACTGACTCACTTGCGCCAAGGTAGCTGGCAAATCCACCACATCTTCACGCACTATGCTTAAACCATAGGCTAAGTTATTGTCAGCCAGCACCACGTCATTACGATCCACAATAAGCCCGCGTGGGGCAATGATACGCTCTTCACGCATGCGATTTAATTGTGCGCGCTCAGCATAGGCTTCACCCTTATGTACTTGCAAATACCAAAAACGCACCACAAAAATGAGGAAAAAAAGCCCCACCAGGCCTTGCAACAACGCCATACCAAGACGTGGAGGTTGATACTCTTCCGACTCCACAGGTATCTGCAACAAGTTGCGCAACTTGCTTTGCTTCTTTGGTAATAAACTAGATTGAATCGCCATCACTATACGTCCATTTTCGAGTCCAAGCGGCTATAATCCACGCAATGGGTACAAATACGGCCTGTATTAGGCCTTCATAGGCCAAGGCCTCCACATGAACATGCATATCCTGCAAAGGAGCCAATAAATATACTAAGGCAAAATGGGTGGCCCCCAAAAAAACACTCATCAGCAAAACAAAAAGAATATTTTGCACTTCAAATAGCCAGCGCCCCACAGCAAAAAGCAGCATCACCATAAAATACCATAACACCATGCCACCAAAGGCGCGTGAGCCCATGCCCTCTTGCACTAAAATAAGCATGGGCAAAAGCCACAGCAAGTCTTTATACCTGCGCTCCTGTAATACCAAAACAAGCCCTATGAGCAAGGCATCAAGAGCTGGAAAATACGCCTGTAAAAGCACAGCCATGGGAATAAAAAAAACCCACCAAAGACACATGCGAAAATTCATCGTCACTACCCTTTTACTGCACTGCTTGCTTTTGCACAGGCCGCTCAGGGCCTACCAGTTCAAAAGGAGGGCTTTGCTCTTCAATAATTTGCATTTGCTCAAAGGTAGGCGGCCCCATAAAGTCAGACGCAGGAATCTCCGGCAAGGGCTCAAGGCCAGTGGGCTCTAGAAGCAGTACTTCCTCCAAGTGCCCCACATCCACCAAAGGCGCTGCCAAAACAGTTTTAAAAGGTGAGTACGAATACATGGCCACCGAAGTAATACGCGCCACAGAAAGGCCCTTAGGATAGACACCATCAAGGCCTGAGGTTACCAAAAGCTCGCCCTCTTCAATACTGGCATTATGCTCCACAAAGCGAACTTCCATGGGTTCACGCCCGCCGCGCCCTGTTAAAATGCCGGCTGTGCGCGTTTTTTGACTCAGCACGGCAATGCGTGAGCCTGGGTCCGTAAGTAAAAGCGCCGTTGACGTGTGCGCAGAAGCGCGCAGCACACGCCCCACAAGGCCTGTATGCGTCATAATAGGCGTACCGGGGCTACCACCGGTAATATAGCCACGGCTTAAGATAACAGTTTCTAAAGCGGCATTTGGCCCCATGCGCCCTGCCAAAATACGCGCACCCACGGGGCGCCAGCTTCTATCCACCGGTAAGGACAAAAGCGCACGCAAACGGCGCACCTCAGCCCTATCTTCATCGGCAGCCACCAACTGAGATTGTATAGAAAGAATATCCGCTTTTAAGCGTCTATTTTCCTCCCGTACGTCCACAAGTTCAATATAATTTTCCCAAATATCCGTAACGGTGGTGTTCATGGCCACCATGGGCTTAAGCACAGACCCCACCAACTCTAGCCCCACATGGGTGGCCACAGTATCTAAGATACCTGTACGCTGATTCCATGTATGCATGCCCAAAAAGAGAAAGAGCAAAATAATGGAAAAAACTATATATCGTCTTGGTGTCACAGTATAAAACCTTTGTTTAACATTTTTTTAAGAGGGAAGCTTCCCCCTACTCAAAGCGCGCCTTGCATGTGTGAAAACACCGTGCATCATGGACACAGAAAAAAAGTTATGTGCTTGTCAGTAAGTGCAGCTAAAAAGGCATAGCTGCACCACATCTTTGCAAAAGTCACTACCCAGCACAAACAAAAAAATGCCTTTACGGCATCTTGGTGTATTAACAAAGTCTACGGGGTAAGGAGTTTTTACACAAAAACCCCTCACCCGCAAATAACGCAAAAGCTACAAAGACTTAATCAATGCACACTTCTTTCAAAATATGTAAGCTATCCAGCGCCTTGCCTGTGCCCATAACTACGGTAGAAAGAGGGTCTTCTACCACTGTGATGGGCAAAGAGGTTTCTTCGCGCAATAATTGATCAAGACCACGCAATAAGGCGCCGCCGCCAGTGAGCACTATGCCTCTATCCACAATATCCGCTGCCAACTCAGGCGGCGTTTGCTCAAGGGCCATACGCACAGCTTGCACAATGCCTTCTACTTGTTCGGCAATGGCTTTGCGCACTTCTTCTGAGGTAATGATAATATTTTGCGGAATACCTGTTACAAGGTCACGGCCCTTCACTTCAATTTGCTGCTCTGGGTCCATGGGATAGGCAGAAGCAATTTTCACCTTAATTTCTTCGGCAGAAGATTCACCAATAAGCATGCTGTATTTACGGCGCACGTGCGTCATGATGGATTCATCCATCTTATCGCCGCCCACACGTACAGAGCGCGAGTACACGATGCCAGAAAGAGAAATAATGGCCACTTCTGTGGTACCGCCACCAATATCTACCACCATGTTGGAGGTAGGCTCTTGAATGGGCAAGTTAGCCCCAATGGCTGCAGCCATGGGCTCTTCAATAAGATATACTTCACGAGCACCGGCCGATTGCGCAGACTCTTTTACAGCGCGCTTTTCCACTTGAGTAATGCCTGTGGGCACGCACACAATGATGCGCGGACGCACCAAATGGCGAGAATTATGCACCTTGCTGATAAAGTGACGCAACATGGCTTCTGTCACCTCAAAGTCGGCAATAACGCCGTCCTTCATGGGACGAATGGCAGAAATATTACCAGGGGTACGGCCAAGCATTCTTTTAGCATCATGCCCCACAGCCAGCACCACATTATTACCCCGACCATCTTTTTTCACAGCCACAACGGAAGGCTCACGCAAAACTATGCCCTGCCCTTTTACGTACACACAGGTATTAGCGGTACCAAGGTCAATGGCGAGATCGCTGGAAAATGCACCTAGAACAAAATCTAAAATTTTTGCCATGTAATCAACTCACCTTATATTTATTCTCAAAGCACGCACCTTAGGCGGCGCTCTTCTTTCTTAGAAGCTCCATACTCTTTTCCAAAATGGGCGTAAAGTCAATTACTATCTTGAAAGTTCAAAAATTTTTCCTTATACTTCGACATTCTATTTAGCAAATCCCCATAGGGAAAAAGAGTTTTATTTATGATGCTTTGGCACACTTTAGGCACGTATTTTAGGCATAATCACGGAAAACGCGTGCAAAAAATTCCACTGGACGGCGGGGCCTCCTGCCCCAACAGGGACGGTCACCTAGCCACGGGGGGCTGCCTTTTTTGCAATGCTCAAGGCTCTGGCTCAGGCCTTTTACAAAATGGCCTTAACATTCCTGCCCAGTGGGATGCGTGGAAAAGCAAATACCTAAAAACCGATGCTGACAGAGATTTTCTAGCTTATTTTCAATCTTTTTCCAACACCTATGGCCCTGCAGCACGCTTACAAAGCTTAGTAGACTCGGTACAATGCTTAGAAGGTAATGTGGGCCTTGCCGTGGGCACACGCCCCGATTGTGTGGACCCACAAAAGCTTGACATCTTGGCCGCCTGTGATTTGCCGCATGTATGGATTGAATACGGTTTACAGTCCTGTCACAATGCTACCCTTGAGCGCATTCAGCGCCGTCACACTGTGCAAGAAGCCGAAAAAGCCATACACATGGCTGCTGCTCGCGGGCTTAACGTTTGCGGGCACCTTATGGCAGGCCTACCCGGCGAAAGCCACGAGGATTTTTTAGAAAGTGTACGCTGGGCCTTAAGCTTACCCCTAGCAGGGCTCAAATTACACAGCCTTTTTGTGTGCCATGATAGCCCCTTAGAACAATGGTACAAGGAGGGGCGCTACACCCCGCTCACCATGGAAGCTTACGTAAACATGCTGGCTGCAGCTTTGCCCATCATACCCTCCACCATGGTTATGCATCGCCTCACCGGAGACCCTGCCCCCGGTGAATGCTTAGCCCCGCTCTGGACATTGGAAAAACGCCCTGTATTTACAGCACTTATACATGCACTACGCGCTCAAAACGCATGGCAAGGCAGTAAAGCCGACGTACCCCACGCACGCCCTGAGTGGTACGGTGGCTAAACAGGCCTTATGAAAAGAAAGTGCTTGCTCTCACGCGCATAGCACGCTACCACAAGAGCATCACAATTACTTAAAGGGGATATACATATGAAAAAGTTTTTTTGTCACTTATTAAATCTTTTCTGTTTCACGCTTCTTCTCTCCTCCACAGCCTTTGCCGCAAACCTGCTAGAAGCCACCATGAATAACGACATACAAGAAGTGGAAAGGCTTCTTAAAGCCGGTGCGGATGCCAATGTAAAAGGAAATATGGGTACAAGCCCCTTACTCTACGCCGCTGATAGAGGCTATGAAGACATAGTAGCCTTACTCATTCAGTATAAGGCCGACGCTAACATAAAAGATGATTTTGGAAATACGCCTCTAATGTCCATATCCACAGCAACAACAGCCGCCATTACCCAAATGCTCATAGACGGCGGAGCTAACGTCAATGCGCAAAGCGAATCTGGAGCCACGGCGCTTTTCTCTACCATAAATAAGCGCCCGAGCATCATTGATGTTCTTTTAAAGCACGGTGCTGATGTGAACCTTGCCACTGAGTCTGGCAGTACCCCCCTCATGGAATTTGCCGCTTATGGTTTAGAAGATTCCATGGTAGTATTTTTACAACACGGTGCCAAAATAAACGCGCAAGATAAAGATGGACAAACAGCTTTGTTTTACAGCACTGCCAACCCCATGCTAGGCACATCCACTGCCCAGCTCCTCTTACAACACGGCGCTGACCTGCACATAAAAGACAATAAAGGCAGAACTGCTTACGATTTTGCCATGGAAAACGGCAATACTCGCGTGGCGGACTTTCTTAAAAATTATAAAAAATAACACTGTATAGCAAAAAAAGTGGAGCTTTTCCCTAAAGAAAAGCTCCACTTACAATATATAAAATGCCAAACTAAGGCTTTAAGTACGCAAAGCCATCGCGTTGACGATCTACAATTTCCACAATGCCGGCAGGCACCACTTCTACGTATGAAGGCAATTCTTCGGGTTTAATGCCATTTTTATTTAACGCGTTCATGCAAGCTCTAAACTTTACCCCTGCACCGGCAAGCTCTTTAATCACTTCCACGTGGGCTTCGCTCTTTTCAAGATAAAAAGGTACGGCGCCGGCATTGGCAAGCACCACCACGGTATATTCTTGGCCTTGAAGCGCATTCATATAATTTTTAATATTGGTGAGCGCCATGGACATACGTCCGGCATCGGGTAAATCCACATGAACAAGAAGATCGTAATGCATTTGCATCTCCCTAGGGTTAATTGGTTTTTAGGTGCTCAGCCTTCAGCTGACCGCACGCGGCATTAATATCTTGCCCCTTACTTTTACGTATGGTGGCAGTAACGTTCTTATCCCACAAAATCTTCTCAAAAGCTAGTACCTCTGAGGGCGATGGCGCCTTATACGGCGACCCTTCAGCAGGATTGTACACTATGAGATTCAGCTTGCCTTTCACCTTAGACACAAGCTTTACCAAGGCATGAGCATGCTCAGGCCTATCATTAACGCCGCCCAGCATGAGATATTCAAAAGTGATGCGTTCGCGCGTTTTAAGCGGGTAGGAAGCCAAGGCTTTTATGAGATCTTCCAAGGGCCAGCGCGCAGCCTTGGGCATAATTTGCGCACGCAAGGCTTGATCCGGCGCATGCAAAGAAATGGCAAGGTAAGCAAGGCCACTTTCCCCAAGCTCTCTGAGGCCCTTTTCTATGCCACACGTAGATACCGTAATGCGCCGCGGTGAAAAATTCAGCCCATGGTCGTCATTAAGACTTACCAAGGAGCGCATCATCTCTTTTACATTCAGTAAAGGCTCACCCATGCCCATAAATACGAGGTTACGCAATTTGGGATGCTCTGGGCGCACGTCACCCAAGTATTCACGCGCCACCAGCACTTGACCCAAAATTTCCGCATGGGTCATATTACGCTCAAAGCCCATGGAGCCTGTACTACAGAAAGTACAAGCCATGGCACAGCCCACCTGAGAAGACAAACACTGCGTTAAACGCCCCACCCCTTCGCGAGATTTGGAAGGAATAAGCACCGTCTCCACTTGTGAACCATCAGCCAAGGCTAATAAAAATTTTATGGTGCCGTCCTTACTTTTTTCCACTGTGGTGACTGTGGGCCATGTAATGTGGGCACACTGCGCAAGTTTGGCCCGCGTAGCTTTGGAAACATTACTCATGCTGTCAAAATCACGAGCCAATTTTTGCCATAACCATTGCCATACTTGTAAAGCACGAAACTTGGGTTCCCCCATTTCCTGCATAAAAGCCTGCAATTCAGGCAAGGTCAAATTTAATATATCAATCATATTTTAGATAACTGTGCACGCCTAATCAGCACACACTTTAGGGTAAAAATTAGGAAAAAAGTTTTTCCCCTCTAGCGCCAGCCCCAAAAAGCTACGCTACAAACACAAAAAAAGGCAAACTGCGTGTATATAAGACATACATAAGCAGTTTGCCTTTTTCGTCAATGCACAAATAGTGTTACTTAGCCCACGGTCTTGTGCGCGTAAGAGCGCACAAAGTCTATGGCGCTTTGTGTATCTTCCACTTCACCGGCAATTTGCGCCTGCAATAAAGCCTCACGCAAGACCCCAATCATGGGCCCAGGAGGCAATGAAGTGTGATGCATAATCTCATTACCGTTAAGCAAAGGCTCAAGCATTTGCTCAGGCGTTTCAGCACGTTCTAAATACTTCATATTATGGTTAAAGTATGTATAACCACCATCGCGTGATTTAATATCTGCACGGGTCATTTCAATAAGGCGTGGGTATTCATCCAACGCCTTAAAGCGACGTATGCCGCGATCGGTAAGCATAAAGTGGAAGCGCATATGGTAACGCACCAAGTGGCAAATAAGGTCAATATCCTCTGCCAAGAAGTGTAAACGGCGTAAAATCTTACGCGTTACCTTAGCACCCACACGGTGATGCTGATAAAAAGTCCAGCGCCCGTCATTGTATTGCGCAGCATACAACTTACCAACATCGTGGAAGAACATAGCTAACGTGCCTAGCCAATCTTGGTGAAATTCTTCTTCGGCATAATGGCGCATGCAGGCAATGGTATGGTCCAGCACGGCCTCTTCATCACCATTATCCAAAGTTTGCTTAATGCAAGACAAAGAAGCCACTTCAGGCACAAGACCTTGTAAAATATGCGCTTCATGTAAAAGCTTCACAAACTTCCACATGGCCTTTGGCTGTACCTTGCGCCACTCATCCATAATTTCTTGCGTGGGCACATAGTCTAAAATACGTGAGCCGGCACGCACAATGGCCACCCAAGTATTAGGCATAATAGGCAAGTCAAGATTAGCCGCAAAACGCAAGGCACGAATGGCTAAGAGGTAATTGGAGCTGAGCATTTCGTCAGGCAAACCGGCAAAAGCAATGACTCCGCTTTTGATATCTTCAAAGCCAGCTAAGGCATCTTCTTCGTCCGTAGAGCGAAAACGCGATAAATAATTATCCAAGCGCTTAGAAAAATCCACATGCTCCACCATGCGCGGGGAAATGCGCAAAATGGCCCTTTCCGGATGCGAAGCATCTTCCATGGGAAGAGGATAAAAATGATAGGTCACCTCACCCTCTTTCATACAAGCAAGGTAGGTGGGGTTTTCATGCGCTTCTAAACTAGGAAAGATTTTTTGTAAGGTTGCAAGGTCAGGTTCACAAGCAATATCAATACCTATGGGCCCATCGGGATTCATAAGCTTGGCCTGCAAAGGCGCATTAATCACATGCGCATCGTAGCCATTACGTAATATAGTTTTGCAAATGCCAATGGCATCACTAAAAGCATGACTCATAAGGTATCTCCTTGGGGAAAGCTGATACCTTATAAATCACCGTTTTAGACGTAAAAGTCAAGAGTAAAGACCTTACCAACCGTGTGTAAAGCCACGCTACGCATAAAAAAGTCCCCCCAAAGGCTTTACCATTTTCACGCATTGCCCTACTATGACCGCGCAACAATTAACCAAATGAAGAGCACCATGAACGATACCAAACTCTTAAATCTCATCACACGTGCGCGAAGCAATGTCTACCAATTCAGCCCTGCCACCCCCTTGGAACACTACCCCCAAGAAGGCGGAGGCACTTTACTTTTAAAGCGTGAAGATTTGTCCCCCGTGCACTCCTATAAATGGCGCGGTGCCTATAACTTCATCGCCTCCCAAAAGCCAGAAACCCTTGCCAAAGGCGTAGTTACCGCCTCAGCCGGCAATCACGCCCAAGGTGTGGCCCTTTCTGCAGCGCGCCTTAACATTAAGGCACGCATTACCATGCCCGTCACCGTAGCCCGCATGAAAGCTCAAGAAGTTCGTCGTCTTGGCGGTGATAATGTGGATATTATTATCACCGGTGACACCTTTGACGATGCCCGCCGCGCCGCCGGCACCGCCGCCTTGGAAATGGGCATGCTTTATGTGCCCCCTTACGACCACCCGCTGGTGGTGGCTGGTCAAGGCACCATTGGCGACGAATTGCTCATGGGCCCCGTATGGCCCGATGTGGTGTTTTTACAAATTGGCGGGGGCGGTTTTGCCGCCGGTGTATCTGCTTTCTTAAAAGCCCATGTGCCTGGCATTCGCATCATCGGTGTGGAAGGCGAAGGCCAAGCCAGTATGAAAGCCTCTGTGGAAGCAGGGCATCTTGTCACCTTGCCTCAAATAGATGTTTTTTGCGACGGTACCGCCGTAAAACGTGTGGGCGGGTACACTTACGAAATTTGCCGTCAAACCATTGATGAATACGTCACCGTATCCAACGACGATGTGTGCGCAGGTATTCAAAAAATTTGGGAAATGGCCCGTACCATTGCCGAACCTTCCGGCGCACTTGGCGTGGCTGCTTACCTTAAAATGCAAGAAGAGCTGCGCGGCAAAAACGTCGCCTGCATCGTTTCCGGTGCCAATATGGACTTTACCCGCCTCTCTTGGATTGCCGGACGTGCCAGCATAGGCGCCACCCTTAAGCGCTGTTACGAAATTGCCATTCCCGAAAAATCCGGCGCCATGCTCCATCTTCTCAATGATGTAAGCTCTCTTGAGCTCAACATTGAAGACTTCCTCTACGGCAAAAACCACGAACAAGGGGCCAGCCCCGTCTTTGGTTTTAAAGGCACCCCTCAATCCCTTGATGAGCTAGAAAACCTGCTTACGCAAAAAGGGTATGCTTTTAGCAATGTGACCAGCCGCGAAGATGTGGCCTACCGCATCATCAACTACAACACCAAGCTGTGGGAAAACCCTCTCATGGCCATTATCCAATTCCCAGAGCGCCCCGGCGCCCTACTAGAATTTATGGAAGATGTTTCTAAACTGAGCAATATCTGCTACTTCAATTACAGTAATAGTGGCGAAATGGTGGGCCGCGCCCTCATGGGCTTTGAGTTCTCAAGCCAAGAAAAACGCGAAGCCTTCCTTGCCCATATGCGCATTGAAGGGCCCAAAATGAAAGAAAT
>CAYJNG010000081.1:0-11155 GCA_964371505.1 uncultured Desulfovibrionaceae bacterium
CTTTTTTTCAAAAAAGGTTTTTCCCCAGTAGACTTTGTCAGCAATCTGACCGCATACGTCATTGTATGCGGTTTATAGTTACCTTAGGGCTGATTTATGGCTGCACAAGCTTTTTTGCCGTCTCCAGCACTGCGGGGCCGGGTTTGCAAGATATTGTAATGGGAAGGCTTTGCGGCTGGCTTAAGGCTATAACGCTGAGCATAAGCAATGGCGTGGCTTCTGGCATGTCTAGCGCCATATGCAAAGTGCCGGGGTTGAGTAAGCATTGCTTTATGGCCAATTGTTTTTCTTTGTTTATAAGCTTATCCAAGGCGGCGAGTTCTTTATCCAGCATGGGGCTGATAAGGGCGTGAACGTCGTCTAAAGAAGCGTGCGTTAATTTGCCATAGTGTATGAGCATGCGCGGCAAAAGGCCTTCGTCTGTATAATTTATGGCAAAATTTTTAATACCTATTTGCATGAGAAATTTTTGGTAATCTTGATTTTTTAACGTGAGTAAGGAAGTAAATTTTTCTATAGGAAAGCTTACACTCCATTGCATTTGAGTATGAGCGAGGTTTTTTACGCCAAGGTTAAGATCAAGCGTACTTAACTTAGGCTTTGTGTGTATATTGCCTTGTAAGGCCGTATTAAGCGTAATGTCGGAAGATCCCAAAACCTCATGCAGTATTTTGGAAAATCTATCAATGTTAAGATCTTCACGATTTATGCTTAAATCTTTAACGTTAAGTGTAAAAGCAAGCTCACTGGCTTGCACTGCATCGTAGTTAGCTTCAATGAAGAGCTGTGCTATGGAAACTACAGGCTTTTCTCTGCCCTTTTCGGTGCCCAGTATTTGCAAGCCATCTAATGTCATGCCGGATTTTACGCCATTGGCAAAATAGTTTTGTATTTCTTTTATTACATTTGCTTCTGTGGCTTCGGTAATTTCTCCGCCTTGAAGCGCTGCTTGCCAAAGTGTAGCCATAAGCTCTGCTGAGGGCATATCCACAGAGCGCATTTCTAAGCCGGCCAAGCGTGTGTGAGAAAATATGGCATCTTGCTGCTGTGCTATGCTTTCTATGTTTGTAGCTGCATACGACGCCACTTCTTGTGGGCTTATGCCGCTTACTGTGTATTTTTGTAGGGTGCTTTTTATGCTTAGGCCCTGCATTGTGCTGAGACTATGCATGGAATCCATTTCTATGGACTGTATATACATATCCATAAAAGCAGCAAAAAAATCTTTTGTGGTGCCTTGTTGCGCTGCCGCGAGAGCTTTGCCAAGATTTTGCTTCCAATTTATAATGTGTATGGATTCTGTATGCGAGGTGGATTTTTCCCCTTGTATGGTGTATTCTGTTTTAATATCAGATAATTGTATTTTCTCTGCCACTAAGGGATAGCCCACAGCTTGTGGATTAAAAGCTTCTTCATTGGGGGAGAGAGCTGTGAGGCTACCAATGCTTATGGTGCCGGAGCTTACATAAGGCATGGGGGCGTTGAGGTTCTGTATTTTTATGGTGTCTTCCAAAAGGCTGTAGGAAACACTTTGTGCTGTAATGTTATTTTGTTGTAAAATGGTAGTGATGTTTTTTTCTACAGTATTTTGCACATAAAAAATGCCACCCGCAGGTATGGCAACAGCTAAAGCTAGCACAGCAACCATGATATTCACACGTTTGGACATAGAAACTCCTTTAGAGTGGTTTGAAGAGGGATGAGATACTTTTATTAATAGAAACAGCATTTTTCCCATGGCTGTATTTTTTTGTCAATGTTGCGAGCTTATGCATACAGTAGGGAATAGAAAAAAGCCACTGCTTGTCACAGTGGCTTTGAAATCGTAACTTTTTATTTTACACAGGCTTGTTCAACCAAAAATTGAGCGTGCTAAATAAAACTTGCGGTGAAATGGGTTTAGTAATGTGATCATTCATACCGTGCGCAAGGCTTTTTTCTTTGTCACCCGACATGGCATGTGCTGACATGGCAATGATGGGGAGGTTAGCAAATTTTTCTTGCGTACGAATGGCAACGGTGGCTGTGAGGCCATCCATAATAGGCATTTGGATATCCATAAGCACTAGGTCATAGGCATTGTTTTCAAGCATATCCAAGGCTTCTTGTCCATTGTGTGCTATATCTAGGGTATATCCGGCCGATGTTAAGAGTTCTTCAGCTATGAGCTGATTAATTTGATTGTCTTCCACCAGCAATAAGTGCCCTACACAGGGGGCGTCTTGTGTTTCTGGGTTGCCATGGGGTAGCGTTGCGCTGCTTTCTTCTTGCTGGGCAAGGGGGAAGATGGCCGTAAAGGTAAATGTTGACCCCTCATTTACTATACTATCAACCCAAATATCACCTTGCATCATTTCTACAATGCGCTTGGAGATTGCAAGACCAAGGCCCGTTCCGCCGTATTTGCGCGTTACAGAAGTATCGGCCTGACTAAAGGCTTGGAATAAGAGGTTTGTATGTTCTTCACTTAATCCAATGCCGGTGTCTTTTACTATAAAGCGGCATTGTAATTGCTGCGCATCGGTGATGGTGCTTTCAATGTGTAAGCGTACGCTACCTTGGTGGGTAAATTTCATGGCGTTACTTAAAAGATTAAGCAACACTTGTTTAAGACGCAATGGGTCTCCCACAAGAGTGGTGGTTGCATGTTGCCCTTCATGTAACTCGAAGCTGAGGCCTTTCTCTTCAAAAGAATGGGCAAAAAGATTATGCAAGTCTCTACAGATATCATGTATGTTGAAGGGGATTTGCTCCATTTCTAGCTTGCCCGCTTCAATTTTTGAAAAATCTAAAATATCGTTAATAATGCGCAACAACTCATTGGTAGAAAAAAGAGCTTTTTCCATATAATTTTGTTGCGTATCGTCAAGCTTGGTAGCGGATAGAATATGCAATAAGCCCAAAATGCCGTTCATGGGCGTGCGAATTTCGTGACTCATATTGGCAAGAAATTCACTCTTGGCTTGCGCACTTTTTTCTGCAGCTTCTTTAGAAAGTTGCACTTTGTGCAGCATGCTTTTGGCTTCTCGCAAGTCGTGCGAGTAGCTTATGTAAAGCTCTTCGCCATTAAGGTCGGCACGCACAAGGGTAGCGTCAACAGGTAAAAGCTCGCCGGAAGCACGTATGGTTAGGCATTCAAATCTGCTAGTGCCTGTGAGGCTTGCCTCACTAAATTTGTTTTGTAAAAAGTCATGCGACAACTCTCCCTGGGGTTGGTGCATGGGGAATACGTTGGCAAAATTGTTAAGATAATTTTGCTTTGTGCCATAACCTGAAAGCTGTACAGATACGTCGTTACAATCTAAAATGTCTAAATTTTTTGTTAAAACGTTAACTCCCAAGGGCATGCCGTTTAGGATGGCGCTGGAGCGTTTTTCCGCATCAAGAGCTTTCCTATTGCTTTCCTCTACTTCGCTAAGGTCTTTAACATAAGCGATAACCATTTTCTTGCCTTTATACATGGTACGCGTAGCGCTTATTTGGCAAGGAACGGGAATATTCTCCAAAGTTTTTCCCATCCAGTAGGTTTCAGAAACGCCCACTTCAAAGGCTTCTTCCAATTTTTTTTGAATCCAAACTAAGGATTCAACACCACTAGGCTGATACTTTGGAATGAGCGAAAGAAAGTTACTTATGAATTCATGCGCTTCATTGAGGCCAAAACTCTTTGCAAGGGCTTTATTACATTCTATAAGGTTAAAGTCTTCATCCCATATAAGAGCGCCAAAGGGGCTTGCATCAAGCATAATCTTGGCATAGGCGTCGGCATCGCGCACCTTTGCTTGCTGTTCTTCTTGTTCTCGCAAGTCTTTAAGGTAGACTAAGACCACCGTATCGCCGCGCAGGGTAGTGCGAATAAGTGTGATATCAAAAGGAATGAGTTCGCCATTAAGGCCTTGATAGGTCCACTTGCTGTGTACCAAGCCTTTTTCTAAGGCTTCATTAAAGCACTGTTTGCCATAGGCGCGAGACTCCATACCATTGGCTTGGACTTTGGGGTACAAACGGGGTAGGGCCTTTATGAATTCTTGGGTGTTTTGCAAGCCAAAGATTCGCGACATTTCTTGACTGCACACAATAAGTTTGCCATTAGCGTCCCAAAGTTGCGCACCAAGAGGCATGGTATCTAGCATAAGCTGTAAGCGCTCGGCATTGGAAGCTGTGAGTTGTTGTGTGTTTTCTAATTCTTCAATGGTATTGGCAAGGGTTTGCTCCAGCACTTGCTGAGTGCCAAGGTCTACAATATGCCCCACAAGGGCTTTTTTACCGCTTTCTGGCTCCACGAAGCCGGTGCTCCAGTAAAGAGCCTTGGTATCACGTAATTTATTTTTTACAGATATGCCATAATGTATTTCTTTTGAATTTCTAATGGCTTCAATGTCTTCTCGTTGGTAGCGTAGCCGGTCATCAAGGGCTAAGTGCTGCATTTCCAATACAGAAGATCCCAGCATATTGTTTCTGGATACTTGAAAAAAATCTTCATACGCTTTGTTAATGATGCAAAATCTGGCATCACTGTCTTTACCAAACAAAGGCAGCGGAATAGAATCCACTAAAGCTTCCATAAAGTGAAGCTTGTTCTGTGAAGAAGTATAGTCCTTTTTAAGGGCTGCCAGTTCCTCTTGAAGGGCTGCAAATTCTTCTTGCGAAACGTGGGCGCTTTGGCAGGGGGTCGTATTTTTTTTCATAAGTACTTTAATTGTATGCAGTGATGGTGTCATGTTTTATGTAAAGGCGAAAGAAAAAACGATGAGACAAGAAGTGCGAGAATCCTTTACATATATGCCAAGTTAATGCTGTTTTATATTTTTCAAACATATGTACTGTGCGTAAAGTAAGGTCAATTTATGCTTTGTTTTTGCATAAAAATAGACCCGTAGAGTAATAACTCTACAAGGAATACAATAAATAGACAAGCTGAAAAATGTAACAATTTGAAAAAAGGAGTATTTCTATGCAGTAACCGCCAATAAAAAAAGGATTTTTGTAGGTTTTCCCATGAGGTGGTGTTTATATTTTTTGCTAAACATCACCCCATGAGAAAATATGTTCTTACGTGGTATTTATTTGAATGTTAAAAGCATGTTTTACTTTTTTGGGTTATTTTAGTTGGCTTATGGTTGTATTGAGCACACTGGCTTGCTCTGCTAGCATGTCCACAGCTTGTGCCGTTTGCTCCATGGCCTTGGCGGTTTCTTCTGAAATGGCCCGAACCTCTTCTAGCTTTGAGCTTACAGCTTGGCTGGTGGCGGACTGCTCTTCGGAGGCGGTGGCTATGGAGCGAATTTGGGTGGCTGTCATTTCGGCAATTTGTACAATGCTATCTAATGTTTCACCGGCTTGTGTTGCCAGTTCTGCAGCGCCGTTTACAGCCGTGACAGCTTTTTCCACATTAAAGATACTTTGTTTTGTACCGTCTTGAATACCAGCAATAACAGCGCTTACTTCGCTGGTGGCTTGCATGGTTTTTTCTGCCAGTTTGCGTACTTCATCGGCTACCACAGCAAAACCGCGCCCAGCCTCACCAGCGCGAGCTGCCTCAATGGCAGCATTAAGAGCTAGCAAGTTGGTTTGATCGGCAATATCTGTGATAACACGAATAATGGCCCCTACGCCTTCAGTTTGCTTGCCAAGGTTGTCCATGCTGAGTTTTACATTTCCCGTGTATGTTTCCACGTGCTGGAAGCTTTCTGTCATTTTCGTCATTACCGAAGAGCCTTCTTGGGCCTTGCTCATGGCCTCTGCAGCCGTATGTGAGGCGCTGGAGGCACTTTCTGCCACGTTAACCACCATATCATTCATGGCTGCCATGGTGTTGACGGCCTCAGCTACGCATTGATTTTGCACACGGGCCCCATCGCTGGATTTATCTGTTTGTGCGGCGATTTCTGTACTGGCAGCAGAAACGTTATGTGCCACATCTTGCGCAGATTGTGCCACTTGCACAATGCGTGCAGTATTTTCTTCAATGGCTTTTTGCTGGTTTTTAAGGTCGCTAATATCCATCCAAATGGCTAAAGTTCCTAAAAGGTTTTTCTTTTCATCGTAGAAGGGTGATGAGGATATCATGACATTGACTTCACGTCCTTTGAAGTTTGTGAAGTTGCGTTCTGCATGAATGGTGCGGTTTTCGCGAAGTGCCGTAGTGGAAGCAGTGGGTTTATCTTTATCATTAAAAATATACTCACTGGAGGTTAAACCAATAACATCTTCAATGCGGCCTGGTCGCTCTAAAAGTTCAAACATTTCCTGATTGGTGAAGACGGTTTTATCTTCGGGGGAGAATACCGAGCACGGTACGGTGATGCCTGTTAGAATACCTTTTGAATAGGCAAGCTGTTCGTCCAGCGATACTTGCAAGGCCTTTAAGTTACGGGCCATGATGCCCACTTCATCATTTTGATCTATGTTTAGGGTAGAGGGCTTTCCTATAAGGCAATCTTGCGTGTATTGGCTAATGGCAGCAATGGGGTTTAATATGCCACGAACAAAGCTTAAAATAAATGCTATGGTGCCAAGAATGGCAATGATAGCAATGCCAATGAGGTAATTAATGGCTTTGCTTTGCACGGCTTCAGACTCTTTAGCTGCAGTAACGGATATTTGCTCTAAAGTGCCGCGCAATTCCGTAAAATGTTTTTGCAAATCTTTGAGGGTGGGCAGGGTTGTATTGGCAAAAATATTTTGCGCAAGTGTCTTATCGTGCGCTTGTAGTGCCTTTTCAATTTCTGTGGCAGAGTCATGTAATATTTTGTGTGGTGCGTCTAAGGTATTAAGAATAGAAGCTGTCTGTGGAAACATTTCAGTGACTTGGCGTCTATCGGCGCTGTTGTACCACTTCCCAAAGGCGCATTGGGTGTGATCGGTGGCAATGGTGAGTTTTGTGTCTTCGTTAATAAGGTGTAGTAGAAGGTCGTTGACCCATTGTATGTGTTGGTTTTCTCGCTCTACAATGGAAATACTGAGTTTTTCTGCTTGCACTTGTCTGCTATTCATATGCTGAATGTCAAGAAAAGCGCCATAAATGCTGACACCACAAACGGTGGCAAGTAGAGTAACTAAGGTGATGGAACCAAAAAACTTATATTTAAGTTTCAGATTTTTAAGCATAAAAACCCCTTGTTGAAAAGTTCGTAAGGTAATAAGTCTTAGCTAAATAGTATGATTATTTATCGGAAAATAGCGTAAGTTCTTTAGGGGTATTTGTATATAAATGATAAGTTTTAAGAAAAATAGGATGTTTTGTTAACACATTTTCTTCTTTGCAGGTGGCGGGAATGGTATTATAACTTGACACAAAGCTTGTATATGCTGCAAGTTAAGAGCTATATGATTTTAACCCCTTGGTGAAAAAGCTTAATCCATTTTATAATACATTTTTTGCTTTGCGTGGCCGTATTTTTGATCGCCTATTTTAGCAAAAAAGAGGCTTTGGCTTTTTTTATTTTTCTGGTAAATCGCAAGAATTTTTCTATTAATTGTTCTGAAAATATAAGGAAATAGTATGTCTATTGAAACTTTTAGTATAGGTCCGCTAGAGACTAATTGTTATGTGGTGTATGAAGGATCTTCTGCTGTGGTGGTGGATCCTGGCGGGGATCCTGCTCCCATTTTAGCTTTTCTTCAAGAAAAGAACCTTAAGCTCGAAGCTGTTTTTTTAACGCATTTACATTTTGACCATATGTACGGCGTGGCAGATTTACATAAAGCTACACAAGCGCCAGTGTTTATGCCCAAGGGCGATGCTTTTATGCTGGAGACGCAGTATAGCCGTGGGGGTATGTGGGGTTTTCCCGATGTGAAGCCTTTTGACGCTGCTGACCTTGAGGAAGGTAAATACACCTATGGTGCATTGCTTGTGGAGGTCATACATACTCCTGGGCACTCTCCCGGTAGTATGTCTTTGTACTTCCCCCAATTAAAACTCGTTTGTACGGGGGATGTGCTTTTTTACCGCTCCGTGGGGCGTTCAGATTTGCCCGGCGGTGACTTTGATACCCTTGTGCAGTCCATTAAAACACGCCTTTTTGTCTTGCCGGCAGAAACCGCCGTATATCCCGGCCACGGGCTTGAGAGTAGCATTGGGGATGAAATGAATAATAACCCCTATTGTGGCTCCTTTGTAAGGTAAGTTTGTGGGTATGTGCTCTGAACAAGGGCTCACTGTGTTGCCATGTCTTACACGTGGCGACACAGTGGAGAATACAGTGCTTATACTTTCTTGTAGTCCTCGATCTGCTGGAAACTCTGATGCCATGGCGCAGCATGTGGCGCAAGGCGTAACCGCGGCGGGAGGGCAGGCGCGTATATTATATTTACGAGACTATGCCATTACGCCTTGTACGGGCTGCCATGCGTGCTTTGCACATGAGCACAGTCACTGTGTTTTTGAGCATAAAGACCACGCAAGCGAGTTGCTTGCTTTACTGGCAGGGGATGCGCCCGTCTGCATGGTTTCCCCCATTTATTTTTATCATGTGCCGGCCCTTCTTAAGGCTTTATTGGATAGAGGGCAAAAATTTTGGGCCAAACGTCATAAAGAAGAACAGGCCCAGGGGGGCATAGCGCAGCAAAAAACCGGTACGTGGCAAAAAAATGCTGCCATTGCCTTGGTGGCAGCCAGACCGCGTGGGGAGAATCTCTTTACGGGCTCCTTGCTATCATTATCGCTTTTTTGGGATGTTTTGCAGCGTAATGTGGGTATTACAAGCCTGTGGAAAGGGTATGACGGCCCGCAGGCCTTTGCGCAAGATGCGCAAGCTTGTGCACAAATGCAAGAGCTTGGGAAGCAGCTTGCAAGCGGCATCTAGCAGACATTTGAAAAAAATGTCTACATACAGCTACATTAGCCCGCAGGACGTGGGCCAGCCGCACGACCAAGCGTCATCTATAAAGACAAGAACCATGGCTGTGTATATGTAATTTTTGTTAGTTTAGCCCACGAGGTTGTATGTATTTCGCATCACGTATGGCACGTTTTGTTCAAGGCATGAGCAAGGTTTTCTCTGCGGATGCTTTATGCGTGGCTTGTCATGCTCCTTTCATACCATGTCAGGGCGGGCCATTTCAAACAAAGGGGGTAGGGCAGTCTCACCTTCTTGCGTCCTTTTTATGCCCCACATGCAGGGCGCATATGCCTTGTAAGCAGGTCAATGTTTGCGCTTTGTGCGGCTATGGCTTACCGGCAGATACAGATGCTTCCCTCTGCTTATCTTGTAGTAAAAAGCCCCCCATTTGGGATGCCTTATATTTTTACGCGCCTTATGCTGGCTTGTGTAAAGAGCTTATTTTGCAGTATAAATATAGCAAGGATTTTGCTGTTATTCCTTTGTTTGCCGCCATGTTGCATACAGGCATACAGGCATTACCTGTGCATGATGTGTGTCTTCCCATGCCTCGCCATACACGGCGTTTGCGGGGGCAGGGGTTTAATCATATGGTGGAGCTTTGCCGAGCTATGCATAAGCTGTATGCGCAGCCCTTTGCTCTACATGCTCTGTGGCGTACACGTTATACAGCACCGCAAGCGGGATTGCGCGTGCGCCAAAGGCAAATGAATCCGAAGAAAAGTTTTGCCGCGCAGCACGTGCAAGGATTAAAGGTGCTTCTTGTGGATGATGTTATGACCACGGGTGCCACTTTACATCATGCTGCGTTAACCTTGCGTCAAGCCGGGGCAGCGCATATAAGTGTAGCTCTTTTGGCCAGAGCGGAAAAATAGCTTTTAGTTATCTAGAAAGTAATGTACTTTGCAGATAGAATTATGTTGTTCTGTGTTTCCAATGTTATACAAACTTGATAGGAGAATATAGTATGAAAAATATTTTTGACGCTGTGAAGGGTGGTAATTTTACGGAAATTAGCAAGGGGCTTAACTCGGCCCTTGGCGGCAAGCTTGATGCTGTTTTGCAAAATGCCGGTGGTGCTTCTGCGGCGAAACCTAGCGGTGCCAGCTCCTTGGGCGGTGTTGGGGGCCTTTTGGGGGCCACGGCTGTGGGCGGTGTGTTGGGTGCGCTTTTTGGTGGCAAGAAAGCAAAGAAGATGGCAAAAAATGCTATTTTAGTGGGTGGCACTGCCGCTGCCGGTGCTTTGGCGTGGAATTTTTATCAAAAATGGTCTGCTGGCAAGCAAGCTACACAAGCTGCTGGGCAAGGCTACCAACAACCACAAAGCACCATGCAGTTTGGCGATAAGCCAGCACAAGTGGAACAACCTGCTGTGCAGCCGGCGCCGCCATCAGCCATAGAAGATACCGCAGGGCTTGTACTTTTGGAGGCTATGGTGTTTGCTGCCCGTGCTGATGGGCATATAGATGAAGAAGAGCAAGCTTATATTCGTAATGCTGTGGAATCCTTATTTCCCGATAAAGAAATGGCCCTTGTGTTAAATGATTTATTGCAAAAGCCCATTGACCCGCATTCGTTGGCTTCAAAGGTAAAAAATCCTGAAGAGGCGGCAGATTTATATCGTCTCTCTTGTGCTGCCGTGGAAGTGGATTCTTTTATGGAGCGCAGTTATTTAGACGGATTAGCCAAGGCCTTACATATTGATGAAGCGCAAAAAACAGCCTTGGAGCAAGAGGCGCAAGCCGTGCGTGCTTCCATGGAGGGATAAAATTTTTTTTAACGCTTGTTAATAAATTTTTAAGAGTGTGCACGTAGAAAGGACTTACCTTGTGAAGGCAATGGCTACCACAAGAGATAAAAAAGTTCTTTTCACGTGCATATTTTATTTTAGGTGCTGTGCCTGTAATGGAATATGCCTCAAAGAAATGAGGAAATTATGAAAAAATTACTTATACTTTTAGCTTTGTCCACCGCCTTTTTTGCTGCAGAATCTCACGCACGCTCTGCCGGAGTGCATGTGCAGCTGGGCCCTCTTTCTGTCTCCTTGGCGGCACCCCCTGTTGTGCATAAACCTGTAATACAGCATAAGCCTGTAGTGCAGCATAGACCTGTAGTGCAGCATAAAACAGTGGTGCATCATAAAACGGTAGTACATCATAAGAATGTGGCGCATCACCAGCCCAACCGTCACAATGGCCATAACAATCACAACGGTCACAATGGCCACAACAATCATAATGGCCACAACAATCACAACGGCCACAATGGTCACAACGGTCATAATGGTCATAATGGCCACAACGGTCATC
>CAYJNG010000082.1:0-11085 GCA_964371505.1 uncultured Desulfovibrionaceae bacterium
CCATCCATAAGCACGCCCCCACGCACAAAAAGAATACCTAAAGCCATGCCCTTTTCTGCGCAGCTAAGGCCAATGATATCCATATCGGCCCCGCCGGGTATAACCACAGCTTGTTTTTCCACTGTGCGCTTAACGGCGTGTAATTGATCACGCAAAGCGGCGGCTTTTTCAAATTCTAAGGCCTCAGAGGCAGTGAGCATTTCCTGCTCTATGCTTTCTAAAAGCAAAGCTGAACGTCCGGAAAGCAATTCGCGCACTTTTTGCACTTCCACATTATATTCACTGGGGGTGATGTACTCCATGCAAGGGGCCGGGCATTGACCCATGAAATGGTAGAGACAAGGGCGCACTCTATTACGCATGGCCTTATCGCTACAGCGGCGCATGGGAAAGGCTTTATGTATAATCTTCCATGTTTCGCGCGCAGCCAAGGTAGAGGTAAAAGGGCCGTAATATTGAGCCTTATCACGCAAATTTTTATGAGTGTTACGCACTATTTCTAACCGCGGGTAGTGGTGCTTCGTAGAAATTTTAAATAAAATGTACTGCTTATCATCGCGCAGCACTATATTATAGTGCGGCCTGTGTTTTTTTATAAGGCTAGCCTCTAACAGCAAGGCCTCTTTTTCTGTAGTGGTAGAAATGGTTTCCACGCTCACAGCATGGCGAATCATGGCTTGTGTTTTGATGGGCAAGCCTTCTTCGCGAAAGTACGAAAGAATGCGTTTGCGCAACACACGCGCCTTGCCTACATAAATAATGCGGCCGGCACTGTTTTTATACAGGTAGACACCGGGAGTTAGGGGCAGTGATGAGGGCTGAGGTCTTTGCATAAGGCGAGTATAATCATAGACAGGGCAAGGGGCAAGAGGAAGCAAAAGGAATGGCGCCATTTGCACATTGTGTAAGTAACCTTATGGCTACTCATGCCCACTCCATCACCCCATCTTTACAAGCCGCACTATTTTCACTAAAGTGCAACTCATATATTTTACCCTTAGGAGCCTTAATGGATACTTTAGAAGCCATTTTTACCCGTCGTAGCATTCGCAAATTTTCTTCCAAAACCATTCGCGAAGCAGATATCAAACGCCTTTTGCAGGCAGGCATGGCAGCTCCTAGCGCAGGAAATGCACAGCCTTGGCGCTTCATTGTGGTGCGCAATCAAGAGGACTTCAATGCCATTGCAGCCCGCCACCCTTACGCCCAAATGGCAAAAGACTGCTCAGCATGCATAGTGGTATGCGCTGACCTTAATGCCGAAAAATACCCAGGCTATTGGCAACAAGATTGCGCCGCCGCCATTCAAAATATCCTCTTAGCCGCACGCGCCATGGATATTGGCACCGTTTGGACAGGCGTTACCCCCGATGCAGAGCGCGCTGCCGCCTTTAAAGAATATTTTGCTCTTCCCGATCACGCAGAAGTTCTCGGCATTGTGGTATGCGGCTATCCTGAGCAGCCTTTCACCACGCGCGATACCTATGATGAAAACAAAGTATTTCATGGCACATGGGGAGCAAAGGCTTAGTAAGCATTGCATACAAAAAACATGGGATTGAACACAAGGCATACATAAATTTTCCTTGACTTCCCCATTGTTTTGATTCATGTTGACTTCCCAAAAAGAATTTTTGCGCCGTACAGGCGTACCGGAGGATTATAATGGCTACTTTAGAAAATGCCGTAAAAACCGCTGAAGGTGTAGTGCTTAACGGCTTCACACTTTCCCCAGTAACAGAGCAATGTGAAGGCTGTACTCGCATTCGTGAATTTGAAGGCGAAAACTTCTGTTCCACTTACCCCACACCTGCTCGCAAGTGGGTTGGCGGTATCTGTAACTTCTCTACACACGTAAAAGTTGCTGCTGCTAAAGCTGCTAAGGTTAACCCCCTTAAGGCTTCTAAGCGCGCTGCTAAGGGCCGTAAGTAATTTTGCCGCCCCACGGACGAGGGGCTTGGCACGCTAAAGCTTGGCTTAAGTTTATCTTAAGTACATGCCCTTAAAGTGTAAAAGCTTTGCAAGGGCGGACGGCTCGTTTTGCGTAATGCAAAACCAGTTGTCCGCCCTTTCACTTTTTTAAAAAGCGAGCTTCCCTCTTTTTCTAAGGTCTCGCACTTTTATGCAAAAATTTTCTGTTTTTCAGCTACCATGCCTATGACGCACGACGCTTAAGGCACATAAGGTTTTTTATGAACGCAGTTTTTGACGTTATCGTTGTAGGTGCAGGGCATGCCGGCTGTGAAGCAGCCCATGCTCTAGCTCGCTTAGGGCACTCTACCCTCCTTATCACCGGTAATATTGACCGTATCGGGCATCTTTCGTGTAACCCTGCCATAGGCGGTCTTGCCAAAGGGCATATGGTGCGAGAAATTGACGCTCTTGGCGGCATGATGGGCCTGTGGGCCGATGCCGGCGGCATTCAATTTCGCATTTTGAATACCAGTAAAGGCCCCGCTGTGCGTGCCACGCGCGCGCAGATGGATAGAGACGCCTACATGACTGTGGTAAAGCAAAGTATTTTTTCTGAGCCCAATCTTAAAGTGTGGCAAGACACGGTGGACAGCCTTACCTATGATGATACACGCATAACCGGCGTGCGCACCTCCCTTGGACTCACATTTAACGCTCAGCACGTACTGCTTACCACAGGCACTTTTTTATGCGGTCGCATACACATAGGCATGACTTCCTTACAAGGCGGGCGTCTTGGGGATGCACCGGCTGCCCATTTAACTAAATCTTTGCAGGATTTGGGGCTTGAAACAGGCCGCCTTAAAACGGGAACCACGCCGCGCCTTTTGCGCTCCTCCATAGATTTTTCTCGAATGGAAGAGCAAAAAAGCGAAGAATACATTGAAGGATTTAGCTTTCATGGGCCTAAGCCTCCCTTGGAGCAAGTGTCCTGCTATATTACGTGGACCAATGACAAAACCCACGATGTTATACGCACAGGTTTTGACCGCTCTCCCCTTTTTACCGGCGTTATTCAAGGTACAGGCGCACGCTATTGCCCAAGTATTGAGGATAAAATTGCGCGCTTCCCCGAACGCGTACGCCACCAAGTATTCATAGAACCCGAAGGAGTGCACAGCGCTGAATGCTATGTGAACGGCGTTTCCACATCCTTACCCTTAGACGTGCAATTGGCGCTCATTGCCACCATCCCTGGCCTTGAAAATGCACATATGCTGCGCCCTGGCTACGCCATTGAGTACGATTATGTGAACCCTGTGCAATTACATCCCACCTTGGAGACGCGCAAGGTAGAAGGCCTGTGGCATGCAGGGCAAATTAACGGAACTTCCGGCTATGAAGAAGCTGCCGCTCAAGGCCTCTGGGCAGCCATTAATATTTCCAACAGGCTTAAAGGTCTGGCACCCTTCCTCTTAGGGCGTGAAGAAGCCTATATGGCAGTGCTCATAGATGACCTTGTAACCCTTGGCACCCTTGAGCCTTATCGTATGTTCACCTCCCGCGCTGAGCATCGCTTGCTTTTACGCGAAAACAATGCCGATGCGCGCCTCACCCCCAAGGGACGTGAATTGGGCCTTGTGCACGACGATCAATGGCAAAAATTTCAAGAAAAATACGCGCAAGTGGCGCAGCTTAACACCTACCTTGAAAGCACACGCATAAGCCCCGGCGAAAAGCTGAGTACAACTCTTGCCAGCATTGGCGAAAACGCTCCCATACATGGCGGCGTTTCCTTAGCTGAGCTTTTACGCCGCCCTGCTGTGGACTTAGACCTTCTCACCAATCTTAGCGAGCACATTGCAAGCTATGCCTATGATGTGCGCACAGAAAGCCAAACACAGGTAAAGTATGCCGGCTATTTGCAGCGCCAAGAGCAATTGGTAGAACGTGCTTCACGCATGGAAAACACCCCCCTACCGCAGGACTTGGACTATACCCAAGTGGCGGGTCTTTCTGCCGAAGTGCAAGAAAAACTTATCAAACTTAAACCACATACCCTAGGTAAGGCTGGGCGTATTTCCGGTGTAACCCCTGCCGCCATTGCCTGCTTAGAAATTCATTTACGTAAAGTGGGCTTATTGAAAAAATAAGACGTATTTAGCGCCCTCAGAATGCTACCGAGGGGAACTTGCAAAGCAAAGGGGGCGAGGGAACTTTTTCTAAAAAGTTCCCTCGCCCCCAAAAAAATCTACAACGCTCCCCTACTAAAAGGGCACATCATCCATTTCTGAAGGGAAGGGAGAGCCCATATCTTCATTGGGGCCGGTATTTTGCTGCGGGGCTTGGTTGCCTTGATTAGCATAGGAGCGGCGCTGCTGCTGATTGCCATAACCACCACCTTGTCCGCCGCCTTGGTTACCACCATAACCGCCTTGATCACCTTGATAGCCACCTTGGCCGCCGCCGTAACCGCCTTGTCCAGCCGGGCCACCACCTTGACCATCACCTTTTCTATCCAGAAATTGCACACGCTGTGCTTTAATATCTGTAGAATAGCGATCTTGCCCATTTTGGTCTTGCCACTTACGAGTTTGCAAAGAACCTTCCACATACACAAGGCTACCCTTGGTTAAATATGTGGCGCAGTTTTCTGCAGCACGCTGGAACACCGAAACACGATGCCACTCCGTACGCTGCACTTTATTACCGTCACGGTCAGTATAGGATTCGTCGGTGGCCACGCTAAGATTACACATGGGTGCACCGGTTTGTGAATATTTCAAATCTGGATCTGCCCCAAGGCGCCCGATAATTTGTACTTTATTTAACATAATCACTCCAAAAAAGTTATTGAACTCTTTATTAGCAATACTTTTTTTCTAAGCCGTCTAGAATATCTTCTATGCTGTCACTCAGTGTATTGGCTTTACGTGGGTCCCAATCGCCCAGTGCTGCTTCAAGCTCTTTCGCTTGCTTTACAGCCTGCGTAATTCCTTCACCAAGGGCAGCACGTCTTTCAGCACTCCAATCCATGAACTTTAATCCGTCACCCAAGCGGTACACCATTTCCATGACGCCCAGCTTGCTTTCGCCGCTTGGCACAGTGAGAGCCAAGGCCGTAAGCTGTGGCCAGAGCTTTTCCATAAGATCCGGCGCCCATGTAACGGCAGAAACACGAATTTGTAATGCTTTTCCCATGGCTTTTTACTTTTCTTGCCACTCAGTTTGTACGCGTAATACCACTTCTTCAATGGCAGCGAGCTGATCAGGAGGACACACACCAATAAGAGCTTGCCCGGCGTCCACATTTTCTGTGTGCTTAAAATACACAGCATAAATAACACCAGTAGGGCCACTATAATGCAAAGGTGCCTCGCGCTTCATGCGCGACATGATGAAAAGCTCCATACCTTCAGACACAGATACAGCGCGTGAACCAGAGGCACGCACTTTCTTATCCACCTCAGGGGTGAAGTAATATTTGGCACGCTCGGGCGCTTTAAACAAACTTAAGGTACGCTTTAAGATTTTTTGCTGCACCTCAGCCTTGGTAAGAAAGTGGCGTACCGTTAACAAAGGCGTGCCAGCTTCCACAAATTGCCCTTCCAACTCTTTATGAATGGCGCACACTTCGCCCTTTTCTGGGGCGCAAATGGGCTTAGGGTTGCGTTCACGATCAATGGTAAGCAAGGTGGTGCCTGCTTTTTCCTTCCACATACCTTGTGGGCCATACACTTTGCTGCCTTCTTCAATTTTGGCAAAGTTTACAAGCCCTGTATGAGGAGCACGAATAAGTACTTCTTCATAAGGAGAAGCTTTAATTTCATCTAATAATACAGTAACATCAAGCATAATATTTCCTCAAATTAGCGGTAGTAGACATTGCGTCCGCCAATGGTGAGCAGCGCTTGCTTTAAATTGGCACGAATGTGGCGTCTATCCCAAATGCCTTGAATGTGGCCGCGGGTAAGCGCGTTACTGGAGCTATGATAGTTTGGCGGAATATCAATACCTGTGGTCTCTTTAATAACACCAGGACCTGCAAAGCCAAGGTTAGAAGAGCGCACAGCAAATTGGTACGGCGAACAACCAAGGAAGGAAGCCACAGGGCCAGCAAAAGAATTGGTATCATACAACACCATGTATAAACCACCATTATCAATATAGCGACGTACAGCCACGGTGCATCTTGGCATTTGAATAACGCCATGTGTACCTTCTTGAATACGGATACCGGCCGTGCCGTGCACATATGCAATGAAGGGGTAGCGTTTTTTCATGGCAAGTTCGCAAGCTTCCACAAACTTTTGCCCTTCGGCTGCGCCTACAGAGCCACCACGGAAATTACCCATGAGCATGGCCACAATAACCTTTACACCATCAATACACGCTTCAAAGGTCATGCAACCGCTTTTGGCACCTGTTCTTTGTTGCGCTTCATGGATACGCTTATCAAAGTCCTTAAAGCCAAGGGGGTTACCAGCTTCAATGGCATTATTAAACTCAAATACAGAACCTGCGTCAAACACGTTACGCACATACCATTCTGGCTCCATGGGGAAGTGATGCCCGCAATAGGAGCACACGCCGGCAAATTCGCCAAAAAGGTCTGGGCCCCACAAGTCAAGGCAACCGTCTTTGGCTGCATTGGGGCAGGTAAGGGTTCTGTCATTTTTATAACGAGGGGAGATGTAATTCCAACGGCTCACGCGTCCTTCGTCTTTCCATGTGGAAAGCTTGGTAAGAGCTTCCGTATCCACAGGCTTACTGGAGCTACCGCCAATACGCTTAAAGGGTGCTTTAGCACGCTTTTTTAATAAGCTGTATTCGTTTTGTACTTCTTCCCAGAAGAAGGACACTTTACGTTGGTGATTACGGTAAAAGTCGTACTTAATTTTATTCCAACGCATAAGGGCTGCACCAGTCACTTTGCGCCAGCTTTTCACATACCATGGGCGACGGTCACGCGCAGCAGAACGTGAAAGTTTTAAGAACTTTTCTTGGCGCAAGTTCACAAGGCGTGTCTTATTGCCATAGGAAAGTGCCCAGCGCATATAGCGCTCTTCCAAATTAATATCCGGATTACGACGACGCGAAATGGCAATACCACGTAGCCCCGGCATTTTACGGCTAGAAATAACCACTTCATCGGTGGAGCGAATAATTTCTTGACGTAAAGTGCGGTAAAAATCAAAATGCGAAGGACGAGCACCCAAGGGAGGCTCTTGAATAACCTGATCTATATAACCGGCTTCTAAATTGTCTTGCGCTGTAATATGCAAAGCTTCTGCGCAGTATTCGATAAGCTCTGGCGTGGCACGTTGCCCAGCCTTAATACGCCCTTCAATGGCGGCTGCGCCTTCGGGAGAAATTACCGAATAGTAGCCATGGGAAAGCATAAGACGCTTATCGGCAAGGCCAATGGCCTCTGCACCGCCGGAACCACCTTCAGAAATAATAGCCACCACAGGTACGCGTAATTTAGCCATACCGTAAATATTACGTGCAATTTGCTGTGCAGCACCTGGGTAATCTTCCACAGGGTAAGAGCCAGGAGTAAAAATAAAGGTATGAATAGGTATACCTTCTGCCTCAGCAACACGCATATATTGCAATGCTTTAGCATTACCCCAAGGTTTTACGGAGCCCCCATTACGAAACTCTGCCCCATGGCCTTTTTCTTGCCCGATAACCATAACCGATTGGTTATAGGTTTTCTTACCACGGCGACGCGTGATAATGGCACGAGCAATAAGCATGCTTGGGTCAATACTAAATTCGTCTTGTCCGCCTATTTCGGTAAAGTTGTCATACACATTTTCCAAAATATCACGTAGGCACATGCGCTGCGGGTGACGTACAATACGCACCTTATCCATGGCTGTAAGCTTAGCTTCAAGCTTGCGCTCCATGAACACAAAAAGCTCTTCCACTGTTACCACTTCTGTATGTGCGTCAGAAGCAATACCTTCATTAAGGCGCGTTACAAGCTGCTCTAGCTTCTCGCGTAGCATTTGTATTTTGTCTTGATGCTTATCGACAAAAATATCTTGTATATACGTAAGCCTTTCTTGTAGGCTTTGTAAGCGTTTTTCTATTGAATTATCCATTATACGACCTTTTTCTCTCTCTAGTGTGCGCTGAAAAACACAGCTTTGACAGCCTTAAAACTTAAGGATGCGCGCTGTGTTGGTACGCAAAAAATTGATGTTGGACTTAAGCTCTTCACCGGCGGTATTATGGCCTTGTAAGGTCATGGTATCCAAAAAGTCTACACCGCGGGCTTTTGCTTCTTCAATGTCCTTACCCCAAATGATACCCAGCGCAAGGTTGGGGTCAAATTCTGTGGGAATAACGTAAGGAGCATCGGTAGGCACATGTGTTAACATGGTAAGCCAATCATGGTCACGCCAGCCGTAACTATCAATGGTACCCACCCAAGGGGCAAAGCGATTGTCTGGGTCTTCTGCAATGAGGCGGTATTCAATACCTACACCTTCAAAGGAGATATCCTCTTGCGAATACCCAAGAGGATCACCAAGGCCAATGCGAATTTGCTCAGCAAGCAAGTCCACTTCACCCAATGCCAAGCGGTTTTTCACGCTGGAAATACGGGCTGATACGCCGTTTTCTACCTGAATACGTGTGTTTACTTCCATAAGGAAGGGTTCACCATCACGAGTTACAATCCACTCCCATGTGCCCACGTTATCATAGCCTACACTGCGCGCCATAGTAAGAGAATATTGAATAATATCACGCAGTACTTGCGCCGCATCGAAGGTATATTTAATATTTTGCGGGTCAAAACCAGGAGCAATTTCTATGCGCTTTTGTAAGCCCGTAGATTGAATGGAGCAGTTACGCGTGCCAAAGTGTACAGGGTTTTTGCCACTACGGTCAGAAACAATTTGCACTTCAAGGTGGTTAAAATCCATGATGCGCTGTTCAATAAGAACGCCTTCATCTTTAAATTGGCGTAAAGCATAGTTGCGAATACGACGGTACACAGAGCGGAAGTTGTCAATGTCATAAACTTCTTCAATGCCCATACCGCCACCGCCGGCAGAGGCCTTTACAAGCACAAGTGGTTGCTTAATACCACGCTGTAATTGAAACTCAAAAACAGAGCGTGCTACTTTTTCTGCTTCCATCTCATCATAGATGGGGCGGTCAGAACCTGGCACTGTGGGCACGCCAAGGCTACGTGCAAGGCGCTTGGTATTAATTTTATCACCAAGCTCACGGATGATTTTCCAAGAAGGCCCAATGAAGGTCAGCTTACGATCGCGCTTGGTTACACGGCGCGCAAAGCGAAAATCCTCGGCAAAGAAACCATAGCCTGGGTGGATGGCAGTGCACTCAGCATCATCAGCAACCGCTACAATTTCATTGGCGTCATGATAGGAGGAGACTTGATAAAGGCTTTTTTCGCCGCCAAGCTCACGAGCCAAACGCACATGGCCAGAAGCAAAATCTTCTGCTGTATAAACGCAAGTAAAGGCTACACCTAGTTTGTGGCAAGCCCTTGTGATACGCATGGCAATTTCACCTCGGTTTGCCACTAGAACCTTTTCATTTTTTAAATCCATTCTTTTCCCTTTTGCCGTTTTATAAACATATTTTGACGCAGAAAAAGTACAATAATTTTATCATAATAAAAATATTGTACTTTTTTGCTCTACAGTTTTTTCATTTCAATGAGGCGCTTTTGTATCTCTAAAACCAATTTATCCAAAGCATACTCTTGGCGCTCACTTAAATTCATAAAGGTACAGGCCACCATACCACGCCCAGTCACTCGAATAACCTGTGCTCTTAATTGAGCTATAATGACTCTCCCGCGTACTTCAAGCTGCAAAGGAAGGATATCCCCTTCCTTGGTGCTAAAGCCTTCGCAGAGTTGGAAAGCACATCCAGAAACGCTGATATCAGCCACAGGCAACGTCGCTTTATTTGCACCTATGCGTGCTTCAATACCGTGCACCAAGGCACGATACGCAAGCCTTTGCCCTTGCTCATCTTCAGCCAATGTAAATTCAAATTTTGAAGTATTTGACATTATGGACTCTTTGTAACGTCTCTTTGTAATACAAACTCTACACGTCTATTGCGTGCTCTATTTTCCTCTGTCGTATTGGGCATAAGAGGGTTTAGCGAGCCATACCCCGTGGCCGTCAGTCTGTCCGCCTCAATACCTTGAGACAATAAATAACGCAAGACTGTAACCGCACGTAAGGCCGACAAATCCCAATTATCTTTAAAACGCGAATCAGGGGCCGGTGCTTGATCGTCAGAATACCCTCGAATATCAATTCTTTGTTCGCGTCTTTTTACAAAAATATCTTTTAGAACATCCAAAATCTTCAAACTTTCTGCACTAAGCTCGGTGCTATCCGGTGCAAAAAGTACTTTACCTGGCAAACGCAAAGTAATGGTACCTTCATCAAGCACGGCACCCACCTGCCCTTCCATACCATTTTGCACCAAAAAGCTACGTATATCATTAAAGGTTTGCTTTTGCGCTTCAATAAGCTCCTTACGTCTTTTTACTTCTTCGTGTAAAGAACCTGCCGTTTGCGTGGGGTCATTATGCGCAAGAGAACTAGCCTCCCCACCAAGCGCTCCTTTGATGGATCCTATGGTAGCCAAAAACTTACTTTGTTCCACCGTAGAAAGCGAAAAGAGCAAAATGAAGAACACGAGCAAAAGCATGGAGATGTCAGCAAAGGTGGCAAGCCAGCCTTCCCCCTCATCAACTTCATCGTCACCGCCCTGTAAAGGATCGTCACTCATAGTTATTTCCTAGTCGTTTGCTGTTAACAAAAGGCTATTCTTTGCCGCCCTTCTCTGGCCCCTTACGCTGCTTGGGCGGTAAGAAGGAAGACAATTTTTCATACACTAAATTTGGATTATTATTTTCTAATATGGATTTGGCGCCTTCAAAAATAATGAGCAAAAGCAATTCTTCTTGCATGCTTCTGGCCTTCATCTTACCAGCAAGCGGAATAAAGATAAGGTTTGCTATAAGTGCGCCGTAAAATGTGGTCAAAATAGCAACAGCCATGGCCGGGCCAATGGCGGCAGGGTCTGCAAGGTTGGCAAGCATTTGTACAAGACCAATAAGCGTACCCACCATACCCATGGCTGGCGCCAAGGACGCCAAGC
>CAYJNG010000083.1:0-3367 GCA_964371505.1 uncultured Desulfovibrionaceae bacterium
AGTAATATACTAACGTTCCTGTGGTTGTCCAAACGTCACCGGGTTCTTTATCGGCCGGAATTTCAATTTTTAAATCCCTATATACATAGCCGTATGGGAGCTCCAAAAAGGCCTCTTCAGTATACCCATGTTCGCGAACAGTAAGCATCGCATCTGACAACATAGCATAAGTGCCATCTTCAGACACATCGCATCTATAGGCTTTGTACCCTTCACTTTGTGAATTGCCTGAGAAAATAAATACTTTATTTTCAAAATCTATGACATTGCCTTCATCGTCATACTCTAGATTTTCTATATCGTTTCTATCGGTAAACCATTCTGTAGCCGCATCATAACCCGCGTGCATATTGCCGCCAATGTCATTACTTGTTTGAATATCACCATCTTTAACATCACCATTAAGGTTATCTACGATGGTCTGCCCTAAAGAGCTTGTGTCATCGTCTTTACCAAAGGAGGCAAGCTTGTTAAGAGAGCCATCAGACGCTACTTCATAAACCACAGTGGAGCTTGTGGCTTCATCGTATTCAAATCTGAAGTTGGTAACAACAGCGTTTTCAGGCGCGTCATTATCCCATCCTCTTTTGGACACTGTCATAAATTGCAAATTGATAACAGCGCCTTCACCTTCACTTACATGGTCCACTAAGGTGGAGGACATGAACTGTTCAATGGCATCTTGCACTTCATGTCTAAGGTCATCACCAAAACGTTCAGAGTTGTTGGACTGGTTATCAATAATCATGGAGATGTTATAGCTTTGACCAGCCACAAGGCTTGCGCCTGCGCCCACAACGCCTTCTACAACGTTGGTAGGTGCATCTGCATTTACAGTAACCTTAGAGCTATCCACATCACCGTCAGCATCCTTAATGGTAAGACCTAACTCTTTTGTACCTTCCGGTGCTTTTAAGAGCCAATCTTCATTATTTGTCGTTGTAAGGCTAGTACCATTACCAAAATCAATGGTCACACTACCATCTGCATTTGGTGTATAAGCGTTATCGCCCACATTCCAAGAGGTACCGTCCCACTCTGCTGTAACGCTACCTAAGGTAATGCTTGCGCCGGCGCCACTATCTGCACCCATTTCAAAGTGGATAAGACCTTGCGGGTTACCACTAGCATCAACCCCGCCAATATTTATAACTTTATCACCTGCTGTATCTTCTTGCGCATTGATAACTGGCACATCATCTTGAACATCAACTTTAACTGTTGCGTTTGAAGCATCGTTATTATTATCCACAAAGGTCATCTCAAAAGAGATATCGCCCTCATTGACATTTTCATTGGTGGCTTCTTGCAAAGTATATTCATACTTTACCGTATAGCCATTTTCAGCATTGCCGGTAACAGAGGTGATGGACACATTACCTTTATAATCAGCATTTGCCACAAAGTTACCGTCTGCATCAAAGCTGCCCAAAGAGTCTCCACCAATTTTGATTTCTTTCAAGCCGTCTGCTGCTGTTACTTCAATAATACCCTTACCTGTTTCGGATTCATCTATATCAGAAGTAAGACCTGCTTCATCTACATTCACCGTTGTTGCAGAAAGAACATTGGGGCCAAAGCCTTCGGTGGCACCTGTGACACCCACATTTAGCGTGGTGGTATCACCATCGCCGTCCGTGGCGGTGAATTCTAAGATAACCGTATCTTCAAACTCTTTATACTGCTTCATGGACCAGCTATTGGTGGCAGCATCAAAGGTTATAGTAAAGAGGATATCACCTTCTTTAAAATCACTCTCATTAGAGCCCATGGCCCATTCACCAGACACATCACCCACAATATAGTAAGGGTCGCCATTATCGTCTGTAAACTGTTTAGACAAGGTGTAATGATGTCCATCAATGGTGATTTGTTTTGTGGTGCCCACGGTGTCAGACACAATGTTCATGGAGACAGTGGCGCCATCGGCGGCATCAAAGCTCACTTGACCTGTGGTTACACCAAACTCGGCATTACCTTCCTTGCTATTAGCTTGATACACATCCACAGTATATTCTTTTGTGCCTTCCACAAGCGGGCCGTTAAAGCCTTCTTGAGTAAGTGTATCTCTAATAACTGTTTGGCCAAAGAGTGCAGGATCATTGTAACTATCCGCAGCATTGACTACCACATCAAGAGTTACCACATCGTCCTTAATATCCACGTTAATCGTGGTTTTTCCGCTTTCGTTACCATTGGTATCTGTAGCCGTAACAGAGAAAGAAGGAGTAGATGCATCTTTTACTTCATCACTGCCACCCTCTTTGCCATCAGGTGCAGAGTGTTCAATATTATCCTTTAGGGTAATATCGTAGTTCACGGTATAATTACCGCTACCGTCAGTGGCTGGGGTAATGGTAACATTAGAAATGGTGTACTGTCCCAAATCAATGGAACCGTCAAAACCGTTTAAATCTACATCTTTTCCAGCAATGGTAATGAAGGCCAGGTCGCCATCGGCATCAATGGTGAGTGACTGAGAGTACTTGGCATTATTTTGCGGATTTGTACCGTCATTAAGATGCGCTTCATCAAGAATGATATCGCTTGCACCTGTTACTGTAGGCGCAGTCACATCAGATTCCACAACAGTCACCGTTTCCGTGTGCGGCTTGGTATCACCATCGGCATCGGTAGCTTCAAAGGTAAGCGTTACACTGCCCACATAGTCACTATCAGGGGTAAAGGTATAGGCGCCATCCTTACCAAAAGTCACGGTACCTTCGGTTAAGGTAATGGTCGTGCCTTCTTTTGGCACACCATTTTCTAAGGCAACCTCGTTGCCATTAAGGGTAAGGCTTGTAATGCCGTCTGCACTTTCAAAGCTTACAGACCCTGTAGCTACTTCAGCATTGGTAATGTCGTCAGTGAGCTTTCCTTCACCTGCTGGTGTATCGTCATTGATGGTAAAACTCAGCTCGCCTGTTTCTTCATTGCCTGCTTTATCTGTTGTTGTAACTTCAAAAGTGAGGGTTTTATCATCTAATAAAGTTTCACCCTCTTTGTGGCTGTATTCTTCATTAAGCGTAGCTTCGTAACTTACTTCATACTTGCCATCTTTATACACAACATCTGTAACCACCACATCAAACATGCCATCCTTAGTGGTGAAAGAAGTATCAGTGCCATCAAGCTTAATAACATTACCATCAATGGTGAGGCTTTCAAGGTCATCTTGCGGGGTTGTCACCGTAAAGGAACCACCCTTAGTAAGGGCATCTGCATTTTCTGCTGTGCCACCCACAAGGTTGCTTTCATTAAAGCCCTCAGGGTTTGTTTGTCCGCCTATGATGGCGCCTGTGGCATCAATGCTATATTCTTTTTCACCTTTGCCTGTGAAAGCGTTGCCATTGTCATCGGTACCTTC
>CAYJNG010000083.1:3467-8747 GCA_964371505.1 uncultured Desulfovibrionaceae bacterium
GTGATGGTGGCGCTGGCGCCTGTATCTAAAGTGGTATCATCGCCGCCGGTGGCAGTATTGCCGTCAGGGTCGGTGATGGTGGCATCAATGCTTACATCGCCATCATTTTCAGGCTTTGGCATGGTAACAGTAATGCTTGGCTTGCCATCAGGATTTGTTGTAACGGGAACATCTTTGCCATTTTCGTCTTTTACAGTAACATCACCTGTTTCTGGGTCTTTATTTACTGTATATTCTTTTTCATTGCCGTCTTGATCAGTAACCGTAAGTGTAGAATCACCTTCTTGCAAATCATCAAGGGTGATTTCTGCTTTTACGCCGCCATCGGTATCAAGTTCATTTTTATTGATAACATTATCGCTGCCATCGGTGGTAATGGTGACTTTTACATCAGCACTATCACCGTTGTTGTTATCGCCATAGGCAAAGTCAAAGCTTGCACTCAAGTTACCGCTAGCAGTATCGCCATCGCCATCGGTTACGGTGTAGCCAAGGTTAAGCGTAGGAAGTTCTTGACCCTTGAAAGCTTCGTTTGCACCAGCATCTTTGGTAATGGTAACTTCATTAGTTGCCTGGTCAACAGTGACTGAGCCAAGAACAGTACCATTGTAAGATAAGACACCATTATTTAAAGTATAACCACTATCAGCTGGAACAGTAAGCGTAATATCCTCTGTTGTGGATTCACCATCAGCGCCAAAGTTTACCACATTGTCGAGGTCAAATTTTACAGGTTCCACTGTATTGCTATTGATTTCACCAATATTTGTGGCTTCAATTGTTGTTGTGGTAGTATCTGGGTCTTTAATGGTGGGCTTATCGTCAATAATATCCACATACACGGTTTCGCTACCCACAGAACCATCCGTATCTTTAAAAGATAACGTGAAGTTATCTTCGTAAGTGTAATCTGTTTCTTTTTCTGGGTGGCTGTCAGGTGTTGTTAATGTGTATTGGTACTCAACGCTGTATGTGCCATCCTTATTATCAGTTACCTTTGTAATAGACACAGTGCCATTGTCTGTATTTGCTGTGCCGGAGTAAGACCATGTGCCTGTTGCTGCATCATAGGTGGCAAGTTCCGTGCCGCCCAAAGATACAGAAGTTAAGCCATCAGGAGCGGTTACTGTAAGGTTACCATCCCCTTGCTGTGCAAGTGCGTTAGCATCAGGTGCAGTGCCACCACTAAGGTTAGCCTCACCTACTATCAGTGTTTCTGTGGTGGTGCTTGGGTCACCAGGCTTTACATTAATACTGTTATTGATATTTACGGTAATATCAGAAATGGCAGAATCGCCGTCTTTATCAGTGTATTGCACAGAAAAAGACCCCGCATCGGCCTTACCGTCAGTGCCGGTAATGGTATACTCACCTGTGTTAGGATTAAGCGTTACTGTGCCCCATGCAAAATTGCCGTCTACTGGGTTGCCATTTTCATCTACCAAGGAATAAGAGCCAAGTTCCTTACCAGCAGAATCTGTGCCGTCACCGCCTCTATCAAAGAAGCTGGAAGCATTGCCTGTGGTGGTAAACTCCACAATGGGAGTGGTGGTATCGTCTAAAGAAATGGTTGCATCGTTTTCTGTAGGTACATCATCCTCAATAACCACATCAATGGTAGTTTCAGCGCCGTTTACAGAAACAGTAAAGCTGAGCTCACCGTCTTCCAATTCACCTTTATGCTCAAAGCCTTCTTCAAGCTTCATGGAGTATTCCAGCTCACCGGTGTCTGGGTTAAAATTACCCACAGTGATGGTTACGCCATTTTGGGTAACGGTAGTATCAGAAGAAGTAATATTACCGTTGGCATCAAAGGTAAATTCTTTACCCTGAATTTCCACTTTTGTTACCGCATCAAGGCTATCAATAACAAGCTTACCATAAGCGGAGTCAGACGCAGTACCTATTGTATCGCTATCTTGCAATACATGGTCAACACCTACTGCAGATTGTTCATCGCTAGGTGTGGAGTTATCATCTTTAGGATCAGTGGTATCTGCTGGGTCGGTGGGGTCAACAACAACAGTGGTTTTACCTGTAAGATCTATGGTGGTTTTATTTGCGCTAGTCACAACGTCGCCGTCAGTATCAGTTACTGTCATGCTCAGGCTAAGATTTGGCACCACACCTTCTGGATCAAACTCGCTGTCGTAGTTAAAGCTTACCACGCCACTGGCTGTATCAACCACTAAGGAGCCTATAACGTCTCCTTCATAGCTTACTTCGCCCGTTGTAGCGTCATAGGTGAAAGGTGCATCCACGGTGAACGCATAGTTCAAGTCAGCCATATCTTGCGGAGCATCTGCGCCCACATTGAATGTGAAAACATCTACGGAATCCGCTGTAGAAACATCAAGGCTTACAGAGCCTTTGGCAGCAACCACAGGAACATCATCATTGATGGTTACATCAATGGATGGTGCCGTTTGCTTACCGCCATCAGTATAATCTGAGTAGGTGCCATTACCATTGGTTACACCATTAATGGTAAAGCTATCACCCGTTTCACCTGCTTCGGCATTGCCAGCAGCATGGTCTTTTACGGTGGCTTGCGTATAGGTATATTCTACAGTGTAGCCATTGGCACCATCATCTTTTAAAGTAAGTACTAAATCGCCGTAAGTGCCTTCCACAGTGGCTTGACCATTTTCAAAAGTCACTGTTTCATTATTAATGGTAATACTTTGTACACCGTCTTTGGAGGTAAAGGAGAAGGAACCAGAGTCAAGCGCTTGGTCATTATCTTCTGTATTGCCCGCAATGGCATCGTCAGAGGTGATAAGAACATCACCCTTATCTGCGGTTCCATCACCATCATTATCAGGGAAGGTAATTTCAGTGGCTTTATTGTCCACTTCAAAATTTACAGTGGTGCTATCTTTATCGCCGTCACCGTCTTGGTATTGGATATCAAACTTTACACTGTCAGCTTCATTATTAGGCGTGACGGTGTATTCACCTGTAACATTATCAAGAGTTACACTACCCCATGCAAAAGTATAGGTGGTTTCGGTTCCACTTTCAGCTGGTGCTTGTGTAAATGGATTTTCTTCGCTTTCTAGAACACTAAATTCTGCCACAAAAGTTTCGCCACTTTCTAAGGTGGTGTCGTTTTGGTCGGCGCCTTTATTGAAATAGGCAGAAGCATCTTGCACAGCAGAAGTTTCACCAGAAGTTACAGTATTAGCCGTAACATTCTCAGCTTTTGCCACAGGGGCATCATCCACTATTTCAATTTCAACTTTTTGGTCGGCTACGGTGCCATCAGTATCTTTAAAGCCAAAAGTTAAGTCATCATGGGTGGCGTCGCCGCTCACATCAGCGGGAGAAGTAAGCTCATACGTATAATCCACGGTATAGCCGCTATGATTGCCAGAAACAGTGATGTTTACCTCACCGTACTGCGTCGCAAGCGGTGTTTTTACTATCCATGTATCGGTGCTTTCATCATAGGTAGCAACAGTGGTACCGTTGATAATAATCTCGCTTAAGCCATCTTTAGCATCAATGGAAAGTGAACCTTCTAATGATGGATTTTCACTGCTATTATTGGTGCCACCAGTCAAGTCCGCCTCATCCAAGGAGAAGGCAGGATTGCCCGTTTCTGGATTGGTAGGTACTTCAGGGTTGCTTGGGTCAGTGGGGTCAACAGGCTTTGGTTTTACAGTTACGCCATTGTCTGTTCCAGCAATGGTAAATTCTAAATTGCTAGAATCTTTTGCCCCATGAGCATCTTCCGTTAGCACATCAAAGTTTTCTGTGGCTACTCGGCCTTCATCAAGGTTTGCAACATTTTCATACTTTGCATCACCAGGCTTATACAGCTCGTAACTATATTCACCGCTAGGCTTTATGGTAAGCGTGCCATAAGTACCTTCAATAACAGTATCTGCAGTTTTATCTACAGTTTGCCCATCAACCGTTACAGTTTGTTCAGCAAAAGTATCGCCGTCATCATCATAATCCGTCACAATAATGGAACCGGTGGTAGTAACATCACTGGTTTCTTGCAGGGAAGTATCCCCCGTGAAACCAATTTCCGGTTTGTCATTGGTACCTTGAATATTAACGGTTACAGTAGTGGTGGTTACACCGCCGTTACCGTCACTTACTTGTACAGTGAAAGTTTCTTGCACGTTTTCACCGGCATTTAAGCTATCCACGCCATCTTCTGTGGTATTGTCAGCGTTATCACTGGTAAGTTTATAGCTAAAAGTACCGTCAGCATTGAGGGTAAACTCACCGTATTGCCCTTGAACGGTACCTGTAGCACCATTGGGGAAGGAGAAAGACAGGGTATCGCCGTCAAGGTCAGTAGCTAAAATTTGACCACGAGCACTTGTATCGCCATCGTAAGCAGCGTTGGGGTCAGAAGAACCAAAGCCCACGCCGGATTCTTTCACGCCCACATCAGCACCTACAGCTTGCGCGGCTGTATTACCGTCATCATTGCCATCAGGCAGGGCAATAACATCTGTAACAATAGGAGCATTGTTAGGGATAGGCTGTGCGCCGGCGCCATCGGCAGCTTCGGCAGCAGCACTTAGCAAGCTTGTGCCTTCACCATCTTGGTCAAGACGCCCTAAACGATCTACGCCGCCAAGCAAAGTGCCAGCAATAGTATCTACAGAAGAACCAGAGCCTTGCGCCGTGCTTGCGGTGGGACCGGCAGCCGGCATAAGTTCTTCACCAAGTGCTGCAAAAAATTCTTGCCCACCTACTTCTGCGCCTTCAATGACGAATGTAGGCATATTTTCAGCCGTATAGGCTTCATAAAAATTTGTTAAAGAAAGGCTTGACCCATCATCAAAAGACATAACAAGGGTATCACCATCGCGGGTAAGAGTAGCATCGCCGGAGTTAAAATCAAAAACCAAACGATCTTCAGCTTGAGGAGCAAGAGTAATAGTTTGACCAGCAGCGGGTTTTTGTAACAAAATGTCAGCCATCTGAATTTTCCTTCTTATATTAAGATAATACGTACAAAAAAATAAGGACGCAGGAATGCGACCTAACATACAACGGCGATACCACACAGGCTCGCCCTATAAAGAAAGGGGAATTGCAGCGATTAGAGAAGACAATCCAATCGACGAGGAAAAATCCTCAGGCATATGGTAAGATTAAAAAACTAAACACATAAGCCCACAGGCCACCCACCACATGACGTGATTAAGAAAAAGCAGCCCGCATATAAGGGATATTGATAAAAATATCCACACGTAAAAACGTGAATTACGTATACTTAATAGGCTGACCTTTGTCAACCACTCTCGTTAC
>CAYJNG010000083.1:8847-10982 GCA_964371505.1 uncultured Desulfovibrionaceae bacterium
AGCAGCATGCAAGGGGCACCTTGAGAACTTCTTGCAAGACACATTACTTTATACTACACTCAGCCTCGCAGAAAAGCCGGTCATATGTCCTAAATACCAAGGTTTTTATACATTTTCGTGGCTATTTTTGCTCTTTTATACTTTATACTACCAAACTTGTAACGCAAGTTGTTACCTCATGGAGAAACTATGTGCGGCATAGCCGGTTTTTTACAATTACAGCATATCCCCCTCGCCCAAGATGCACAGCACTGGCTTTCGCATATGACCAACGCCATGCAATACCGCGGCCCCAATGGAGAAGGTCATTATATTGAAGGGCCCGTTGCCCTTGGGCATAGACGTCTTTCTATTATTGACCTGCACACCGGCGCACAACCCATGCACGTTCTTTCACGCACAGAACAAGTGGCAGAACTAAGCGTCACCTTTAATGGGGAAATATACAATTTTAAAGAATTACGCAGCAAACTAGAAAGTAAGGGCTATACCTTCCGCACCCATTCCGACACAGAAGTTATCTTACACAGCTGGCACGCCTATGGTGAAGAGTGTGTAAAGCACTTAGACGGTATGTTTACTTTTGCCCTATGGGACAACAAACAAAAAGTGCTCTTTTGCGCCAGGGATCGTTTTGGCAAAAAACCCTTTTATTATACAGCGCAACAGGGGCATTTTGTTTTTGCTTCAGAACTTACGGCTCTGCGTCAGTTCCCTCACCTAGAGCTTAGCGTAAGCGCCCCCACACTTATGCGCTTTTTAGCTTATGAATACGTGCCCACACCGCAAAGCATGTACGACCAAGTGCACAAGCTCCCCCCTGCGCACAGCCTCTTAGTACGTGAGGGACAAATAACACTACAGCGCTATTGGGACTTACCAAGCCCGCAACAAGCGCAGTACAGCAAGCAAAGCGAAGAAGGCCTTACCGAAGAATTACGCACACTCCTTACTGAAGCAGTAAAAAAGCGCATGGTAAGTGATGTTCCTCTAGGAGTATTTCTCTCCGGCGGCATAGACTCAAGCATTGTTACCGGCATCATGGCAGAGCAAAGCGCCAACACCAAAACCTTTTCCATAGGTTTTACAGAAGCCAGTTACGATGAGTCAAAATACGCCGATGTGGTGGCGCAGCATTATGGTACTGACCACCATAAGCACATACTTTCTGCAGCTGACTGCGCGCATATTCTTCCCCTTGTGGCAAGCAAGCTCGAAGAACCCATGGCAGATGCTTCCATTGCGCCCACCTATCTCCTTTCGCAAGCCACGCAAAAGCATGTGACTGTAGCCCTTGGCGGTGATGGCGCTGATGAACTCTTTGGCGGTTATGAAACCTACATCGGCTATCAGCTTGCGGATACCTATATGCGCCTCCCCCAATGGTTGCGTAAAGGTATTATTGAAAAAATCACTCCGCACTTACCCGCTTCTGCCGGCTATGTGAACTTACGCCTTGCCACAGCCACCTTTTTACAAGGGGCCTATGCACAGCCATGGCAAAGGATGCAAAACCTCCTCACAGCCTTTAATCCGCAATTACAAAAAGATTTGTGGCACACGCAAATTCAGCAAAATCACGGCCACTTTTTAGCTGAGGAGCAACTCTTTGCCCCCACCAAGGAAATTTTTGACACATGGCCTGCGCACAGCAAAGCTCACAGCATAGATAGGGCTTTTTACCTCTACACAAGACAATATATGGTTGATGATATTCTCACCAAGGTGGACAGATGCTCCATGCTCAACTCCCTTGAAGTGCGCGCACCTTTCTTAGATACGCAAGTGGCAGAGTTCATCGCAAAGCTGCCTGTGCAATATAAAATTAACAAGTTTAGACGCAAATATTTACTCAAAAAAGCCTTTGCCAAACTGCTACCGCAAGAAATTTTAACGCGTAACAAACGCGGTTTTCAAATTCCTGTGGCGGCATGGCTACGCACTTCCTTACGCCCCATGGTAGAAGAGTTACTAGGTAACGATTACTTGCAAGCACAAGGGATTTTTCATGCCCCAAGCATTCGTAAGCTTGTGGATGCACATATGGATGGCAGTAAAGATCTACGCAAACAATTATGGACATTACTTGTTTTACAAATCTGGCTTAAGGAAAACGCGCCCAGCCTGCGCTTAAC
>CAYJNG010000084.1:0-10465 GCA_964371505.1 uncultured Desulfovibrionaceae bacterium
AATGCATAAAGCTGTTTGCTGGTAGTTATAATAGGGCATATCCCCGTATCCATCATCCCCTACCCCCTTGGCACGAGCGAGTAAGCAAAAAAAAGACCCCTTCATACAGAAGAGGTCTTTTAAAACAAATCACCGTGGGGGAAACTTACTTCACTTCCATCACAGTAACTTTGCCGCTTTCTGCGTGCAACACGTGCACGGCACAGCCAAGTCATGGATCGAAGGCGCGAATAAGGCGCCCTACGTTTACGGGATTTTCAATGTCTGGTACTTCAACGCCGATGAGGGCTTCTTCTACAGTACCGCGTGCGCCTTTGTCGTCACGGGGACTACAGTTCCAAAGGGTAGCAGACACAATTTGATAATTATCAATAACCTGATCTTTCACGCTTAAGTAGTGGATGAGCGAACCACGAGGAGCTTCTGCACAGGCATAACCTTCTGCAGTCATGGGGATTTCCCATTCAGTCCAAGTTTCGGCATCTGGCTTAATTTCTTTAAGCCATTTAGCTACTTGCTCAGCAATGAGTAAGGTTTCTTCAGCACGAGCCACGTGGCGACCCATGATGGAGAATACATTTTCTTTGCCAAGGTCACGGAAGTTCTTCACATCAAGACCAAAGTGCTCTTTGAGCATCTTTTTGCCCACTGCGGAGAAAGGCGGATTGGTAATCCACATACGGGCAGCAGGGCCCACTTCCATGGCGTGACCATCGTAACGAGGCGCTTTAACAAAGCTGTAAGCGTCCTTTTTGTCAGGAGCTACAATGGTTTCAGCTTCCATGAAGTTTTTGCCGGTGGTTTTGTCATCGAACCAAGAGTATTTCACTTGTTCAGTGATTTTCTTAGGATCAAATGGCATATCCTTACCGTCAATATATACGCCTGGCTTTAAGAGGAAGCTCTTGGCATCGCCGTCCAATTGGAAAACGCCGAAGCAAGATGCATTCATGTGGCCTTGGCCTTGCTTAAAGAGGTCTTTGTAAGCAGCGCCCACTGTGTAGGTCACAGGGAGGTACTTGTTCTTAACAAAGTCTTCTACCACTTTAAACTTAGCAGCGTATTCTACCAAGGTTTCCTTGGTGGGAATTTCTGTGGCACCACCAGGGGCGATACCATGCACGTGTGGCATTCTACCGCCAAATAAAGCCACCATTTGGTGTGCAATGCGGCGCACTTCAAGGGCTTCAAGGTATTGGTCCACACCCACTTTATTTACAGCTTCTGGCAAGCGCAAGTCTGGTTTAGCCATGCGAGGCACAAAAGGAGCTGTATTGGGGCCTGCCACATAGTCAAGAGCGGCTAAGTGGTAGAAGTGTAAAATGTGAGACTGTAAGTAGTTAGCGCCCAAGATAAGGTTACGTGTAATGCGTGCATTGTCGGTAACTTTTACTTTAAAAGCGTTTTCTTGTGCACCAGCAGATACCATGGCGTGTGAGGTTGGGCACACACCGCAAATGCGCTGTACAATTTGAGTGGAATCGCGTGGGTCACGGCCCTTAAGGATGTTTTCAAATCCGCGGTACATACCGCCGAAAAGTTTTGCATCCACCACTTTTCCGTTTTCAACAACCACCTCGGCTTTGAGGTGGCCTTCGATACGGGTGACCGGATCGATGGCTATGGTTGTTTTAGCCATAAATGCCTCCTTAATGAAACCTAGTTAGAGTAGAAGGGAGAGGAATCGTCTGGGAAGCCAGGATCCGTACAACTGATACAGGTAGCGTTGGCTACGCACCAGTTTACTCCGTTCCACAAACGCTTATAGGAGTCACAGTAAGCTTGCGGCCCCTTACAGCCAAGATCGTAACGACAGCCTTTTTTGTCTGTCATGATGGCGCTCATGGTGCCTTCATCAAACATGGGCAAGAATGGACAGTTTTCATGCACATTTTGACCATAGAAAGGCAAGGGACGGCCACTTTCATCAAGAGCTTTTACAACTTCGCCAAGGCCTTTTTCAAGGCCGTGCTTGCCTACAAGCTCAAGAGCAAGGGCTACGGTGCCTACAATCCAGTCAGGTTGTGGAGGACAGCCAGAAATGTTTACCACTGGTGTTGCGATGTTATTCTTTTTAAGGAATGCGCTTACACCCATGGCTTCTGTTTTGGAGCCTGCAGCGGCAGGAATGCCACCAAAGGAGGCGCATGTGCCCACAGCTAAAATAGCTGCAGCATCAGCACCGAGCTCTTTAACTAAGTCGGTCATCATGATTTCTTCATGCTTACCGTCTTTCATGGTTTCGCCCACAACACAGTACTTGCCGTTGGCAGCCACAGGAATGGCGCCTTCTACCACAACAAAGAACTGACCTTTGTGCGCTTTCGCAACGTTGCGCATGTGCTCAATGGCTTGCTCGCCTTCGGCTGCCATCACGGTTGGGTGGAAGTCGAGGCTGATTACCTTAAGAAGCACATCAGCAATGCTTGGGTTAGCAGAATCAAGCAAGGATACGGAACAACCGGTACATCCTTGGCCTTGTAGCCACAACACAGGGGGACGACCGCCACCTGCTGATTCAGCAAGGGCGTTTTTTATTGCCGGGTGAAACATTTGGGATACCCCAAAGCCAGCCACAGAACCTGTGCAAAGTTTAACAAAATCACGCCTATTGAGACTCATCCATTGCCTCCTCAAAGTGTATGGCGTTAAATAGAGGGGTCAAGCCCCAAAATGCAAAGACCACAGCGGTCTCCTTTGTCCTGCAATACCGCATTTTGTCCATCATGTCAATGCGGGGGCTTTGAAACACTTTCTTAGCATGAAGGGGGGCTTTACTTTTTTGGGAGATATTTCACATGGCTGTGCGCGTATGAGGAATGACTTTTTTAACGCTCGCTATAGCTGACGTTAAGCGCATATGGCGTTAGCGCGGCAGATATAAAAAAAGCCCCCTTAAAAAAAGAGGGCTTTTGTAAAGAGCTCTAGGCCACGGGGCATTAGGCGCCAATGTCCCAATCAAGGCCAAATTTATCGTGCAAGATGCGCACGGCAAGTTCTACATATTTTTCTTCAATAAGAATGGTAATTTTGATTTCAGAGGTGCTGATCATCAAAATATTAATATTTTCTTGCTGTAAAGCTTCAAAAGCAGAAGCAGCTACGCCGGAGTGGTTACGCATGCCCACGCCAATGGCAGAAACTTTGGCCACTTGTGTGTCATGTCTTACGCCCTGAGCGTTAATTTTTGCTTTAATTTTTTCACAAAGTTCTATGGTTTTTGCCAAATCCTTGCGGGAAATGGTAAAAGTCATGTCGGTGATGCCATCAATGCTGGTGTTTTGAATAATCATATCCACCAATACGCCACCTTCGGAAAGGGGGCCAAAGATGGATGCGGCAATGCCGGGTTGGTCGGGCACACCGTGTAAGGTGACGCGGGCTTGGTCTTTATCATAGGCAATGCCAGAAACGAGAACGGCTTCCATTGTAGAATCCTCCTGAGTTACCAAGGTGCCGGGATTGTCCGTAAAGGTAGAACGCACGCGCACAGGAACTTTATATTTTTTTGCAAATTCCACAGAACGAATATGGAGTACTTTAGCACCCATGGAGGCCATTTCAAGCATTTCGTCGTAGGAAACTTTATCCATTTTGCGGGCCGAAGAGCAGAGGTTAGGGTCTGTGGTAAAAACGCCCTCTACGTCGGTGTAAATTTCGCACTCGCAAGAGCCTAATGCGGCAGCCATGGCCACAGCAGAAGTGTCGGAACCGCCACGCCCAAGGGTGGTAATACGCTTACGGTCGGTGCATCCTTGGAAACCGGCCACCACAAGAACATCATGCTCTTCAAGGTGTTGATACAGGGTAGCGCTGTCTATGGAAAGAATGCGCGCGTTACCGTGCTGATCATCGGTGGTGATGGGCATTTGAAAGCCCAGTAGTGAACGGGCCTTAATGCCGGCGTCCTTAAGAAGCATGGTGAAAAGGGATATGGAAACCTGTTCGCCGGTAGATACGAGCTGATCGCATTCTGCGGCGTCGGGGCTTGCCGACCACTGATCTGCAAGGGCAAGTAGGGAGTTGGTATCACCGGCGCGGGCCGAAAGTACCACCACCATTTTGTAGCCACGTGCAAGTCCGGCCATGACCTTTTCTTGCACTTGCTTCATACATTCAAGATTGGCAACAGAAGTGCCGCCAAATTTTTGTACAAGAATTTTCATTATGTTGCCTAATGGTTGGTGAAAGGCTGTAAAAAATTATACATCGGGCCATTGTTTGAGCAGCATTTCAGCTTTGGGGCCAAATGCTATAACCTCAATAAGCCTGCACTCTTCGCATATTTTTAAAGAAATGTCTAGATAATCCTCAGGAAGCGCCTCTTGAGGTAAGTGTTCTGACCACTCAATGAGGCTGAGAGTGTCACTGTTATCAAGGGCTTCCCATACTTCATCAGGCAAGGAAGCGCCACAGCGGTACAAGTCTGCATGCAGTACGGTGGGAATAGTTTTATATACATTACACAAGGTAAAGCTGGGGCTGGAAACTTCTGCCATGTCGCCTTGGGGTAAGGCTTGCACAAAGCAACGAGTGAAGGTTGTTTTGCCGCTGCCAAGGTCGCCCTTAAAAAGGAGGGCTCTGACGGGGAGTTCCTGATGTTCTTGCCAGTGTTTTGAAATGTATTGCGCTAGGCTTTGGGCTAGCTGTTGTGTGGCGGCAAGGTGGGGGATGGAAGCTTTATAGGTGTTCAAGGGTATAATCCTCTTGCGTAAAAGGGGATACGCGTGGTGTTGTTATTTGTTGTAAGGCTTTGGGTAAAAAATGTGCAAGGTCAGAAGCTACATGCCCTCGCTGTGGAAATTGCTCTTGCGCCAGTAGGCCCACTTGAGCGTGCACACACGCGCCCAAGGCCAGTAAATGTAGGCTAGATGTGTGAGGCATGCGCGCGGCAAGAGCTGCCACGCAACCGGTGAGCACATCGCCTGAGCCTGCCAAGGCTAGGCTTGGAATGTCGCGGGGTAAAATGTACGTGGGGCTGCCTTGTTGTTTTATAAGCGTGCCTGCCCCTTTAAGTAACCATGCGCAAGGCAGTAAATTGGTCAGTTTGTTTAGGGCTGTAAATCTTTGCGTCTGCACCTCTTGAGCTGTGCATTGTAAAAAGCGTGCGGCCTCGCCGGGGTGCGGGGTAAGCATGTCATGGTGGCGCACAAGAGCGCGCAAAGAGGTGTGCTTAGCTAGTAAGGTAAGGGCATCGGCATCAAGCACGGCGCGGGGGCGTGTTGGTTGTGCCAAGAGAGCTTGTAAAAAAAGGTAAGCATGCTCATCGGTGCCCATGCCTGGCCCTATGGCTAGCGCTTGCACTTGCGATATTTTTTCCACCAAGGCTTGCGGTAAGGGGGTGGGCCATGTTTGTGTTTGCGCTTGCGCTGTATTTGTTAAGGCCAAGGTCATAATGTTGGGGCAAGCATTCTTTACGGCAGCGCAAAGGGCACTGGGTGCCGCCGCTGTCACAAGGCCGGCCCCTGTGCGCAAGGCGGACAAAGCAGCCAAATGCGCCGCGCCGCTAAGGTCTGCACCGCTGACGCCTTCTTGGGGGCGAGAGCCACCCAGTACCAAAACATGACCAAAAGAACCTTTGTGGCTTTGGCTCTTGTTTTCTGTGAGCACATCGCCAAGCTTTTCCCCTTGTAAGAGGCGAAAAGAGGGAGCGTTGTTTTCTTGCACCTTACGGGGAATGCCAATGCTGCGCACAAAAAGTTTACCTGTATATGGTGCTGCACAAGGGAGCACAAGGCCGGGCTTGGCTGCAGCAAAGCATACAGTGGCGTGGGCTTGCACAGCCACAGGTGTTTGCGCATGTGGCAAGCCGGTAAGGGCTGAGCAGCCGCTGGGAATATCTAAGGAAAAAATGAAAGATGTGCGCTTGCAGGCATTAATATAATGAATATACTCCATAAATTGCGGGCGCAATGGGCCATCAAGGCCTGTGCCTAAAAGGCCATCCACTACTATATCTGCCTGTTGCCATGGCGCAGGCATGTTTTTTTGCGTCGACGCGAAGCTTTTTTTACCCACGTATTGTAAGGGAACGCCGCAATTTTTTGCCATGCGTATATGCTGCTTGGTAACGCCGGTATAGGCTTGTAAAGGTTTTGTGTGTAGCACAAGGGGCTTTGCGCCAAGGTCTAGCAGATGCCGTGCAAGGCATGCGGCATCGCCGCCATTGTTGCCATTACCCATAAAAAGTAAAATGTGCGTAGCATGCAGGCTTCCATGGGCTTCTTGCAAAGCGCGCAAGGCCTCACGGGCAGCATTTTCCATAAGTATGGCTTCGGGAATGCCTAAGGTCACGGCCTCGCTGTCCCAGCGGCGCATTTCTTCTGCTGTGGGCAGGGGGAGAGAAGGGAGTGTTATCATAGGCTTACCAAGTATCATAAACAAAGCCTGCGGCGTTGGCGTGTTTTTTAATTGCGGCATTAATAATTTTTACTTCTTTAAAAGTAAGAATGAAATTCCTCTCTTGCATAAAATCATACAGGGCTTTCACAAGAGGATAAAAGCTAGAATCGGTATTTTCTGCGATAAACTTTTTGTAAGATGCCACATAGGCAGGGCGTATTTGATAGCGAGTATCCTCACCATTTCCATCTAAATAGGTTTTTACGCCATAATCTGAATCTCTTATGTCGGTATAAGAGGTGAGTAATAGTTCTGCGTCATCTCGAACTGTGGGCGCCATGTACGCTAGAGGGTGTTTTTTTAGGTAGGCTTCATATTCGAGTAACATTGCTCTCTTGGCATCAGCTTTGGAAAGGCCTTTCACTTCTTTTGTAGCTGGTATGGCATTAGGTGCGCCGCCAGTAAAGAGGGCGAAATAGTCTTGCCAGCCTTGGGAAAGATAAGGCCCAAAGTTTTTTGCTAGGTACGACATGCTGGGGTAAGCGTTTACGAAATACTCGCCATGATCGTCATAACCTGATATGTTAAAACCCCATTTGCGCGCTTCATTTTGAAGCTTTTTAAACTTCTTTTTATCTTTTTTTTCGGAGTTTTCCGTGCTGTTCTCAAGAATAGTAAGCCACTCTTTGAGCAAGGGAGTATTTTCTATGGATAGATTTTCTATGATTCTGTCATAATCTTCTTTAAATACTAAAAATGCGGCGTCGCGTGTTTCCACAGAATCTTGCTGGGTAAATGTTTTACGATAGGCATCTTTGAGCGCAGCAATCTGCAGGTAGCGATGTGGGAGCTTTTTCACTGTATTATAAAAGCCTTGGTCATAGGCGGCTACTTTGGGCCAGTTTATATTGTCTTGCGCGGCATGGGAAGTTAAAGGGCAAGTGAAAAGTGCACATGTAAAGCATAGGGTAATAAGAAGATGTGGAAGTTTATACATAAAAACTCCTTAGAGTAAAAGGGTGCTGTCTGCGTGCGCTCTTTTTCTTCACCGCCGCGGGTAGGGGGAGAGATGGGGGTATTGCCATGGGCTTACCAACCTTCGTAAACGAACCCTGCGGCATTGGCCTTTTTTGTGATTGCCGCAGTAATGGCTTCGCTATCCTTATAGGTGAAGAGAAAGTTTTTCTTCTTTAGAGCGTTATACATTTCGCGTATGGCAGGATACAAAAGAGAATCTTTGTTTTCTTGGATAAATTTTTCGTATGAGGCTTTATACGCATCGTGTAATGTGTACCACTCTCTGTTATACTCATCATTGACGGGTTTCGCAGGCGCAACGGTATTATTATTGAAGCTTGTATAATAATAGAGTTTTTCTCCTGTTTCTTTTCGGATGCGCACTGCCATAGGTGCCAGTGGATGTTTTTTTACGTAAGTTTCATAGGCGAGCAGTGTTTTTCTTTCATCCTCTATTTCAGCAAAGTACTCTTCTTCACTTAGGGTGCGATTGCGAGGGAGGGTACTTGTAAAGAGGGTAAAATAGTCCTGCCAATCTGTTGTGAGGTGGGGGCCGAAAAATTGAAGAAGATAGGCCATATTAGGTTTGGCAGTCACATCATAATCGCCTTCGCCGCTACGGTCTTCTATGATAAATCCCCATGTTTGGGCTTCCTGTTCGAGCTTTTGGAGTTTTTTTCTATCTTCCTTCACGGTGGCATTGGTACTATTTTTACGTATGTCAAGCCAGTCCTTTAACAAGATGCAATTTTCCGTGGATAAGTATCGTATAATTTCTTCGTATTCTTTTTTGAAAACCAAAAAAGCGGCGTTGCGCGTTTGTGCAGAATCTTGCAGGGAAAAATTTTTCAAATAAGCATCTTTGAGGGCGTTGATAAATTGGTAGCTAGACTTAAGGTGTGTGCGATAGTTAATAAGATTTTGCTCATAGTCGGCTACTTTGGGCCAGTCGATATTATCTTGCGCGGCGTGTACAGCCAAGGGGCTGATGAGTAGAGCCCATACAAAGCTCACAATAAAGAAAAACCGTGGACGGTGGTGCATAAAAACTCCCTATGCTAGAAGGTTTTAGTGTGAGTTTCCTGTTTTTCTAAAATCACCGTGGCGCAAGCTGCGTCTCGTCCGTGGCTTATGCTAATATGGTTTGTATTTGCTCCAAGAGCGATACATCTTTCTAACGCTTTGCCGTGGAAAAAAAGCTGCGGCGCGCCATTTTCTGTATTTAATATACACACATCGTGTAGACCTATGCCATTACTAAAGCCTGTGCCCAGCGCTTTTACGGCGGCTTCTTTGGCTGCAAAGCGGGCGGCAAGGCTGTGCGCGCTGATATTTTGCTCTGATATGCTTTTTCTTTCTTGTAGTTGCGCTATTTCTTCATGGGTAAGGATTTTTTTCACAAAGCGCATGCCAAAACGGTCAATAGATTTTTTTATGCGTGTTATTTCAACTATATCTGTGCCAATTCCGCAAATCATAACTGCCCATTGCCATTGTGAAAAATTGTGTGTAAAGTGTTGCCCATTCGTAAGTATATTTATGCCCCTTGCATCTATGTTTGTAAAGGGCAGAGTTATAGTAAACAAGCCTTTTGCTTCACGTCAAGAATATATGAAGCAGGGGAAAATCCTAATAGAGGGTTATATGAATCTTTGTATTGTTGGAACAGGTTATGTGGGCCTTGTAAGTGCTGCGTGCTTTGCTGAAATGGGCAATAGCGTTACTTGTGTGGATGTGAATCCTGAAGTGGTGGCGAAATTAAATGAAGGCTATGTACATATTTTTGAGCCCGGCCTTGAGGGCATGGTGCAGCGTAGCCGTAATGACGGACGTCTTGTTTTTACTACTTCTTTAGAAGAAGGCCTGAAGGAAGCCGAAGTGGCTTTTATTTGCGTGGGCACGCCCTCCGGTGAAGATGGCTCTTGCGACTTGAGCTATGTACAAGCTGTGGCGGCAGATATTGGTAAATATATGCAGCGTGATTTGGTGGTGGTAGATAAATCCACCGTGCCTGTGGGCACCGCCGATATGGTGCGTGGCATCATCGAAAAATCCCTTGTGGAGCGCCAAACCGTTATTCCTTTTGAGGTGGTTTCTAACCCTGAGTTCTTAAAAGAAGGCGACGCTATTTTAGACTTTATGAAGCCTGACCGCGTGGTTATTGGTACAGAGTCTGAAAAGGCCGCCAACACCATGCGTGAATTGTACGCACCTTTCACACGCAACCATGGCAAAATTTTAGTAATGGGTGTGCGCAGTGCAGAAATGACTAAATACGCCGCCAACTGCATGCTTGCCACCAAGATTTCTTTTATCAACGAAGTGGCTACCATTTGCGAACAAGTGGGCGCCGATGTGCGTGATGTGCGCATGGGTATTGGTTCTGACTCACGCATTGGCTATCAATTTATTTACCCAGGTGTGGGCTATGGTGGCTCTTGCTTCCCTAAGGATGTGAAGGCTCTTATCCACACAGCCAAAGAAGCCGGCGTGCAGCCTGAGCTTTTAGACGCGGTGGAAAGCGTGAATGCGCGCCAAAAAAGCCGCATGGCCCAGCGCATTATTGAATATTTTGCACCGCAAGGTGGCGTGGCCGGTAAAACCCTTGCCTTATGGGGCCTTGCCTTTAAAGCCAATACCGATGATATGCGCGAAGCTGCCGCTTTAACCATTATTAAAGAGCTCACCGCGCAAGGCATGCGCATTCGTGCTTTTGACCCAGTGGCGCATGAAAACGCTGCCAAAATTTTGGCAGACAATGAGCTGGTGGAAATTGTGGATGATCAATACGACGTGTGCAAAGACGCTGCGGCCTTGCTTGTGGTGACGGAATGGAACCAATTCCGCAATCCTGATTTTAAATTTATTAAGGATGCCATGACAGCGCCCATTATCTTTGATGGTCGTAACTTGTATAATCCTGTAAGCTTAGCAGAAAAAGGCTTTGCGTACTTCTGCGTAGGTAGAAAATCCTAACAGAGCGCTACGACGGCATAAAACGCTTGCCAAGCTGTGCCTTTTTGGCATACAAGGGCTTTGCGTAAATGCGCACCTGCCGGGGTGGTGGAATTGGTAGACACGCTAGATTCAGGTTCTAGAGCAGGCA
>CAYJNG010000085.1:0-5609 GCA_964371505.1 uncultured Desulfovibrionaceae bacterium
GGTATTTGGAGTGAGCGTGCCTTTCTTAAAAACGTGTGGAAACACGTTTTTAAGATGAGACTAAAATAGGATGCGTAGAAAATAGCAATGGCCTATGAGATGACACCGCCTAAGGGAGAACTCCTCCCAAACTTTTTCTTAAGCAGGAGTGCGTATGGCAGTACCGCAAAAAAAAGAACTTACCTTTTCTTTTAAGACAATATTACAATTAACATGGCCACAAGTAATGGTAATGTTTTTCTTTTTTTGTGTGGGCTTATGCGATGTTTGGACAGCTGGCAAGCTAGGCAATGATATACAGGCGGCCTTTGGCATGGTGGCGCAGGGGAATATGTTTTTGCAGGTGCTGGCCATGGCCTTAGGTGGCGGTGCCACGGCAGCCATAAGTCAAGCCATAGGCGGCGGCCTTATGAAGCGTGCTGTGCGCTATGTGAATGTGGTCATTGTCATGTCGATAACCTTTGGCGCTGCACTGGCTCTGTTGGCTTATGTGGGGCGAGACATCTTTTTTACCGCCTTACAAACGCCTGTTGCTGTGTTGCCTGTGGCGCTGGATTATTGGACCATTACCTTACTTACTCTGCCTTTGGGCTATCTTTTTTCCACCACAGTGACGCTTTTTCGTGCGACACGTCAGGTGATTCCGCCCGTATTTGTGGCATTTTTTATGTCTTCAGCTAATCTTATAGGGAATTTGGGCTTTGGGCTTGGGTATTTTGGTTTTCCTGCTTATGGCTATTTGGGCATTGCTTGGACCACCTTTGCCTGCACGGGGCTTGGGGCTTTGGCCAATATACTTTTATTAACACATAGCGGGTATTTTAATTATTTAGAATTTCCTCCACTTAAATGGGTGCGGGCAGCGTTGCCATATTTGCTTAAGGTGGCTTTGCCGGCGGCGGCTTCGCAATTGGTATGGCAATCGGGCTATATAGTGCTTTTTGCGGTGACAGCCTCCTTGCCCTTTGATAATGTGCACGCCATTGCAGGGCTTACAGCAGGTATGCGCCTTGAGGCCTTACTCTTTTTGCCTGGCATGGCCTTTAGCACCACAGCTTCGGTTATGGTGGGCAATAGCCTTGGCGCAAGGAATGAAGCGCAAGCACAGCGCATGGCCCTGCACATCATGGGGGCGGGGGTGGCCTGTATGAGCCTTGTGGCTCTTTCGCTGTGGGCTTTTATTCCGCAAATGGCGGATTTTTTGACGGATAATCCCACCACGCAGACCATTGCAGAAAACTATTTATATATAAATTTTTTCTCTACGCCTTTTACGCTTATGAGCATGATTTTAGGCGGTGTTATGACCGGAGCCGGCGCTACACGGTATAATCTTATGGTGTATGGCTCTTCTTTTTGGCTGGTGCGTTTACCGGTGGCGTGGGTATTGGGCCATTTTGTATGGCAAAGTGCTTCGGGCGTTTTTGTGGGTATGCTAGCCTCGCAAGTGGTGCAATCCTTTGTGATGTTGGGTATACTTTTTTATGCTCCATGGAAAAGCTATGCTTTACAACAACAAAAAAATAAAAAAAGACGTGGATAATATATGCATGTGGAATTTCAGCCTTTGTGCTTAACGGGCTTTAGTCGCTATAAAGAATTATGGGAGGCCTGCCCTCAGCAGTCCATGGATTATACCTTTGTAAACCTGTGGGGTTGGCGCGAGTATAATCAATTGCATTGGCACTTTAGTGAACAGCTTTGCTGGTTACAACCGCAAAAAGCTGCCAGTCAGCATGCCAGAACGCAGGACTTTCCCTTACTTTGGGCTCCTGTGGGGCAGTGGGAAGCAGTAGACTGGCAAAAAGAGGCTTGCCTTGCTAAAGGCGCTCGCTTAGAACGCGTGCCGCAACAGCTAGCAGAAATTTTGCAAAAAGCTTTACCGAATCGTGTGACTGTGGAAGAAGATCGCGATCAATTTGAGTATTTATACGATAGAGAGGCCTTGGCCACGCTTTCCGGAAATAAGTACCAAAAAAAACGTAATCATCTGAATGGATTTAAAAAAATGTATGGTGAGCCAGATTACCATGTATTGGATGAATCCATTATAGAAGATGTACTTTCTTTGCAAGACGCGTGGTGCAAGTGGCATGAATGCTCCAATTCTCCTTCGCTAGAGGCGGAAAATAGCGCCATTAATCAAGTACTTTCTCATTGGCAAGATTTTCCCTTTTTGCAAGGCGGTGCCTTGTATGTGGGGGATACCATGGTGGCTTTTAGCGTGGGGGAAGTGCTGGCTGACGGTGTGTTGGGTGTGCATTTTGAAAAAGGGCATACGGGCTATAGAGGCGTGTACCAAACCATGAACACGCTTTTTGTGCAAAAGGCTGGGGTAGACTGCAGCCTTATTAATCGCGAGCAAGACATGGGCGAAGAAGGCTTACGCCAAGCTAAAATGACCTACTTGCCTGTGGATTTTTTACGTAAATATACATTGACCATTCTTCCTGCCTAGAGGTATGAGCTCTTTATGAACAGCAAATTTTCTTTTCCTTCCTTGGGTAAGATTTCTTCTACTCGTTTTTTAGGAAGCGTGTTATTGGTCAGCGCCCTTTTTCTTGGCGCTTGTGGTGGTAACAGGGGCATGACCCCCAAACCTTATTATAGCTCAGATATACAAAATGGGCATATTAAGGATTTAGATGTTTTTCCGCAAAGCTTAGCTTATTATGCGGAAAAAATGCCCAAAGGCGCTTTGTTAAGCTCTTCTGTGCAAAAAGCCGAAGCGGAGAAGTTTAAACGCATATTCTTTGGCGCATGGAACCAAACAAAAGCCGGCTATTCCAAAAAGACGTTTGAAAATACCTTGGGATCTGCGCGCGGCTATCAAGGCACAAGCCCTTGGACGGAAACACAATGGGCAAACCTTAAAACCAATGCCCACGCCACGACCTATCCTAACGTGCAAAAGCCGGCCATTATTGTGCGTCAAACGCCTTTGCGCGAGCTGCCCACCTTAGCGCCGCGTTATAGTAAGCCCACCCCTTCTGCGGCTCTATCTCCCTTTGATTATTTTCAATACTCCACCTTACATGTGGGTTTACCTGTATATGTGAGTCAGGTAAGTCTTGATAATAAGTGGTATTTTATAGAAAACTCCATTGCTGGAGGCTGGGTGCAAGCCAAGGATGTAGCCTATGTGGATGCGGCTTTCATGAAAAAATACATGACCCGCCCTTTGGCTGCTCTTATTCGTGACAAAGTTTCTTTAGAAGCTCATGGGCATGCCTACATTGGTGCGGTATTTCCTCAAGTGAAAAAAAGGTCGGATTCCATTACCGTGTATGTGCCTGTGCGCACAGCCAGCGGCATGGCTGCCATGGAGCAAGTGAGCCTTTCTGCTGCCGACGCAGTAACTATGCCCATGCCCATAACGGCACGTAATATTGCCCAAGTGGGTGATGTGATGATGGGACAGCTGTACGGCTGGGGCGGACACAATGAATGGCGCGATTGCTCTTCTACCTTACGTGATATGTTTACGCCTTTTGGGGTGTATTTACCGCGCAACTCGCGTGCGCAATATAATTCTGCCTATACGCATCCTCTTACAAGTGCCACCTTGGAAGGGAAAAAAGATGCGGTCTTGCGTTACGGTAAACCCTTTTTGACCATGGTGTGGATGCCAGGACATATTGGTTTGTATGTGGGGGCAGAAAATGGCGCGCCGGCCATGTTCCACAATGTATGGGGCGTGCGCGTGGATGAACAAGGCATGGGTGATGATAGATTTATCATCGGGCGTGCTGTCGTTACTTCCTTAGAACCAGGTAAAGAATTATCTAATTTATACAATAACCAAACGATACTTGTACGCATTGGCGGCATGTCTACCTTACCGGGACCACAGTAACTTTTATGCGTACTTATACTTATGAAGTGAGCGCCAGCACAGCCGGCCGATTGGATGCCTTTTTAGGGGCACAAATTGCAGAGATTTCACGCGAAAAAATAAAAAAAGCCATACAACAAGGCCAGTGCCGTGTGGATGGGCTTATGGTTAAATCTGCCAGTGCCAAGGTGAAGGCAGGTCAAAGCGTGGAGCTTATGCTGGTACCGCCGGCTACGCACATTACGCCGGAAGAGGGCGAGGTGGATGTACTGTGGGCCGATGAGCATATTCTTGTGTGTCATAAGCCGGCAGGGCTTACGGTGCACCCTTGCCCCTCTTGCATGGAAAATACCCTTATTCAACGTCTTGCAGGGCATTATCCGCAGTTATTACAACAAGAAGGTCAGCGCCCCGGCATAGTGCACAGGTTAGATAAGGATACCAGCGGTCTTATGGTGGTGGCTTTAACAGAAGAAGCACGCCTTATTTTGGCACAGCATTTTGCTGAGCGCCGCGTGCATAAGCAGTATCTTGCTTTGGTGCAGGGCGTGCCTGCTGCCTATGGTGAGATTCAAGAGCCCATTGGGCGCCACCCCATGGTGAAGGTGAAAATGGCGGTGGTGCCGGAGCAAAAGGGCGGACGTGCGGCCCATAGCGCGTGGGAGGTTTTATACGCCGATCCTGAGCAACGCTTTTCCCTTGTGCGTGTAACTATTTTTACAGGGCGCACGCATCAAATCCGTGTACATATGGCGCATTTGGGCTTTCCTCTATGGGGAGATACCGTGTACGGCGCTAAGCCTTTTATGCGGGGCACGCAAGCAGAGTTTCCGGCTAAAAGACAAATGCTGCACGCATGGCAATTGGAGTTTTCTCACCCTATAACGGGTGAAGCTTGCCATTTTTATAGTGCGCCGCCGGAAGATATGCTTCAATGTGCTTTGGCTTTAACGCAAAGTATGAAAAAAATTGTGCTTACCGGTCTTCCCGGTTGTGGTAAATCTTCCTTGCTGCAAGCTTTGGGTGCACAGGGCATACCCACATGGAGTGCCGATGCCGTGGTAGCTTCTTTATATGCTGTGGGCGGTGCAGGGCATGAGTTTTTTGCCTCACGCTTTGGCACGCGCTTTATGGAGCACAAAGAGGCTGAGCTTAACCGAAAGGCTTTGCGTCAAGCCATGCAGGACGATCCTTTTTTACGCCAAGAAGTGGAGTGTGCCATTCATGGTATGGTGCGCGAAAATTGCCAACAGTTTTGGGAATATTGCTTAGCTCAAGGGCAAGATTTTGCCGCCGCAGAGATGCCCCTTTATTTGGAAAATAGCTGGCAACATAAAGAAGAGGCGCATATTGTGGGTGTGGCTTGCCCCAGTGCTACACGCCATGCGCGGTTGCAGCAGCATCGTCAATGGACTGCAGAGCAGTGCGAGATGATGGATTCTTGGCAATGGTCTGAGGAAAAGAAGTTGGCCGCTTGCCATACGGTGGTGGATAATGGCGGTGCCTTGGATACTCTTACACAAGAAGCCGTAAAGCTTATGCAAAGCCTGCGTGCTACTCAGGAGCAAGCAGTGCAAGATCTTGCCGAGCATTTGCAGGACTTATGGTCTGTGGATGAGGAAGCTGCAGAGGGCTACGACGTAGATTATGAAGATGGGCTGTATTATGACGAAGCCGATTTTGATGATGATGTGGAGTAAGTTGATTTTGTTATAAAAGGCACAAGGTCTTGTGCCTAGAAGTAAATATTGCTATACTGCCTTTTTTTAACACG
>CAYJNG010000085.1:5709-10328 GCA_964371505.1 uncultured Desulfovibrionaceae bacterium
GAGCTGTGTAGGTTAGGTGTAGGTTCGAAAGACGGCAAGTCTTGTGGAAATTGAAAACAAAATACAATCAGAGAAAGGGTATATTATGGAAGTTTGCATTGCCTATATGCGTGGCAAGCCTGTGATGCTGTGCCTTGAAGGGGGCATAGCCTCCATAGATGGTGAGGTTCAAGCCATTAAGGGTTTGGAAGAAAGTGCCTTACAAGAATTTTCTGCCAGTATAGCATCTATTCCCTACACCACAGATGAAGAGGGATATAAGGCTTTGGTTAATGCAAAGCGCACGGCCTTTGTGGCTTCTTTACTCGGTTATGCTGTGGGGGATGAGTGCGTAAATAAACTTACCCATATTTTAGATAGTGTGCATTACGATGTTTTAGAATATCTTGGAGAAGTACAAGATGCTTGAGATTAAAAACCTGCATGTATCCATAGGGGATACGCCGGTATTAAAAGGTATTGATTTAACGATTGAAAGTGGCGAAACGTTTATTTTGTTTGGGCCCAATGGTTCCGGTAAAACCACCTTGCTCATGACGCTCATGGGCTTTTCTGGCTATACCGTAACCAAGGGCCAAATTCTGTTTAAGGGGGAAGATATTACGTATGCCCCCATGTATGAGCGTGCACGCCTTGGCATTGGTATGTCTTTTCAGCGTCCGCCCACCATTCACGGTTTGCCCACGGGGCACCTTGTGAACTTGTGCGCCAGAGGCAGAGAAGTAGACGTGGAGGCATTAGCTAAACGCGTAAACTTTGAAAGTTTTTTAGAGCGCGATATAAATGCTGGCTTTTCCGGCGGGGAAATTAAGCGCTCAGAACTTTTACAGCTCATGGCGCAGCAGCCTGACTTAGTCCTTTTTGATGAGCCTGAATCCGGCGTGGATTTAGAAAATATGTCCCTTGTGGGAAAAACTGCGCGCGGGCTTTTGGATGGAACCTTGGACGAAGCTTGCACGGCCACCTTGCGAGAAAAGAAGCAAAAACGTACTACTAGCGGCCTTATTATTACGCATACAGGACATATTTTAGACTATGTGGTGGCAGATCGCGGGCAGGTTATGTATAATGGCGTGCTTTGCTGTGAAGCGAAACCTCGTGAAATTCTTGATCATATAGCCAATCATGGCTATCAAGAATGTTTACGATGTTTGGCAGGTGATATGTTTGGTCAAATTTCGGAGGCGCCCTTAGTATGAGTAAAGCAGTAGCACTCTCTCGGTATCAATTTTCCGGTGCGCAAGCATCTGCCATGGAAAATTTGCAACATTTGCCTCAGGAAGATCAACAACGTTTGCTCATGGCCGGTATAGATGTACATGACAAAAAAATCAGCGGTTCTTTTATGCACTTGAACCATGGCGGCGTGCACTGTCAAAGCGTAAGAGAAGGCCTAGAAATTTTAGATATTAAGGCGGCCTTACAAAAATATCACGGCTTACCACAATATTACTGGAAATTGCTGGATCCGCACAAGGACGAATTTACCCGCATGGCCCATGAAAATTTACAGGGCGGTTATTTTATACGCGTGCGTAAAGGCGTAAAAATCAGCGAGCCTGTGCAGTCCTGCCTCTTTATCAAAGGGCATGGCACAGGGCAAAGCGTGCACAATATTGTGGTGGTAGAAGAAGGGGCAGAGCTGAATATCTTGGGTGGTTGTGCCACGGCCCATAATACCAAGGATGCCGCCCACATAGGTATGACAGAGTTTTACGTGGAAAAGGGCGGTAAACTTTCGTTTACCATGATTCATAACTGGGGCAGTGATGCTGTGGTGCGTCCGCGTTCAGCTGGAGTTTTAGCCCAAGATGCTGTTTTCCAAAATAACTATGTACTTTTAGAGCCGGTAGCTAATTTGCAGATGAATCCTTCCATTCGCCTTACGGGCAGTGGCGGGGTGGCGCGTTTTAACTCGGTTATTGTGGCTCCGAAAGATTCTTATGTGGATTCGGGCAATGTATTGCATTTGGATGCGCCCCATACGCGCGGTGAAATTATTGCGCGTACCCTCACCACAGGGGGCACCATCATCAACAGAGGGCTCATGACAGCCAATGCCACGCCGGCACGCGGGCATTTAGAATGTAAGGGGCTTATTTTGGGTGGCGGTCGCATTCATGCCATTCCAGAGCTGGATACTGATATGGACGGTGTGGACCTTTCGCACGAGGCTGCTGTGGGCAAAATTGCTCAGCAAGAAATTGAATACCTCATGGCGCGCGGTATGGACGAAGATGAAGCCACTTCTACCATTGTACGCGGCTTTTTAAATGTGGATATCATGGGCTTACCCAAGGTGTTGCAAGATTCCATTGATGCGCAAATTCATACGCTCAATGTGAATAATGCCATGTAAAGCTATGTGAAGAGTAAGAGGCGGGGAGCGGTATTCGTTTCCCGCTTTTTTTTGGCAAACAAACTTTGTAAGCTTTTAGATTTAAAACATAACAAAAAGGCCTTTATCCCAAAAGAGGGACAAAGGCCTTTTTGCTTAATTAAGCCAAAAAATTAGGCTTCTTTACGAACCAAGGGCTTAACCACAGCGCCGGAACGCATGCAACGTGTGCAAACGGTCAAGGTGCGTACTGTGCCGTTGGCAAATTGGTGACGCACTTTTTGCAAGTTGGGGTTAAAACGACGCTTGGTCTTAATATTGGAGTGGCTTACTAAGTTACCTGTTTGGGGCTTTTTACCACAAAAATCACATTCTCTGCTCATGACAGTCCTCCGTAAAAACAGTTATATTCTGATAATATATAGGTGTGTTGCCTAATAAATCATGTTGAAATGCTAGGAGGCACACATATTTTTCTCAATGTTGAGACAGTGGTAATATACGTACTTGGCACAAAATGCAAGCAATTTATAGCGCTCAAAGGAATTTTTCTCTAAGCTTTTTATTGAGCAACTGACAAAAGCATATACAAGAGGGTGGGCTCTTTGTATAGTGGTTTTTGCTGTGTATGTGGCTTACAAAGCCTTATTGTCCGCATTACGCATTGCCATATGGGCTTTTCCCTGTTATGTTCGCCAGACGTTTAGCTATAGAGGAATAGTATGAAAAAACTTCTTGTTATGGGCATAGGTAATATGCTCCTCACCGATGATGGTGTGGGTGTTTTTGCAGCGCAGGAGCTGCTTAAGGAAAACCTTGGCGAAAGTGTTACCGTCATCGAGGCGGGAACTTTTACACAAGATATATTTTATATGTTTGAAGGCTATGCGGCTGTGCTCGTATTGGATATTGTGCACGCCAATGGAGAGCCTGGCACCATTTATAAACTTACAGAGTCTGACCTTGTGGATAACGAAAAGCAGCGCCTTTCCATACACGATATTGACTTGATTGATTCGTTGAATATGGCGGAACTGCTGCACGGACACAGGCCACAAATTCATGTGCTTGGCATGGAGCCGTATGACTTTAACTCATGGAATATTGGCTTATCTCCCAAGGTTCAAGAAAAATTTGATGCTTATTTACAGTTAGCACGCCAAGAAATTGCGGCCATGACTGCGGCTTTATAAGGAGTTTTTATGTGTCTTGCAGTACCTGCTCAGATTGTGGAATTATTGGAAGATGGTATGGTAAAAGCTCGTGTGGGGGAAAGTGAAACCTACCTTACCACATCCACCATGCTTTTGCCCGAAGAAGCCGGCGTAGGGGATTATATTATTGTGCATGCAGGCTTTGCTTTGCATAAAGTGCGTGAAGAAGATGCTAAAGAAACCTTGCGCTTATACCGTGAAATTATGCTCACTGTGGAAGGGCAAGAGGCCGGATTTTAATCTGATTTTTTTTCTTTGCTTACAATGGCTGCTTAAGCCTCTTGCGCTTTTTATAAAAGAGACTTATATGCAAATAAGAGTAAGGAGGATATTATGGTGAATTCTATTCCTACACCGCCCAATGGTGCGGAGCTCACGTTGAGCGATTTGGGAGTGCGCTATGCATCCGGTCAAAAATTAAGCGGCACAGATATTGGTAATGCCATTATAGCTTCTGCGCGCGTTAATGCCGAAAGGTTTGGCCCAGGGCCCGGCGATATGCCCATTCGTCCGGAGCAATTGCCCGAGAGCGTAAAAGGCGTGCTTGTTTCTTTTTCCAGCTAGTACAAAACTTTTATTAAGCCCCGCTTTTGGAGGGGCTTTTCCTTTGCCAAAATTTTGCAAAGGTTATACATATACAGTGTATTAATTTATATATAGAGGATAGTTATGAGTAGTACCATTGACGAACTTACAGTAAATTATGAAGAAAATGGCCAAGTGGTTGTTAAAGAAATTGATAAGGCCGTTTTAACCAAGGGTGCTTGGACCACCATTGTTTTTCGTTTTCAAGAATGGAAAAATGACACAGATACCTACGGCCCTGATAAATACGTTATTCGTCGCTATAAAAAAAGTGGCGGAGAGTATAGAATGCAGTCCAAATTTACCATTTCCAGCGCTGATCAAGCACAAAAAATCATAGATACTTTGCAGGGTTGGCTCGAAGATAAAAATTAAATAAAAAAAACACGTTTTTTTGCTTGCAATTAAATGTGCTTTACCCTATAACTCTCTTCGTCGGAACGTGGCGCAGTTTGGTAGCGCGCCTGGTTTGGGACCAGGAT
>CAYJNG010000086.1:0-6136 GCA_964371505.1 uncultured Desulfovibrionaceae bacterium
ATACTTTTTATATTTACCTAAAAAGTATGAGAAAACCTCTTTTTAATAGCACTTCCTTGCAATAAACTTCATCATAACATTTCTTACGTTTTGAAATTTCTTTTTCTAGCAGCCGATTGCAAAATTATTACTATTGTCCTATGAGTGTACTTTAGGAATAGCTTTTAAATGGTAAGACTTCTGCGTAATTCATTATGTGGAGTCTTTTAGAGCGTTGACGATAGTCAATGTGACCAAAAAACAAGAGTAAGCGCAATTCACTTGCGCTGTTAAGAGATTTTTTTGTGCCTTTTGTCCTGCACAGATACTTTTTCACAAAAAGACAATCTATTGTAAAAGCACAAAAGTACAGCTCAAAAACAATTGTGCAGGATCCTTATGTTAGATTTGTTAGAGTCCATGGAGAGAAAGCATTATGAATTTTGAAAGAATAGATATGGGTAATTGGAGCAGAAAAGAAATATATTCACGATATGTCGATGTCATTCCTTGTACTTTTAGTATGACGGTAAATATTGATATCACAAAAGTTTTATATTTTGTAAAATCAAATAATTATAAATTATTCCCCACTGTTTTGCATACTCTTTCCTGTGTTGTTAATGCTCGTAAGGAGTTTTGCATGGGGCATGATGCACAAGGTCATCTTGGCTATTATGATATTTTGCACCCAAGTTTTACCTTATTTCATGATACGACAGAAACATTCACAAATGTCTGGACAGAGTATAGTGAAAATTACCAAAAATTTCTCACGAAATATATTTTAGACGTTAAAAGTTATCAGAATGAGTGCTTTAATTCTAAGCCACAACTTGGCAACAACTACTTTCATGTTTCGTGCATTCCATGGGTAAGTTTTACCGGATTTAATTTGAATTTACAAAACGGATATAATTATCTTTCTCCTATTTTTACCCTAGGTAAGTATTTCACATCTGAGGGAAAAACTTTGCTGCCTTTGGCAATTCAAGTGCATCATGCTGTTTGCGATGGATTTCATGTTGCTAGGCTTGTACATGAACTGCAAGAGAAGCTCGATACATTTACCCCTGAGGGGCGGAGCTAGCGGGCAGTATAGTGTACATTATCGTTAACACCTATGGGCAAAATACCAATCACTAACCTCACGCAGGGATTGTAAAGTTTCTGAAAAGTATAATAAAATTAGATGTATCTAGCTGTTGTTTGAAAAAAATTAAAGCGCGCATATTTTGAAGGCATAACTATCTAATTAAAAAAATTCCTGAAAATTAAAAAAAACTAAAGCATTACTTAAAACTGTCGATAAAGCTTCTTACGCTTCAGCCTATGTCATGTGCTAGTTTTATCAACGTGCACAACCGGTCACTCCCACGCAGATCTCTAAGTTCTTAAAGTTCATTAGAATTTGAAGAGCTTTGAGGGCATGGGAGTTTTGTAGATTCTGCTATTTACAATGAATTATAAATATAGCAAAATCCTTGTCATTCTTGTTTGGCATTTCATATGAGGTAAGATAATGAAAATTAAAAATAGACTGCTACTTTTTCTTGTGCCCGCTATCGTTGTTACCTTTGTCATTGTAACTGTATACAGCTATTTGAATTCAAAAAAACAAGCTTTGCATATGGCAGAACTTACAGCAACATGCATTGCTAGCGAACAATCCATACCCATTTTTGACAAAATCAAAAACGCTGAATCGGCGAGTATTTCTCTTGCTAGCTTTCTTGAAGGCATAGCAAAGTCTGAAGCCCCAAGCCGTGAAGTTTTGTTGTCAGCAACGAAAAGTGCCACCAGTTCTTCTGATGACTTTTTCGGGGTATGGGCTGTATATGCAGCCAATGCTTATGATAATAATGATGCCGATTTTGTTGCAAAAGCACCGTATGGTAATGCCACTGGGCGTGCCCAAGCCTATTGGCTAAAAGAAGGTAATGAAATTATTTTTGACATTTCTGAAGACTATGACCAAGAGGATTATTACCTCATCCCCTTAAAAAATAAACGCTTAAGTTTTATTCCACCCTATGTGGATGTGAATGTAAACGTCCTAATGGCCACCCTTGCCATGCCAATTATGCACAATGGGCAAGCGGTGGGAGCCGTTGGCGTTGACCTGAGTTTGGATTTTATTCAATCAGCCCTTGAGCAAATAAAACCCCTTGAAACAGGTTATGCAGTACTTATTTCGGATAGAGGGGAAATATTAGCTAAGCCGCAAAATGGCTCTGCTAGAAAAAGCGAAAAATTTGAACTGGTTTCCAGTGAAATTTTGAATAAAATCAAGAGCGGCAAGCAATTTTTTATGGTGGAACGCTCCATAGTAAATGGAGAGGAAGTCTTTGTTGCCTATAGTCCAATCAAGTTGAAATCATTGGATAAACCGTGGTTTATGGCTGTGGCCCTACCACTGTCTAAAATTATGGCTGAGTCCAATGAAATTCTTATTAAGCAAATTTTGATTGCAGTGGTATCCATTTTAATTCTTACTATCTTGGTATTTTATACAGCCTCAGGTGTAGCAAAGCCATTGACCAAAATTGTTGATTTTGCAAAGGAAGTTGTGGCAGGAAACTACAATGCTACTGTTCATAACTCCACATCTATCCATGAGGTAAGCCAACTGCAAAACTCACTTAATAGTATGATTGCATCCTTGCTTAGTGTTATGGATGAGGTAAAGCAAAAACAGTTTGAGTCGGAGCAAGAGGCCACCCGTGCGCGCGAGGCAATGGACACAGCCGAAAAAGCTCGCCTTGCCAGTGAAGAAAATAAAGTTGCTATGCTCAAGGCCGCCGATAAGCTTGAGGATATTGTAAAGGTTATTACTCCTGCCTCCGAGCAGCTACGCGTCCAAATTGAAGAGGTCTCCAAAGGGGCGCAGCATCAGGCGGCAAGTATTGCGGAAACAGCATCGGCCATGGAGCAAATGAATAGCAGTGTGCTTGAGGTGGCCAAGAGTGCTGAAGAAAGTGCTCAACTTGCCGAAACTACTAAGCAAGAAGCAGCAAATGGCGCGGCTATTACCCAAAAATCCAAAGAAGCCATGTCCTTAGTCCGTGAGGATTCTGCTAAAATTAGGGTCAGTATGAGTAGCTTGGAAGGCCATGCCCTGTCCATCAATACTGTTATGGGAGTCATATCTGATATTGCTGACCAAACAAACTTGCTGGCGCTCAATGCTGCCATTGAAGCGGCACGCGCCGGAGAAGCTGGCCGTGGTTTTGCTGTTGTTGCTGATGAAGTGCGCAAATTGGCGGAAAAAACACTTAGCTCCACCACAGATGTAGCAGAGGTTATTAATGCCATTCAACAAAGTACGCAGGCCAATGTAAAGCAGGTGGAAGTTGCTATTCAACAAATTGAACATGTTTCTGGGTTTGTTGAAGAAAGTGGCACAGCTCTTGAGAGTATCCAAGCCATTGCGGCGCGTAGCTCTGATGGTGTGCGGGCCATTGCCACTGCCAGTGAAGAGCAATCTGCCACCGCTAGTGAGATTGCAGCCACAGTTGCAAAGGGTAATGCCATTGCCGGTGAGACTTCCCAATCTATGGAGCGGGCGGCTTGTGCTGTGCAGGATTTGACGGTACAAATTCAAGAATTATCTGCCCTTATTGAAGAATTAAAACAAAGTTAATGTTAAAGATTGCTGAGGGAAGGTCTTTTAAAAAGGCTTTTTCTCAAGCTTCTCACATGGGTCGATGCTGAAAAAGTCGTTGGAAAATGGCCTTTTCAGCATCAACCAATTAATATTGATACTTATGAAGTAGCGCTTACTCTTTTTTTGAAATCCAAAAGTGCAAAATTTGATAAAGCGTTGTTACGTAAGATGCTAAACTGGTTGTGGAAAATATTCGCACATGATTATATATAAACAAAATATTCACTCCATTAATGATAAAGTGGATTGTAAAAAAATAGACACTTTGAGGTGTTATGATTACTTCTCTTGCCCAGCGTATTGCCCATGAATGCTCCTTTTCACAGCCGCATATAGAAAAAGTTATTACCTTATTAGATGAAGGGGCCACCATTCCCTTTTTGGCTCGTTATCGCAAAGAGGCCACGGGCGGTTTAGATGAAATTCAGCTTGCCAAAGTACGCGATGATCTTGAGCGCTTGCGAGCTTTGGATGCGAGGCGTTCTTCCATTTTAGCCTCCTTACAAGAGCGAGAATTACTCACGCAGGCTTTAGAACAAGCGCTCATGGAAGCTACAAGTGTGAGCGGGCTTGAAGATATTTATTTGCCGTATCGCCCCAAGCGTGTGACAAGGGCTGCCAAAGCTAAAGAGCGGGGCTTACAACCTTTGGCCATGCTTTTATTGCAGCAAAACAACACCACACAAGACCGAGGCGCCTTGGAACAACTTGCACAAAGCTATGTAAAAGAACATGAAGATGCCGCTTTAAGCGTGGCAGATGTGTCCACAGCTTTACAAGGTGCACGAGATATTTTAGCCGAACATATGGCCGAACATATGCAAACGCGTAAAACCTTACGCGGGCTTTTTGTGCGCGGGGCTGTTTTATACTCCAAGGTGAGTAAGGGTAAGGAAGAAGAAGCCACCACATATCAGGATTATTTTGACCGCACAGAACAAGCCGCAAGCATGCCTGCCCATCGCTTGCTGGCCGCTTTACGTGGGGAGCGCGAAGGCTTTTTAAGTGTGCATGTACGCCCTGACGATGTGAAGGCTTTGGAGATGTTAGGGAAGCTTTGGCTGTTGCCTTCTGTAACCACAAGCACTCATGCCGGCGCTCAAGAAGTTGCTTTGGCGGCCAAAGATGCTTGGCAGCGTCTTTTGGCACCTTCTTTAGAAAACGAATACCGCACAGCCTTGCGCGAAAGGGCAGAAAAAGAAGCCATTGGCGTTTTTACAGCCAATTTACGTAAAATCCTTTTGGCTTCTCCCTTAGGGCCAAAACGTGTCTTGGCTCTCGATCCGGGTTGGCGTACAGGCGCAAAGCTTGTATGTTTAGATGCTTTAGGTTCGCTTTTGCATCATGAGGTTATTTTTCCTTTGATGGGGCAAGAGCAAGTGCGTAAGGCAGGAGATGTCGTGCGGGCATTATGTCATCGTCATGGCATTGAGGCCATTGCTGTGGGCAATGGTACTGCAGGGCGCGAAACAGAAGCTTTTGTTAAATCTTTAGCGCTCTCAGCGGACATAGCCATTATTTTGGTAGATGAGCGTGGCGCCTCGGTGTATTCCGCTTCTGAAGTGGCGCGTGAGGAGTTCCCGCACGAGGATGTGACGGTACGCGGTGCTGTTTCCATTGGGCGCAGACTTATGGACCCCTTAGCCGAACTTGTGAAGGTAAACCCCGCCTCCTTAGGAGTAGGGCAGTATCAGCATGATGTGAATCAATCAGCCTTACAAGATGCGCTGGGCGAAGTTGTGGCTTCTTGTGTGAACGCTGTGGGTGTGGATATGAACACGGCCAGTAAGGAGCTTTTGAGTTATGTTTCCGGCATAGGGCCGGCATTGGCAAAAAATATTATTACATGGCGTTCAGAAAATGGTGCCTTTAGCACTCGCAAAGATTTACTAAAAGTGCCTCGTCTGGGGCCTAAAGCCTTTGAATTGGCAGCAGGCTTTTTACGCATTCCTCACGGCAAAGATCCGCTGGATGGATCGGCCGTGCATCCTGAGCGCTACGGCCTTGTGAAGCGCATGGCTAAGGACGCAGGCTGCACAGTGGCAGACCTTTTGGCCAGTGAGCAGGCGCGAAAAGGTATTCAACTTTCGCAATATGTGGATGACAGCATTGGCTTGCCTACACTGCAAGATATTATGGCAGAACTGGCAAAGCCAGGGCGAGACCCTCGTGCGCCTTATGAGCATTTCAGCTTTGCAGAGGGTGTTACCGCCATAGAGCATCTTGTGGTCGGTATGGATTTACAGGGTATTGTAACCAATGTAACGCAATTTGGCGCCTTTGTAGATATAGGCGTTCACCGTGATGGGCTTGTGCATATTAGCCAACTTGCCAACACCTTTATAAAAAATCCCCATGAAGTGGTAAGCGCAGGGCAAAAGGTGCGTGTTAAAGTACTCGATGTGGATATAAAGCGTGGTCGTATTAATTTAACCATGAAAGAGGAAAAATAGCTCGTAGCATAAAGTGGAGAAATTTCATGCAAGAGCC
>CAYJNG010000086.1:6236-10075 GCA_964371505.1 uncultured Desulfovibrionaceae bacterium
GGTTTGCCTTGCCATATACGTACTGTGGAATGCGTACTATTGGGCCTTACTCATAGTGCTTGCGCTTTTGTTTGTTGTGGATAGAGCAGATAAAAAAATGACAAAGCTCAAATACGGATGGACAAGGCAGAAGGGGAAAAAATAAATCCGCTTTTAGCTTGTTATAAAAAAAGCCGGCTTCTGTATAAGGAGCCGGCTTTTAGTTTTTGATTAGGATGAAAAAGTGTTAGGCTGTTTCTTTATTGTCGGAAAAATTCCCTTCAGAGCGTGAAACACCCATGGCCACTAAAGCATCGCCCAAAACGTTCATGGGGGTGCGTGCCATATCTAAAATACGGTCAACACCGGCAATGAGAGCAACACCTTCTAAAGGAATGCCCACTTGCACAAAGATGATGCTCATCATAATAAGGCCAGCACCGGGTACGCCCATGGTACCTACAGCGGCAATAATAGCCATGAGTACAATGGTGAGCTGGTCGCCAAAGGTTAAGTCTAGGCCGTACACCTGTGCCACAAAGATGGCGCAAATACCCATGTAAAGGCTGGTACCGTCCATATTAATGGTATTGCCAAGGGGCATACTAAAACTGGTTACGGAGCGATGCGCACCAAGCTTTTCTGCGGCAGACATATTGGTAGGCAAAGCTGCAGCGCTGGAGCAAGTGGTAAAGCCCACAAGGAGGGGCTCGGCCATACCCTTAAGGAAGCGTATAACAGGAATGCGTACCACAAACTTAATAATGGGTACATATACAAGGATAAAGAGCAGTACGCAGCCAAGGTACATGATGCCAATAACCTTCAATAAGGGTAAAAGCACCTCAAGTCCGTGACGGGTTACCGTATAGGCAATAAGGCCAAATACACCAATGGGAGCGTAAAGCATTACAAATCCGGTAAGCTTTACCATGGCATCGCCACAAATCTCGAAGAAGCGATGTACAGGGTGGCCCTTTTCGCCCAAAGAGCTCACAGCAAAACCAAAGGCCACAGCAAATACGATGAGCTGAAGCATATTGCCCTTAGACATGGCTTCCATGGGGTTTAAAGGAATAAGATTAATAAGCGTTTCTAAAAGAGCAGGAGGCGTAATTTCCTTGGCGGTAAGACCGTCTAAAGAAAGATTTAAGCCTACGCCAGGCTGTGCAATATTAGCAAGACCAAGACCTATGATAACGGCTACACAGGTGGTGAACATGTAAAAAAGGATGGTTTTTGTGGCAAGGCGGCCTAATTTTGCCGTGTCGCCAATGCCGGCAGCACCGGCCACCAAGGTACAGAATACAAGGGGTACTACTACCATACGGATAAGGCGAATAAAGATATCGCCCAAAGGTTTAAACACTGTTAAGCCAAGGTCGGTATTTTGTGCTAAAATACCTGCAATGATACCCAAAACCAAGCCAATACCCATTTGAAGGGGTAAGCCCATTTTCATTTTAGCCATGGAGGCCTCCTGCAAGTGTGAAATGTGTTAAAAATGTAAGAAATTACATGAATAGCCAAGGGTAATATATAAAAAGGAACAAATTTACAAGAAAAAAATAGAGAATAAAAAGGATAAAATAAAAAAGGCAAAGCCTATCAAAAGCTTTGCCTTAAGTTTTTTGTATAAAATAGAGGATTAACCGTGGTTAGCCACTAAAAAATCATGTATTTGCTTTACGGTACCTGGGCGTGGGTTGTTACCCATAAGGCGTGCTGCACCCACAGCGCGGGTGGCGATGCCTTCAAGGTCTTCTTCCTTCACACCATAAGGGGCAAGGCCTTCTTCAATGTTCAAGTCTTCAAGTAACTCGCTCATAAGCACTGGGGCCTGACGAGCCATGGTGAGCGTGTCTGGGTGATATTCGCCGCCAAGAATTTCCGCAATTTGAGCATACTTTTCAGGGTTAGCCATAAGGTTGTATTCCATGCACATGGGGGAGAGGCACGCCATGAGCAAACCGTGAGGTAAGTTGTATGCGCGGGGCACAGCAGTACCTACAGCGTGGATAATACCGTTTTGGGTATTGGAAAAGCCCATGCCAGCAAGACAAGATGCGTAAATCATGTCGGTACGTGCTTCAATGTCTTGACCGTTTACATACGCGCGACGAATGCTTTTGGCTATAAGCTTCATGGCTTGTAGATTTAAAGCATCAGTGATGGGGGTAGCGGCTTTACCTACAAAGGATTCCATGGCGTGCACGAAAGCGTCAACGCCGGTCATGGCGGTTACATGCGGGGGTAAGCCGGTGGTCATTTCTGGGTCAAGGATAACAGCCTTAGCGTACATGTAATCACTTACAACGCCCACTTTGGCGCCGCTGGCTTTATCTGCCAAAACAGAAATGGAAGTAACTTCACTGCCAGTGCCGGCAGTGGTGGGGATGTAAAACGCAGGTGCGCAAGGGTTAGGCACATTGTTTACACCAAAATATTTGTCAATGGGGCCTTCATTGGTGAGAAGTACACAAGCGGCTTTGGCGCTATCAAGGGCAGAACCGCCACCAAGACCGATAACAAGCTCAGCTTTGAATTCAATGGCTTGCTTGGCAATGGCTTCAATGGAGCCGGTGGAAGGCTCAAGCTCAGCTTCGGAGAACAAACAGTGAGCAATGCCAGCTGCATCAAGTGCGGCTTCCACTGGCTTATGTAAATCAAGCTTAGCAAGGCTTGGGTCGGTTACAATGATGGCGCGGGAAACGCCGATGTTTTTGGCAAGTTCACCGGTTTGAGAAACAACGCCGGCACCGTAAACGATTTTGCTAACAGAATTATAAGTATAAAACATGGGAAATTCCTTTATAAAAGGCCCCGTTTTTGAGGCGGGGCCTGAGAAATAGTTATGGATGGTATGCTATGTCCTACATGCCAAACTTAGCTTCTACGGTGCTAAGCGCTTTATCAATGCCGTTGACGATTTCATCAATGTCGGCCTTGGTGGCGATGAGTGCAGGGCAAAGGGTTAAGGTGTTGTTGAGCTCACGGAAGGAGCGCGTGGTCTTACCGATAAGAACACCGGCTTCTGCCTTAGCAGCGCCCACAACTTGAGTAGCAAAAGCATCGCTTACAGGCTCTTTTGTGGCGCGGTCTTTAACAAGTTCCACACCGGCAAAGAGGCCTTTACCACGTACATCACCAATGGAAGGATGCTTATCCATAAGTTTGCGTAAGCCTTCCATGAGGTAATCACCCATGGCAGCGGCATTTTCCATAAGGCCTTCACGCTCAATGATTTCCATGTTCACAAGACCAGCAGTGGGGCCAGCTGTGCAGCCACCAAAGGTGCTGATATCGCGGAAGAAAGCATCAGGATCTGTGGGGTCGTTTACGAAATCTTGGAAGACTTCTTCTGTGGTAACGGTGCAAGAGATGGCAGCATAGCCGCTGGCAACGCCCTTAGCCATGGTTACCATGTCTGGCTTAAGACCAAAGTGCTGATAGCCAAACCATTTACCGGTACGTCCAAGACCACAAACCACTTCGTCTACGATGAGCAAGAGGTTGTACTTTTTGCAAAGCTCTTGAATGGTTTCATAGTAGCCTGCAGGTGGTACAAGGATACCGCCACCAGCAGTCATGGGCTCTACGATAACAGCGCCAAGTTCATCAGCACCTACGGAAAGGATAACTTCTTCCATTTGCATGGCGAGCTTTACGCCAAGGTCTGCGCAATCACCAAATTTGGAACGGTAGGAGTCGCAATCGCCAAACTCATAAAAACCTGGGCAGAAGGGGCCGTATTGGTTACGACGTTCAAATTGACCGCCGGCGCTTAAGGTAGCAATGGTAGTACCGTGATAGTCACGAGCGCGGTATAAGATACCAGTCTTTTTACCGCCATGCTTCAA
>CAYJNG010000087.1:0-737 GCA_964371505.1 uncultured Desulfovibrionaceae bacterium
TACCAAGCAGACCAGCCACCATCAACCATGATATTTTGGCCTGTCACATAAAGAGACATATCACTAGCAAGATACAACATCGTTCCTACCATGTCTTGTTCTGTGCCCATACGCTTCATGGGGGTGCGCGCTTCGTAGCGCTTGACAAATGCTTCTGGCTGATTGCGCCATATGCCGCCTGGACTTAAACAATTGACACGAATACTGGGCGCAAGCACAGTGGAAAGCCAACGGGTCATTTGCACAAGTGCCCCCTTAGAAGCTCCATAGGCTGCTGGGTTGCCCATACTTGTATCCGCATAAAGCGACATATCTGGCCCCAAAACGCCATATGTAGATGCAATATTCACAATACTTCCACGTCCGCTTTTTTTTAAAAAAGGGGCAGCTTCTCGGCAAAGAGTAAAAGGTGCTGTCATATTAACTTCTAAACACTGCCGCCACGTCTCACTGCTTTGCTCGTGGAAAGGGGAAACCCACCCCTCAAGCTTGCTAGTACCAACAAAGCCTGCATTGTTAATAAGAATGTCTAAGCCGCCTAGGGTATCATTCACACGACTTGGCAGGGCATGTACCACGGCGTCATCTGCAAGATTGCAAGCAAAGGAATACGCTTTAATAGGATATTTTTCTTTCAATTCTTGGCAAAAACTTTGACAAGCGTGTTCGCATGTATCTACCAAGGCAATATGAGCTCCATGAGATGCCAGAGCATGAGCAAAAGCTCTTCCTATATG
>CAYJNG010000087.1:747-9998 GCA_964371505.1 uncultured Desulfovibrionaceae bacterium
ACTTTATCAGCTAAGTTTAACATAAAAACCCTTACTATTATTAAACCAAATTCGCTTGTGTAAGGAGGAACTCCGCAAAAGCAAAATCTAGGGCGTCATCAATATCTACACATCTCTCACGAGGCAAAACCACATGACGCACTCGTCCATGCAAGAGTGGTGTGTCCGAAAAAACAAACTGTGGGCGCACGACATAAGCTGCTGTTGTCATATCAAATACTACAGGAGCATCTTGCCGTCGCGCAAAAAAATTAGATGACGGCATGACAAGCTCTACTTCACCATTTGTTTTTTCGCATAACATGTTAAACATGGGATGGCGCTGCGCAGCCGAGCTTGTAACTACAACATCACAAGGGTGCGCGCTATATATTTTCAGACATTGTTCAACATCATTCAAGCTACGTAGTGGTGCTGTGCAGGGTAAAGATAAAAAAATCTCGCACGGGCCACCTTGAGCAGTATTACCAACCTCTTGTAAAGCGTGTTGCCAAGCCAAACGCTCTGGGCAATCATCCGTTGCCAATTCCTTTGGCCGTAAAAAAGGAACCTCAGCGCCAAACTCTTTAGCAACTGCTGCAATATTAACATCATCTGTCGAAACAATAATACGAGACACGCAGGTAATCTTTTTTGCAAGCTCAATGGAGTAAGCAATCAATGGTTTACCTGCTAAAAGGCGAATATTTTTATTGGGCAAGCCTTTTGAACCACCTCTAGCGAAAATAAAGGCATACGTTACAGGACGTTCCATACCCATTCCTTATTTTTAATAGCGCGTTCAATCCCATCAATATAAGCTACAACTTCCCTACCTTGCTCAAAAGTGCATGCACAGGATATATCTTCATCAAGAAAGCATTTCAACTGCAATTCATAGGTTGCATTTCGCTGAGATGTAAAAGATTCTTCATAAGAATTATACGTTAACAAACCTTTAATTAAATCTAAATGGATACTTTCGTTTTCGAGTACGGCAACAATATCGCGTCGCACAGGGTTTTGTAAATAATCTAAATGTATTGTCACCTGCGGGCAGTGTTCATGCTCAGCCAAAATTGTTACATTGTCTTCACTTGTTATATCTAAAGTAGAAGATTTACCTCCTACCGCGGCAACTCTTCTCCAAGACCCAACTAAATAACACGCTAGATCGAGCTCATGCGAAAGATCTCGTAACACCCCTCCCCCCTGCTCTTTAAAAGCAGAATAATTTTGCTTATAATCGTGTTGAGGCCTCCATAATGGTAAATATTGCCCCACATGAAACTGTATGGCCAATACTTTTTTTTCGCACAATATTTGTTTAAGCTTTCTGACTGCAGGATGAAAACGTAAATTATACGCAACATAAATATTATCACCTTGTAGCACTGCCCTATGGTTGATAAAATCATCTAGAGAACAAAACAATGGTTTCTCTACTAAAATATTCTTTACAGAGAGTTCTTCTACTTGTGCTAAATGTGTGACATGGAAAACCGTTGGTGTAGCAATTATAGCAAGATCAAACTCTTCTTCTTTGGAAATATCTTTAATATCTACAAAGGAAGTATAACGCAACGAGGTTTGCGCACTCACGCACACAGCGGTGCACCCTAGAGAGGTTGCAATTTCAGCATGACGCAAGCCAATAGACCCACAGCCATATATCAAAACTTGCTTCACCATATTTAGCCCTTTACATGCAGCAGAAAACTTCGCCCAATTACAGCATAATAACAACAATTATCAAAAGAAGACCTTGTTTTTATGCTAATTATATATACAAAATTAAAAACTTACGGACAAGAAATCGAAAAGCTATCTGCCTTTACCTATGTTACATTACCTATAAAAGCAAAATACATTCTGAATCGAAGAAAAAAACTACCTCCCGATTAAAGAAACAGAAATTTTCTCTTTTAAGTCTGCCGGTGAAATATATTTACAATCTTTACCCAAGAAAAAATTCACAGTTTTGCTCTGCTGGGGTGTTATTTCCTGAGCAAGCATACCAAACAAAGAATGCAAGCTCTTTTTTAGCAAAGATTGATCTGAATACTTTCCCAACGGTAGATTGCTATCACCCGCATTAAAAAACGCTTTTTCCTCTCCATGTAGAAAAAATGGTATACCTGCATCCACAGCATAATAAGCGTGGCTCCCCATAGTTGTTGCAGTCGCATAAGAAAAATTTAATAAAATATCATAAAATTCTTTATAAAACATAGTATTAAAAACATTTCCTGCCGTATATACTGGAATACCTCTTTCTAAAAATAGATTATGTACACCTGTGTGCACATCATGCATATGCAAACAAACACAAATAGGATGCATCATCTTAGGCAAAAAGAGCAGTTCATTAATATAATTATTTACTATCTCCCTCATATCTCCCATTAAATAAAAGTCGGGCGCCGAATGCTGAAAATACGCAATTGTCCCCTTGGCAGATGGTGATTTTTTCATATTATGCGCCCTACGTAACCAAGGTAAAGGTGTAGGAACAATATAACAAGGCTTAGTACTTGCTTTCCTAAAAGCATCATATTTTATAGAATTACAACAAAGAAAAAATGCTGCATCATTATCCAGCTCATGAGGGTCAGCCACAGGGTGGCGATGTACAGCATGCACAGAGTAGCAAGGCAGTGGTACATTTGGCGGAATATCAGCATATTCACGGATAAATTTCCCCATAGAATACGCGGTTGTTACCCAATATTTATCCTTTGCTTGAGTTCTCTCGCCATATGTATCTTCACACATTGCTTCTATCTTTTCAACTGAATAGCCTTTATAATCAAACTGTTGTACCATCACCTACTCCTTAGTACCATGGTAAGATGAATTTTGCATCGTTGTTTAACAAAAATCTACCTTGTTCAATACCCATAGTTTTACACAAGCGCGTTTATAACTTTATCTTATCTTTCCAAAAATCCCAATCATATTTTTCAAAAGCATGACAGCCAAATGGAAGCTCATAACCATTCATAGCAAAGAGAACTCTTGGGTTCACTTCAAAAGAAAAAGCCACAGCCTCTTGAGGCGACGCAACTTTAAAATTTGGGTCAACCATAGGGCCGTATTCTGCAAAAAACACATCTTCATTGCCAGGCAAGCTTTTAAACACACTCATAACACTTACATGTACAATGACTTGTTTTGCCTCATCTTCGTCATGGCTTTCACTAGAGGGCAAAGAGTGCGCATAAGGTACTTTTTTTTGCAACATGGCTATAAAAGCCGCAACACGGCGCAATGAAAAGCCTCCATTGCCTGCATGTGCATGTAACGGCGCGTCTTCTTTTGCCCCATCATGCCCAACAAACCATGGTGCCCCTATATAATCGTAACCCTTTTCACACCAAGAATCTAACAAGTCAGAAAAAACCCAAGCATCAAGCTGGTATAGTAAAAAATATTCATACGCTGAAAACTTTTTATAAAAATCTACAGAGAGCATAAGCATATTATAGCTTTGCACACTGTCAAAATACATATCTTCAAATGGAGATAGTAAAAGATCTTTTTTTAACGCAGCACAAATTTTGAGATATATTGTAATATCTAGAGAGCTAGGATAAACCAAATGAAGACTATGATTACCCAGTATCTTTACACAACGAGCAAAAGAAGCTCGCTCCGTTGCTGTGGGCGAGCTTTTATACACAACTATAGCGACAGCATTTGTTTTAATATTTTTATTTTCCATACAAGATAAGCCTACTCTTCATACGCAATAAGCACTAAATCAGCCATGGGCATGATCATTTCGCTTCTGCGAATCATAAATTTATAGTGCGGATTCAGCTTTTTAATTTGATCTTTAAGCGTAAAAAAATCTTCCGGTCTATGGTATATGGCAGCCACTATAACGGGCTTGTGCTTTATAATAGTATCTCTTGCGCCCTCAAGGGCCTTTTCTTCCAAGCCTTCAATATCCAGCTTAATGAGCCCCACAGGCTTTGGAATGGTTTTTAAAACCGTATCAATACTCGTCGTCTTTATGGTTTCAGTGGACACTTTATCGTACTTAGCCATGGCATTACATGTGGCGCCTGGATCCGCAGCTTCACCTGTATACAAAACCAGCTCTTCCTCACTATTACTCAGCCCACGACATATAGGCACAGCCCTTTCTGTCATATTCTTACGCGTAATCGTCTCTTTTAGTTTTTCAAAAACAGCCTTTTGCGGCTCAAAGCAGAAAATACGCGATTGCGGAAACAGTGTATGAAATAAATATAATGTATCGCCTGTATAGGCCCCGCCATCTATAACAATTTTTCCGTCTATAGCCTGTAAGGCCTCTTGTGGTATATCGCGTAAACCATATTTATTGGCATGAAGAAAAGCATCTTGTAAGGTCAGGGCTTGCGCAGAAGCCATGTGACCAGCTAAGCCTGCATACTCAAAATCCTTTGCTGTCCATCCCAATTCTTTTTTTACAAGGATATGCTCCTTAAAAGGAATCAATTGTAGCAAACGAATGTATGTATCCACATACTCATAAGATGTAGCGTCCATACCTTCGGTTAAGTTCGCACGTATCTCACAAAAGCCCTCTTGCTTTATATAATCTAGCCAAAGAGTATCATTCCAATAAAAATTAAAGGAGCAAAAGGCGCTATGTTGCTGTTTCACGGCCACGTATTTTTCCTCTTTTATACACCAAAGAACATGTAATTTTAAACTTTTCCTATACGTCAAAATACTACCTACTATTTCAGTAATTTCAAGACAAAACACGCCTTATCTTACTTTTTTAGCCATTATATCTTTTTTATACTATTACAAAGCTTTAGAAAATAAAAGAGCACAAACAGCAAGCTCAGCACACCTTTCGTGACAGAGAAGCTCCACAACAAACACCAAATAGACTCTTTTTGGTCACAATAGCCCCTTAAAACTTTTTTCAGTTCTTAAGGCATGGGGCCTTGAGTGAAACGAAATACGTACAACTACAGTTCTGGAGATATCAACATGTTTTTTGAAAATATGCATAAAAAAATGTTCGTAGTGGCAGCCTTCACTTCTCTTGCTCTTGGTGCTTTAGGCATAACAAGCGCTCAAGCCAAAGAACAAGTGGAATTAAACTTTGGCATCATCAGCACCGAATCTTCACAAAACTTGCGTAGCTACTGGGAGCCTTTCCTTGCCGACATGGAAGCAAGAACAGGCTATAAAATAAAGCCCTTCTTTGCTTCAGACTATGCCGGCGTTATTACCGGCATGCAATACAACAAAGTACAATTAGCTTGGCATGGTAATAAATCTGCTAAAGAAGCCATAGATCGCGCTCAAGGTGAAATTTTTGCTAAAACCATAGCTGTAGACGGCACCGAAGGTTACTACTCTTACCTTATTGCCCATAAAGATTCTCCCATCAATTCCATAGAAGACATGTTCGCCGCTGCGAAAGATATGAACTTTGGCAATGGTGACCCCAACTCTACCTCTGGCTTTTTAGTGCCTGGTTACTATGTTTTTGCTCAAAATGGTAAAAATGCCAAAACCCTTTTTAAACGTGTACTCACTGCCAGCCACGAAACCAACGCGCTTTCTGTGGCTAATAAGCAAGTACATGTGGGTACGTGCGAAACAGGCACCATGAATCGTCTTGCCAAAAACAATCCAGAAAAGCACGCGCTTTTAAAAATCATTTGGACTTCTCCCCTCCTCCCTAGCGATCCCCTCGTATGGCGTAAAGACCTACCTGCAGAAGTAAAAGCCACCATTCGTCAATTCTTTATGGAGTATGGTAAAACCGATGCTGAAAAGAAAATTCTTACCACATTAAACTTTAGCAAATTTAAGCCTTCTGATAACAATCAGGTGCTTACCATTCGCCAATTGGAGCTCTTCAAAGCGAAAACAGAGCTTATGCTTAAAGCCGACATGGATGCTGCCGAAAAGGCCGAAAAAATTGCCGCCATGGACAAGCAATTGGCAGAATTGGAAGCTCAAGTGAAAAAGCTTGAAGCCGCCAAAAAACAAAATAAAGAACAGTTGCAAAGTAGCAAGTAAAGCATAAAAAAGGGCGGAGAATTGTATCATAATTCCCCGCCCTTCAACTACTCAAATATATTTTTACTTCCACACATCCGTATTGGTTAAACCAATATCAGCCGCCTTAAACTCCGGATCCTTACCTGCCTTTTTCTGCTTTTCATAATCTTTCAAAGCAAGCATGGCAATGCGCCCCAAGAGAAGGATGGCCACAATGTTCACCGTTGCCATAAGGCCCATGAGCACATCGGCAAGGTCCCATGCGGTACCCATGCTAACTTGCGCGCCTACGAAAATCATAAGCACAGCCAAAATTTTAAAAATTACCATGACCACAGGATTTAATGTAATAAACTTTACGTTGGCCTGCGCGTAGAAAAAGTTACCTATAAGCGAGGTAAAAGCAAACAGGAATATGGCAAAGGTGGTCATATGAATGCCAAACTCGCCAAATACTGCCGCCACCGATTGCTGCACCAAGGGTATACCATTGAGTGCGCCGCCTTGTTCGTACTTACCGGCCAGCAGCACAATGATGCCTGTGGTGGTACACAGAATAAGCGTATCAATGAATACAGAAAGAACCTGCACAAGGCCTTGCTTTACAGGGTGAGACACCTCAGCTGCAGCGGCGGCATTGGGGGCTGAGCCCATACCAGCCTCGTTGGAAAACAAGCCGCGTTTAATACCAATAACCACAGCAGAGCCGGCAAAGCCACCAAAGATAGCCTTAAAGTCAAAAGCTTGTGCAAAAGCGTTGGACAACACTTCAGGCAAGCGATCTATATTGGTACCAAGCACCACCAAGCCAATGATGATATACACCACTGCCATAACAGGTACCAGCACAGAAGATGCGCGGCCTATCACTTCAGTTCCGCCAAAAAACATATAGGCAGCACACACAGCAAGCAAGCCACCAATGATGGTAGGAACAGACGTTTGATTAAAATTAGGCACATAGTATTCAAAGGCAGAAGCAATATTAAAGGATTGCAAGCCATTAAACCCAAAAGCAAAGCACAAAATAAGCAAAATAGCAAAGATAATGCCTAGCCAACGTGCACCAAGGGCTGTTTCAATATAATAAGCAGGCCCGCCCTTAAAATGGCTGCCATCCGGCTTTTTGTACACCTGTGCCAAGGTGCTTTCAATAAATGCCGATGCGCCGCCAATGACACACATAATCCACATCCATACAATGGCGCCGGGGCCACCGGCCACCACAGCGGTGGTAACGCCTGCAATATTACCTGTACCCACGCGCGAGGCTGTGGCAATCATAAGGGCTTGAAAAGAAGAAAGGCTTTTTTCGTCCTTTTTCTTCTCACGTAAAATCCTAAAGGCTTCAGGCAGCAAGCGTAGTTGCACAAAGCCTGTGCGAACGGAAAAATATAAACCTGTGATGATAAGGGCTAAAATGAGAAAAGATCCATACAAAAACGTGTTCATTTCGCTTAAAAACTTCAAAAAAAACTCTACCATGGCTTTACCTCCATAATGTTGATAGACAATCGTATTCTTTGTGACTCTTTATAGCAGAAACACCTTTTATGTAAAGAAGCCTCACAGGCTCCATTACGTCATATTAGTTGATTTTCCTTTTACTTTCAAACTATTATATTCTTATTAAAAAAGTAGCATTTTATTTGAGCATGTATTGAGCAATACTTTGCGCATGTATGCGCGTGGTATCAAATACAGGTACAGGGCAATGCTCTTGCGATATGAGAAGGCAAATTTCTGTGCAACCAAGGATGACACCTTGCGCGCCACGCGCCACAAGCTGTGCTATAATATCTTTATACTGCGTGCGCGAGGCCTCTTGCACCACGCCAAGGCATAGTTCTTTATAAATAATATCATTAACAACCTGTATTCCTTCTTGTTCAGGAATAAGTACTTCTATGCCCACCTCCAGCAGCTTTTGCTTATAAAAATTCTGCTCCATAGTATATTTGGTACCCAGTAAGGCAATTTTTTGTAGGCCCTGCTCAAGAATACGCGCCGCCGTGGCTTCCGCTATATGCACTAAGGGGATAGTTAGACGCTCTTGCATATACGGCGCCACCTTATGCATGGTGTTGGTGCATATGGCTATACCTTCAGCGCCGGCAGCCTGCAAACGTAGGGCTATATCTGTCAGCACTTCATTACATTTTTCCCAATTCCCTTGAGCTTGCAAGTGTTCAATTTCTGCAAAGTCCACGCTGTACAGCAAAATCTTACCCGAATGCAAACCGCCAAGCTGCTCCTTAATACTTTCATTGATGAGGGAATAATACAAAGCGGTACTCTCCCAACTCATACCGCCAATAAGGCCCATGGTTTTCATATGTAATCCTTTTTTACTATGGCAGTGTTAGCCTTACGGCAAACATAATACTCTATTTTATTTATGATACTGCATTTTACCTGTGACATCAACATAGTCACTCAACACTGAGCAAGTAAATAATCCTTACTAAAAACCATGGTAAATCTCGTGCAGAACTCTTTGAAGTATGAAACCTGACCCACAAACAAAAAAGCCCCCCTGCGCTACACAGCGTAAGGAGGCTTTAATGTATTAAATCGCTAAACTAGCTGTTAAAGTTATCCAAAGTACTCTTAGCCACAAGGATACTTAAATCGTTATCTTGCTGATTAGTATACTCTACATATTTTTGACCATTAATGGTATGTTCTGTACCTGCGCCCCACATGTTGGTATCCACGTTCACGCCGTCTCCATCGGCATCTTGAGAAACACCATTCAGATTGGTCAATATTGCTTCCACGGAAGAACCAGTAACATGAGTATCTGCATTCTCACCAAAAATCACCATTTCCACATTGGTTACCTTACTATCTTTCATAAGGCTTTCAAGTTCGGCCATGTCTTTCACGCCGGCTAGCAACACGTCCATACCTTCACCACCGTCTACAAGAACGTCTTCAAAGGTAAGTTTTCCGGCATCAAACTTTATAACGTCGTCATCCGCGCCACCATAAAGCTTGTCATAGCCAATGGTCCCTATAAGGTAATCATCACCGGCATCGCCGTAGAGGATGTCCTCGCCTTCGTGACCAAAAAGGAAGTCATCACCGCTACCACCGTAGAGGATGTCATTACCGGCATCGCCATAAAGCTTATCGTTGCCATCTCCGCCGTACAAGGTGTCATCGCCAGAGCCACCAAAGAGCTGGTCTTCACCGCTACCGCCAAGTAACGTGTCGCTACCACCACCGCCGTAGAGAAGGTCATTGCC
>CAYJNG010000088.1:0-1332 GCA_964371505.1 uncultured Desulfovibrionaceae bacterium
ACTTCCGACACCACGGGTATGAACCGTGTGCTCTGACCAACTGAGCTACCTAGCCGTATGTGGTAATGTTGTACCAACGAGAAAAGCTTTTATCTGAAAGCTGAGGCCTTGGCAAGCTTTTTTGATGTTTTTTTTAAATTTTTTTTCTTGCTCTTAGTAAAACATAAAATACCACACCAGCGGTGCCATGATAATTCTGTAAATGGCAAAAGGAATGAGGGTGATACGTGAAAGAAGCGAAACAAAGCCTTTAATGGCCAGTAAAGCCGCCACAAAGGAGGCTCCAATGCCAAGAGCAAAGAAAGGAATATCTGCGCTGCTTAAAATGCTCCAACTTTTGAGTAAGTCGTAGCCTGTGGCAGCCACCATGATGGGCACGGCCGCTATGAAGGAGTATTCCGCCGCCAGCTGGCGCCCTGCGCCCAGTAGCATGCCACCCATGATGGTGGAGGCGGAGCGTGAAAAACCAGGCCACAGCGCAAGGCATTGAAAGCACCCTATACCAAAGGCTTCCTTGGGGCCCATGTCATCGAGGCTACGCAGGCGCTCTTGCCCTTCTGCTTGTAAGCCTATAGATTGTAACCATGGTGGCCTGCGCTCTACAATTATCATAAATAAACCTCCCACCACCAGGGCCATGAGCACTGTGGCTGGCGTAAAGAGGCTTTTAATGTAGGAATGTAAAAGTAGGCCTAGTACGCAAGCGGGGATGCAGGTGAGAATAAGCAGGCCTATGCCACGTAATCCGCTAAAGCGCAGGCTGCTGTCTTTGGGCGGAAAGAGTAAACCCCAAAACCGTGACCAATACAGCACTACCACAGCCATGATGGCCCCTAGCTGGATGATAACTTGAAAGGTGGCGGCTTTTTCGCCTGTGAAGCCCAACATTTCGCCGGCAAGGATGAGGTGCCCTGTGGAGGAGACGGGCAAAAACTCCGTAAGTCCTTCCACTATGCTTAAAATAATTGCTATATACCAGTTTTCCATTGTCTTATATGATGTTTACGTGGTTTGATGGTTGTGAACTATGTCTAAAACACCGTCTTTACAAAAAAAGGCTTCCCTACTATTGTTGCAAAAAGGAGGGTGTATGACACAACTTATTCCGCATTCTGATTTATTGCAGCGCGCCGTAGCACACGTGGCTGAAATGGTAAAAGAGTATCCGCAACGCCCCCTGAGCGATATTATAGATCAAGCAGGTATGCGTTTTAATTTAACGCCGTTAGATACCGAAGCTTTGCAACGTCTTTTTTCTAAGGATACTGAGACGTCCTTGCATTCTCTATAAAATATGATTGCGGCAAAAGTTTTGCGCCGGAAGTTTTTTTG
>CAYJNG010000088.1:1432-9971 GCA_964371505.1 uncultured Desulfovibrionaceae bacterium
TTCTCTATAAAATATGATTGCGGCAAAAGTTTTGCGCCGGAAGTTTTTTTGTCGCCTATGTTTTTTTGAAGGGTGAGGTCTGGGGAGGGAAAAAAAGTTTCCCTCCCCAGAAAAATCCCTTCCCAAACTAGGCGAGTACGCTACCGTCCGGCACTGGCGCCATGACGCTGACGAGCTCAAGCTTGCCGTCCTTTTCTGCGGTGAGCACCATACCATGCGATACCAAGCCACGTATTTTGCGTGGGGCCAAGTTGGTCACCACGCAGACTTGCTTGCCCACAAGGCTTTCCGGCGCAAAGAATTCTGCAAGACCAGAAAGGATTTGGCGGGGCTGCTCTTCACCTAAAGATATTTCAAAACGCAAGAGTTTGTCTGCATTGGGGTGCTTTTCCGCCACCAAAATGGTACCCACGCGCATTTCCACTTTTTTAAAGTCGTCAAAGCTTATGTCAGCAAGGCCGCCTTGAGCTTGCGCTGTTTCGGCACTGGGGGTAGCTGCTGCTTTTTCTTCTTTGCTCTTTTCTTCTTTGGCTTTCTTTTCTTTCTTGGGCTTTTCGCTCTTTTCTGCTTTGGGTACTTCCATGCGCGGGAAAAGGTTAGAAGCTTCGGCAAGCTTGGTACCAGCCACTAAGCTGCCCCATGTGCCAATTTCTGCGTTAAGGTCTACACGTGCCACCTCTTGGCCCAGCTGTGTAAGCATGGCTTGTGAGGCTTCGGGCATGACGGGCCATACGGCTAGGGCAATTTTGCGTAAAGACTCTAATAAGGTGTACATAACCGCCGTGAGGCGCTCCATATTGCCTTGCTTGGCAAGGGCCCATGGCGCCTGTGTATCCACATATTTGTTCAGCGAGCGCACAAAGTCCCAAAGGGCGTCAAGGGCTTGGGCAGGGCGCATATTGGAGAAAAGTTGAATGTAGTTTTGTAAGGCTTGCGTTGAAGCTTCACGCACTACAGCGTCGTCTTCTGTTTCCACCATGGGCTTAGGCACCATGCTGTTAAAATACTTGGCGTTCATGGAAAGCACACGGCTAAAAAGGTTGCCAAGGTCATTGGCAAGGTCAGCATTGATGCGTGTAATCATGCTTTCTTCGGTGATGGAAGCATCGGAGCCAAAGTTCATTTCGCGCAAAAGGAAATAGCGGAAAGCATCAAGGCCAAAGCGCTGCGCCATGTCCATGGGCTCAATGACATTGCCAAGGGATTTAGACATTTTTGTATCACGCACGAGCCAGTAGCCATGCACGTTGAGGTGCTTGTAGATGGGCAAGCCGGCGGCTTTGAGCATGGTGGGCCAAAAGACAGCATGGGGCTTTAAAATATCTTTTGCCACAAGGTGCTGTGCAGGCCAAAAATCTTGATATTCTGCGCTGTCAGGCCAGTCTATGGCACTGATATAGTTAATAAGCGCATCGAACCATACATAGCATACATAGTCGGTATCAAAGGGTAGCTCAATACCCCATGTGAGACGCGATTTGGGGCGAGAAATACACAAATCCTCCAAGGCGCCGCTTTCTAGCATGGCAAGCACTTCATTTTTATAACGCTCAGGGCGAATAAAGTCGGGATTTTGCGCAATATGCTCCTTAAGCCATGGGAGGTATTTGGACATTTTAAAGAAGTAATTCTTCTCGCTGATAAATTCAGGCTTGGTTAAGTGCTGCGGGCATAGGCCTTCTTCTAGCTCTTTTTCGGTGTAAAAGCGTTCACAGCCATAACAATAGTGTCCGCCAAATTCGCCAAAATAAATATCGCCGGCATCATATACTTTTTGCAGAAATTTTTGCACGGCCGCTTTGTGCTTACTGTCGGTGGTGCGAATAAATTTATCATTGGCAATGTGCATATCCTTCCACAGTTGTTGAAACTGACCGCTCACACCGTCCACAAAGGCTTGGGGCTCAACACCGGCTTTTTCGGCAGCTTGTACAATTTTATCACCGTGTTCGTCGGTACCGGTGAGGAAAAGCGTCTGCTTGCCAAGGCATTGGTAAAAGCGGGCCAAAGTGTCTGCCACAATGGTGGTATAGGCATGGCCAAGGTGTGGCTTGGCATTTACATAATAAATGGGGGTGGTAATATAAAATGATGACACAGTTTTTTCCTTTATATGGCGTATAGTTATTTTTTTCGTGGAGCTAGGCCAAAAATGCCCCCACCGTCTTGTGGGTCTAGCGCCTCTTTTTCATCTGCTTCAGCGTTTTCTTTCAGAGGTGCATGAGGCTTATGGGTTGCTTCTGCAGGTTTTTTGGCCTGCTTTGGACTTTGTTTTTGCGCTGCGTGAGAGGGGCCTTGAGCGGCTTTTTCTACAGCGTTGGTGGTTTCAGTGTCTTCCAAAGGGGTCAAAGGCTTCTTACCGGCGGTGTAAGGATCTTCGGTATAGGCCACAGCGTCGCCGTCGGGATCGTCAATGGTAACAACTAAAAGGCCATCCCCTTGCGATGCATTTTTTTGCTGCGGGTTTTTGCCTTGCTTTTGTCCGCCTTGGCTTTCTGGGCGTTGCGGGTTGATTTCTTGCCAGTCCTCTAAGGTCATTTCCACTTCTTCATTGTTTTCATTTAATACAATAACAGCATTGCGGAAAAGGTTAGAGCGCAGCACCTTCATGGAGCCCTGCGTGGTTTGGTATTTTTTACCAAGTTTTGGGCATTGATTGTGGAAATTATCGTAATTTTCTTGTTCAAAGCTGAGGCAACAGAGTAAGCGCCCGCAAATGCCGGAAATTTTGGCAGAGTTTAAAAAGAGGCTTTGCTCCTTGGCCATGCGGATGGTGACAGGGGCGAATTTGCGTAAATAGCGGCGGCAACAACAAACCATGCCGCACGAGCCCACGGCGCCTATCATTTGCGTTTCGTGGCGTACACCGATTTGGCGCAGCTCTATGCGTGTGCGGTATTCGCGCACGAGGTCTTTTACAAGCTCTCTAAAGTCAATGCGCAAAGGGGCTGTGAAATAGAAAATAAATTTGCTTTTATCAAAAAAAACTTCCACATCAACAAGCTTCATGTCCAAAGCACGCTCGGCAATGCAATTTTTACAATACTCAAAAGCGCTTTTAGATAAAGCCATATTGTCTTGCGCCGTTTGGCAGTCTTCGGCGGAAGCCATGCGCAATACAGGAGAAATAGTCATGCCTTGCAATTCTGCGGGCGGCGTATCGCGTAAGACGGCCACATGCCCAAAGCCTATGCCTTGTTCTGTTTCCACAATAACGGCATTGCCTTCAGATAATGGCATGCTAGCCGAAAAAAAGTATAACTGCCCATTGGGGCGAAAGCGAATTCCAACAATCATATATAGGCCTTCCAAAATGCAAGGGCATTTTGTGGTAATGGTGTATTTTTGGTAAACAGGGCATTTTCTGCTAGATTTGCACTTCTGTCAACAAATGATGTAAGGGCCTGCATGGGGCTTCCCTTTTCCTTTTTTTAGGCCTGTGTTATGGGAATGCTTGTGTAGTTTTAGGCGTAAAAAGAGTTTTATAGTAGTGAGGCGCAATGTGGCTTTTGACAGTAATATAAAAAGAGTGCGAGTGTTTGTTTCTTCCCCCGGTGATGTGCGCGAAGAAAGAAAGATGACAGAAGAAGTTCTGGGCTTTTTGCAGGCAGAATTTTCCGGCTTATTGTGCATAGACCCTCTTTTTTGGGAAAATGAAACTCAATTTGGCCCTGCGGAAAATACCATGGAGCCCCCTTCGCAAGCTGACCTTTTTATTTGTATTTTATGGTCGCGTTTAGGCACACGCTTGCATGCACAAGAACATGCAAATACGCCGAATAGCGCCAATGTGTCCGGAACGGAGTTTGAGTTTAAAGACGCCATGGCTGCCTTTCAAAAAACACGTTGTCCACATTTGATGCTGTTTAAAAGAGAAGCAGATATTACCATTCCCACTGAGCCGCCCAACGAATATCAAGAGCGCACAGCGCAGCGCAAAGCCTTGCATGATTTTTTTGAAAAATGGACCAAGGATGAAGAGCATGGTGACGTGTACTCGGCCGGCTTTAATATGTATAAGGATACAGCGGAATTTAAAGCCAAACTCACAAAATATTTACGACAATACTTTCAAGGCCTCCTGCCAGAACAGACCGGCATAAAAAGGGCCGTTGCGTGGAAGGGCTCGCCCTTTAGAGGGCTTGAGCATTTTGACTTTGAGCATGCCCCCATATTTAAAGGACGCGCCGCCGTTACGGGGGAAATTCTTTTACGCTTAAAGCAACAATGCAAAGCGAATAAGCCCTTTATACTCATTGGGGGGAGCAGCGGCGTTGGTAAAAGCTCCTTGGTTCGTGCTGGTTTACTGCGTCTATTGCTTAACCAATATCAAGATTGGCATGCGGCAGCGTGGCAATACGGGGAAATGCGCCCGTCAGACACCTATGCTGCACAAGGCAGTGTGTCGCAAGGAGGGCTACCTGAGCATGCAGCGCGAAAAGAAGAGAACGAGCAGGATTTTTTTATGGCCTTGGCGCATGCTTTGACGCAACAACGTAGGGCCGAGCTTACCATTGAAGATGGCGCGCAAAGTTTGCGTAGGCCACCTTCAGCCTTGCCGCAATTGCTTGATATATATAATGGTATATCACATTTAGCGCAAGCATTGCGTGAGGATGTTTCGCGTGTTGTGCTGGATATGCAAACGTGCCTTAAAGAGCTTAAGGCGCAGCATTATGCCGACGGTAAAGGGCGCGAGCGTCAAGGTAATGATGTACAGCATGAAGTACGGTTTTGCCTTTTGCTCGATCAATTGGAAGAATTTTTCACCACTGCGCAAAGCACTGTGCAAAAGCGTAATGCTTTTTTTGCCACCTTACGCGCCTTGGTGGAAGGCGGCGTTATGGTGGTTGTGGCCACCATTCGCGCGGACTATTTAAGCCATTGTGAAGATGTGCCGGACTTGCAATATCTTAAAGACGGTAACTCTTATTACCATTTAAGCCCACCTTCTAAGCTGGATATACGTGCCATTATTCGTGAGCCTGCACAAGCAGCGGGCTTGTCTTTTGAAAGTTCTGATGACGGCAGTTTAGATGAGCGCATACGTCAAGATGTTCAAAGCTATGACAGGCTTGGGCAAGGGGCAACAGTATTGCCCTTGGTGGAGTTTACCCTCACAGAATTGTATGAAAAGGCTAAGGAAGAGCAAGGGCTTTTGCAGTTAAGCTTTACCCATTACGAGGCTATGGGTGGTTTGCAAGGCGCCATTGCCACCAAGGCAGATGAAACCTTTGCAGCTTTTTGTCAAAGTCATGGCCCAAAAGCAGAGCGTATTTTTGCTGATGTTATGCGGCATCTGGTTGCCGGATCACAAGAGGGCGTGTTTACGCGGCAAAAAGCTTCCAGAGCGGTGCTTGAGGCCTTGGACGGGGGCAAAGCCTTTGTGGATGCTTTTGTGGCGTCGCGTCTTTTTATTGTGGAAGCGGAGGCTTTGCACCACGGCTCGCAAGGGGCAGGGCATAATCATGTAAGCATATCCATAGTGCATGAGGCGCTGTTACTGCATTGGCAATATTTACATGCATGGCTAGAGCAAGAGCGTGAATACTTTGCCATAGTGCAGCGTGTTCAAACGGCCTATGCCCTCTGGCATAAGGAAAAGGAAGGTAAAGATTTACTGCTGCCAGAAGGCAAATCTTTGCGCGATGCAGAATATGTGCGCCAAGGCTATGAGGGCGCTTTTACAGCGCAAGAGCTACGCTTTATTGCTTTGTCTAAAAAACATGCTGAAAGGCAAAAACGCCGTTTGCAAATGCTGGTGGTAGCGTTGATTGTGGGGGTTATTGCTGCCATAGCCATGTTTTATGATGCACGTGTGCAAGAGCAAAAAGCTGTGGTAGCCCGTGATGATGCGGAAGATTTGGCAAGCTTTATTCTTTTTGACTTGCATGAAAAGCTCCGCCCTTTGGGGCAATTGGCTCTTATGGACAGCATGTATCGTGAGGTGGATAAGTACTACGCAAAGCAAAGCGCCCCTCCCACAGATATGGTACAGCATAAGAAAAGCGCTTTATCCTCGCAGCAGGGCGATGTCTTACGTGCCATGGGGAAAAATGCGGAAGCTTTGGCTTTGTACGAAAAAAGCTTGGCTGTGAGTCAAGAACTTGCCGCCAAAGAGCCACACAATGCTTTATGGCAGCGTGATGTTTCTGTGGCGTTGGATAGAATGGGCTACATGCAAAAACTGCTCGGGCACGATGCCTCTGCTTTGGAGTATTACAAGCAAAGCTTACTCTTGCGCCGTGCTTTGGCCACGCAAAGCCCGCAAGAAAACGTCTATCAAGAGGAGCTTTCTGTCTCCTTAGTGCGTGTGGGCGATACTTTACGTGATACAGGCCATAGTAAGGAGGCTTTACTCTATTATGAAGAAAGCCTAGCCATAGATAAGCTTTTAGCTAAGCGTGAGCCGCATAACCTTAAGCGTCAACGAGAGCTGAGCGTTGCCCTCGGTCGCGTGGGAGATATCTTCACCGTACAGAAAAAATATATGCAAGCTTTGGATTGGTATATAGATAGTTTGGATATTAGTTTGGAGCTGCAAAAAAAAGATGAGAAAAATACCTTGTGGAGTAGCGATGCGGCTACATCCTTAGAAAAGTTAGCCGTCACTTTTGTGGCTCTTGGTGATTTTGCCAAAGCCAAATTCATGTATGAAAAAAGCTTGAGCCTTCGACGTGGCCTTGTGCAGCATGATCCGCTTAATGCACAGTGGCAACAAGCCATGGTAAATCTTTTCGTACATATGGGTGATGCCTTGTATGTGCAAAAGCACTTTGCTCAAGCTTTAGACTATTATACGCAAGGCTTAGAAAATATGCGCAGCCGCTTGCAAAGGAATCCGTCCAATACAGACTGGCAGGAAAAAGCAAGCTTTGTTTTGGGGCGTGTAGGTAAAAGCTTGCAAGAGTTACATAAGCCCGAAGAGGCTTTATTGGCCTTGCAAGAGGCTTTGCAGCTACGCCGTACCTTGGCGGCCAAAGAGCCCCAAATTATACGTTGGCAAAGGAATCTTGCCGTGGCTTTGCAAAATGTAGGAGAAGCTTTGCAAGAGCAAAAAGCTTTGGCTAAGGCTTTACCGAACGCTTTGCGCCATTACGATGAAAGTTTACAAGTGTATGAAAAGCTCGCTAAAGCAGATAAAGAGCCTGCGCTTTCACACGTGAATGATATGAGCGCACGCATAACTTTGCTTAGTAAAAAAGGCGATGTGTTGCAGATTATGGGAGAGCTTGACCAAGCTTTGGCGGCCTATGCGCAAAGCCTTGCTTTAAGTAAAAGCTATGCCAAGCAGGAGCGCACCGTGGCTTGGCAGTGGGAAGTGGCCATGATTAACGGCAAAGCCTTTGATTTGGCACGTACTGTGGCGCCGGCTCAGGCAAAGCAATACTTAGCGCAGGTGGTAACCATGCTAGAAGAATTATCCCTACAAGAGCCAAAAAATACGTTATTTACCACAGCCTTAAAGGAATTTAGCCAAGCATACGCATCTTTATACGGGGCTGAATAAATTATTAGCGTGTTAAAGGTTGGCATTGCGGACAATGCACCGTGGTGCGCCCTGCTATGGTTTCTGTACACAGTGCCCTGCCGCAAGCTTTGCAAGCCTGCCCACTACGCCCGTACACCATGAAGGTATTTTGAAAGGAACCTGCATCGCCATGGGCATCTCTATAGTCTCGAATGGAGGAGCCACATTGCTCTATGGAAAGGCGTAACACCGCTTGCACAGCTTGCATGAGCTGCGTGAGTTTGTGTAGGGGCAGGGTGTGGGCTTTACTCTTAGGGGCGATACCTGCTTGAAAAAGCGCTTCATCGGCATAAATATTCCCTATGCCAGCCACAAGCTGTTGATTGAGCAATAAGCCTTTGATGCCGGCTTTTTTGCCCATATAGAGGGCTGCCAAATCTTCCGGGGCGTGCTCCAAGGGCTCGAGCCCTAAATTTTGCCAGAAGGGCCATGCTTGCAGTGAGGCTGGGCTTGCTAAACGCACATAGCCAAAACTGCGTGCATCATCAAAAAAAAGCTGCTTGCGTGTGCCGTTAAGGTTGAGGCCAAGACGTAATCTTGTATGTTTTTGTGCAGGGTAGGTGGCATGGTAAACAAAAAGACGCCCTGTCATTTTTAAATGCACAGCGATCATATGTGCTTGCGTAGGTGATGCTGCTTCTTGAGGTGGTAGGGGCTCAAGACCTATGAGGGCCAATTTGCCGCGCCGTGTTACATGTGCAATGCGACGCCCTTGCAGTAAGTGTAGGGGCAGTGAGCCGGCGCCACTGCTGTCTAAGGTGCGTGGCAAGCGTAAATCTATGGATTCAATGACGGCGCCTTGTATAAGCGGTTGCAATGTGCGGGCAATGGTTTCTACTTCTGGTAATTCCGGCATGAGGTTTCTCCATATGGGATGTGCTCATGGTACAAGGTCGTTTTGCTCCTGTCTAGCTGTGCCGGCATACCAACGTTGCCAAGGCCTGCAAGTGGAGAGCATTGGGCAAAAGCATGGTGCATTGCTTTGTGCATGGCTAAGCAATAGCAAAG
>CAYJNG010000089.1:0-6857 GCA_964371505.1 uncultured Desulfovibrionaceae bacterium
GTAATTGTAATATTACCACTTACATCATCTTTAGCGTTACCATCACGGTCGCTTACGGTTACCTTGAAGTCGTCAGTAATTTTACCGTTGCTATGGTCTTGTGGGCCAGTTTGTTCATACTCGTAAGTAAATTTACCGGTGTTTGCATCATAACCGGTGATGGTAAGTTTACCATGCTCGGTTTCAAGAGTTGTTTTTTCAAATGCGCTATCAGTATTGAAAATTTCTTCAGTTTGCTCAACACCATTTTGATCGATGTACGTGATAGTAACTTCACCGCCGCCGCCGTCAACCATGTTACCAGCTGTAAAGTTACCTGCAACCGTTTGAGCGTTATCATCGCCATCATTATGCTTATCACGACTGTCATCTTTGTCGTCATACGTGGTGTGGTTAGCGTTGTCTTTGTCTTTATCACCAAAAGTTAATTCTGGCTTGTCGTTTTTACCTTCTACAGTAACGGTAAGCGTAGCTGTGTCTGTGCTGCCATCTTTATCAGTAATGGTATAGTCAAATTTAAACGTGAATTCATCGCCTTTGAGCATGGCTTGCATTTTTTCACTGGGCACAAATTCATACGTACCATCATTATTAAAGTAGATGGTGCCTTCATCGGATTTAAAGCCAAAGTCAAAACCATTAAGTTCGCTGCTGTCAAGTGTATTCCAGCTGTTTTCGTCTTGAGGTTTTACAAGGTCAGCATCAAGTTTAACATTTTTATCAGCCCAACCATCTTCGCCGATATTATCAACTTTTTCGCCTTTTGTGCCTTCACCCGTAATAACGTTACCAGTAATGATATCATCTTCAGTGCCGCTATCTTTGTCATTCTTAGCGTTGGGGCTAGCGTCTTCAATATTGATCGTAATACTACCTGTGGCGTCATCGCTAGGATTGCCGTCACGGTCACTTACTGTGATATCAAACTTATCAGTTACAGCACCATTGCTATGATCTTGCGCGCCAGTTTGCTTGTATTCATATTCGAATTTACCGGTGTTTTCATCATAGCCGGTGATGGTGAGCTTACCGTGTTCGGTTTTGAGTGTTGTTTCTGTAAATGGGGTATCTGTATTGAAAATTTCAACAGTTTGTTCAACTCCATTTTCATCTGTGTAGGTGATGGTTACTTCACCGCCACCGCCGTCAATCATATTGCCCGCTGTAAAAGAACCAAACTCTTTGCGAGCGCTTCCATCGTCTCCCTTTGAACTTTTGTCATCAGAAGTAGTGTGTGTAGCGCTGCTTGCAGTAGTGGAGCTGTCGCCAAATACCAATGTTGGTATGTTATTAATGAGGGTATCGTCATCAGGAACAACAGCAGCAGCCTCAACGGAAAAGTCTTCCACAGGGGCGCTGGGGTATTCTTGATCAAGGCGACCAAGGCGATCTACACCGCCCAAAAGGGTGCCGGCAATGGTATCTACGCTAGAGCCGGAACCTTGTGCTGTGGTAGCAGCAGGACCAGCAGCAGGCATAAGTTCTTCACCAAGGGCTGCAAAGAAGGCTTCGCCGCCCACTTCTGTACCTTCAATAAGGAAGGTAGGCATATTTTCGGATGTGTAGGCTACATAAAAGTCCGTGAGGGCGAGGGTAGCGCCATCTTCAAAAGACATGACAAGGTTATCACCATCACGTGTTAATGTGGCGTCAGCAGAGTCAAAATCAAAAACTAAGCGGTCTTCACTTTGTGGAGCGAGTGTAGAAGTCTGACCGGTAGCGGGCTTTTGTAATAAAATGTCAGCCATAGAAAATTTCCTTTTTTTAAAAACTAAAAACGTGCAGAACTCAGCGAGGTGCTAAGCAAAGCGTAAAATGCAATGCAGTTAAGCGACAACAAAACAACGTCATCTAAGGTGATGCGTTACAATAGGTAAAAAGGGAATACAGCGAACGGTGAGAATGGACCGAACGACGAGGACGAATCCTCGGGTCATGAGTAAGGCCTTAAGGCATGAAGACATTATAAAAGCAATATCTCATCTTGAAAAAAGCGAATTCAGTAACCCTCAAGCCAGATGCACGGGACGATGCAAAAGGACTTGCATAAAAGGAGTATTAAGAGATAATACTCACACACGTGAAAGTGTAGTTTTTTACTGCATTTTCTGTGTGACACATAACTAATCAAACTTTATTTACCTGTCAAGAGTCTCAAATTGCCCTTTTTTGTGTGCTAATGCGTGTTTTTTGCCGTATTTTGAATTTGAGAAAATGTAAAATTACTAGTAAAAAGATTGCTTTAGTAATAAAAAAATAAAAAAATAGAAAGAGTCATTTTTAAAAAATTACATATAAATTTTTCTGAAAAAAAGTGCGTACTCACTTTGTAAAAATGTTTTACGTTTCGCCCGTGGACAGTTTTTAGTAATTAGCATAGTAATATACTGTGAATTGAGGGAGGCGTATGAATTTCTCACGTGTACTTTTTATGGGTAGGGCACGAAAATTTGGTATTTTAAAAGCAAGATTATGGAAGTATACCCATATACGACGAGGCCGTAACTTAGGCAGGTCTATAGGTTATGTCTAATAAAATTCATACACGTTGTGTGAATTTTATTATTGTTTACATGCATTAGCGTAGATATTTCTCCTTAGCATTCTTTTGTATGGAATCTTGCGGGAGGGATTTTTTATTTTTGGAGACTTTATGCAAAATCATACTTCGCCCTACCGTTGGGTTATTCTTGCCATTGCCATTTTTGCGTATACGGTGGTGATTTTTCATCGTATGAGCCCTGCTGTGATGGCTGATGCCATTATGCTGGATCTTGGCGTTAATGCGGCTTTTATGGGGCTGTTGGCTTCAGCATATTTTTACCCTTATGCTGTGTTACAAATTCCCAGCGGTATTTTATCGGACAAAACTTCAGCACGAAAGCTTATAAGTTTTGCTCTTGCGGTTACATGTGTGGGAACGTGTATTTTTGCACTGGCAAGCAATGCCACCATGGCTTTTTTAGGCCGTCTTGGGGTAGGCATTGGTTGTTCTCTCATTCTTATGCCGGCCTATAAAGCATTGGCAGACTGGTTTAGTCAAAAAACATATGTGATTATTGTTTCGTCTGTTCTTGCTGTGGCTGTGGGGGTAGCTTCTGCACTGGCAGGGGCACCGCTGTCGTATTTTGTAGAGCAATTTGGTTGGCGTTTTTCCTCACAAGGGCTTGCTATCATAACCTTGGTGGCAACTTTGGTGGCATGGTTTTTCTTTAAGGATGTGGAATCAGAAAAGCAAGACTTGCCAAAGCAGTCGGCTCTAAAATCTGAGCCAAAGCCTGCACAAGTTTCCTCGGAACAAGATTTAGCAAATATTACTATTGTAGACTCCATAAAAATTATTCTTTCTAAGCGTAATTTTTGGATTTTGACCTTGGCTTTCACGGTAAATGCCGCCACATTATTTAGTTTTGTGGGCTTGTGGGCAGGCTTGTATTATACCAATGTAGTGGGGCTAAGTCGCCAAGAGATGAGCTCTTTATTAAGTATGGCGGCCATCATAGCCATTGTGACCCCTGTGGCCTTTGCAGCTTTGGCAGCCAAATTGTCTGCTCGTAAGGGGATTCTTATAGCAGCTAATGCAGTCTTTTTTGGCACAATGCTTTATTTTTTCTGGCAAAATGGTTCTTTTAGTTCGACGGAAATTTTTATTTGGGGTGTTTTTCTTTCCATAGTGTTAAACTCTCCTGCAGGGCTGTATATGGCTTCTGTGCGAGAACTTTTTCCTAAAAATATAGCAAGTACTGCCAATGGTTTATTATACTCTTTTGCCATGTTTGGCTCTGCTGTGTTTCAACCTCTTATAGGCGCTTTACTTGATAATGCAGGCTATACAGGCACGTTAACTGCTACCATGTTTACTCCTGTATGTTGGTTATATCTTCTTTCCACAGCCTGTGCCTTTATGGCCATGCTTTTCTTACAGGAGCGTGAAGGTAAGCTGCTGTAAATGCATAGTTGACGTTGTTATCATGGCCTGCGCGTAAGTGTAGGCCTTTTTTTGTATTCACATGCTACGAATGGGCTGAATATGGGGTGCTTTTTCAGCTAGGCGATGTTTTTTTGTAAATAAAAAGTTATTGCCTATAAAAAAAGGTTACAGCAACATAAAAACATTGACATCAAAAATCAAAAGCTATATTTCGTTGTATGACGAAATGTGGAGGTAATATGTTTCACTTTTGTAATTTAGCAAAAGCTCTGGGAGATGAAAATAGGGTACGTATTCTTATGGCCTTAATGAAGTATCCCTTATGTGTTTGCCAGCTTACAGCGTTATTGGATTTAGCCCCATCTACCACATCAAAGCATTTGTCCATTTTGCGGCAAAGCCAATTGATTGAATGTGTGAAAAATGGACGTTGGGCTTATTATCACCTGCCGGAAAAGCCGGCCAATGCATCCATAGCTGCGGCTTTGGCATGGGTGCAAGAAAGCCTTAAAAGCCATGAACGCGTTAAAGAAGATATGAAGCGTTTACATCAGGTTTTACAAATGGAAAGAGGGGCTAATATACATGGCCACTTACAAGAAATAGAACATTCAGCTTATATTCATTGTCTTGCAGAAGATGAACAAGAGGAAGATATTTTATGACACACTTTTATAAAGTGCAAAAATTACATTGTAGCGGCTGTGCAGCTCGTATAGAAGAAGCTCTTATGCGCTTAGATGGCGTAGAAGGTGCCAGCATTGATATGGATACGCGCAAATTGCGTTTGGAATGCCGTACGCAGCCGACCTTAGAAGCCATGAATAAAATGGCGGATGACATAGAAAAGGGTACGTATTTTGAGATTTTTGAAGAAGTGAAAAAAACCGCGCAAGCCATGGGGCATGTTCATGACCATGAGCACGGCTCTTGCCCGTGCAGTGGGCATGGTTCTGCACACAGTCACGAGCATGGGCACGAGCATGGGCACGACCATGAGGAAGAAGAGCATGGCCCCTCTGTAAGAACCATGATTATTTGTGCCGTACTCATGACGGTGGGGCTTTTGGCAGAACACTTTGTGCCTGCGGTGGAAAATAATGCCACTCTTGGGCGCGTAATTGTGCTTTTTTGTTTTGCTTTGCCCTATGTATTGTGCGGACAGTCTGTTTTACAAGCAGGTTGGGAGTCTTTCAAAAAGAAGGACTTTTTTAATGAGTTTACCCTCATGGGCGGCGCCACGGTGGCGGCCATTATCATAGGACATTTAGAAGAAGCTGTGGGCGTTATGCTCTTTTATTGCATAGGGGAATATGTGCAAGAAAAAGCCGCCGGCAAATCACGCCACTCCATACGCGCACTTCTTGCTGCCAAGCCTTCCATTGCTCACGTGTGTGATGCCAAGGGGCATAATGTGAAAGACATGGCGCCGGAAGATGTGCCCCTTGAGGCGTATGTTTTGGTGCGTCCAGGGGAAAAAATTCCTTTAGATGGCGTGGTGGTGGATGGTGTTTCGCAAATAGATACAGCACCGCTTACAGGTGAATCCATGCCTGTTATGGCAGAAGAGGGAAGGTCTGTATTTGCCGGATGTATTAATAAAGATGCAGCTATTGTATTACAGGTGACGGAAGTTTTCCAAAATACCTCTGTGGCGCGTATCTTAGAAATGGTGGAAAGCGCCAATGCACGTAAGGCTCCCACTGAGCGTTTTATTACGCGTTTTGCCAGATATTACACGCCGGCTGTGGTGGTTGCAGCACTGCTTGTGGCCATACTTCCGCCTCTTTTTGGCGCGGGCGATTTTTCCGAATGGGTGTATAAAGCCTTGGTACTCTTAGTGGTATCTTGCCCATGCGCACTCATAATCTCCATTCCTTTAGGCTATTTTGGCGGCATAGGTGCAGCTTCGCGCCGCGGTATTTTAGTTAAGGGCGGCTACGTGCTAGACGCTTTACAATACGTAAAAGTAGCGGCTTTTGATAAAACCGGTACCTTAACACACGGTACTTTTAGTATAACGCAAAAACATACGGCGCAGGGCGTTAGTGAAGAAGAGCTTTCCTCATGGGCGGCCCTTGCGGAAAGTCGTTCTAACCATCCTTTAGCTAAGGCCATTGTGAAGGAATGCCTTTTAAAGCAGGGTAGCATGCCCAAAGTGTCGCAGTTGCATGTGCATGAGCATGCCGGTAAAGGGGTGGAAGCCCACGCTGATGCACACACTATTATTGTAGGCACACGTGAATTCTTGCAGTCCATGCCGCAAATACAGGGTGTTCCTGAAGCTTCCGTGCTAGACACATGGGCGCAAGACGGAGGCTCTTTAGCCTTGGTGGCCAAGGATAACAAGTATTTAGGTTGCCTTGTGGGAGCAGACACCTTACGCCAAGAAACTCCTGAAGCTTTACATAATCTTAAGAAAGAAGGCATTAACACCCTTGCCATGCTTACAGGTGACCATGAGCTAGGGGCACGCACCATGGCGAAAAACTTGCCCTTAGATGTGGTGAAAAGCCGCTTACTGCCCGATGAAAAAGCTCATGCTTTAGAGCAACTTGCACCTGCTAAGGAAACGTTGTTCATGGGAGATGGTATTAATGACGCTCCGGTGTTAGCCACAGCAGGTGTGGGCATTGCCATGGGCGGGCTTGGTTCTGAGGCTGCCATTGAAACAGCCGATGTGGTGATACTTGATGATAGCCCAGCACGAGTGCCAGAACTTTTACGCATTGCCGCACGTACCAGACAAATTGTATGGCAAAATATTGTTATGGCTCTTACCATTAAGGGGCTCTTTGTATGCCTTGGCATTGTGGGTGTTTCGGGCCTGTGGGAAGCTGTGTTTGCCGATGTGGGCGTGGCTTTGCTGGCGGTGCTTAATGCCAGTCGTGCCATGCGTGCGTAAGCCTTTGCAGAAAATACACGC
>CAYJNG010000089.1:6957-9929 GCA_964371505.1 uncultured Desulfovibrionaceae bacterium
TTATTCACGCTTAAGGTGTGAACGTATCTCTTATGCTCATAGTTTTAGCAGCTTGTTAGGGCATGCGCGTATACTCACCCAATAAAACAGCATCGCCGTAATTATCTATGGTGTCTTCGCCCCAAGATGCAAAATACGGCGTGCCCGTCACTTTCATGCTTTTTCTGTCTTCAGAAGGGGTGATTTGTACAAAGCTCACATGGGCTTCATCAGCGCCATCGATGCGCAGCTCTCCCTCAGTGATAAACATGCTGCTGTCTTCAGTAAAAAAGAGAATTTGTGCATAGTCTCTGTCGCCATCAACGGTATTGACACCTTGTTCATAAATTCTCATGCAGGTATCTATGGCTTTGTTGCAATAGATACCTTCCCAAGAGGGCATTTTTTCTTCAGCTTGTGCTTGCGGGGCAAGAGTGCAGGTAAAGGCGAGCAAAAGCAGGCTATAGAATATTTTTATCATGGTGCTATTCTCCTATGGGGGTGGTTGTTAAAGAGACAACGGCATAGGTTTTAAGGCTTTTCCATAAAATAGGCTTAAGCTCGGCCGTGAAAGAGTAGGGGATTTCTGTATCTTCGGGAGTTCTGAGCACGCCCTGTACTTGAATATTCCCTGTGGCAAGCTCTTTAGCTTCCTTTACTTGCGCCCAATACACGCGTGCGCCGCCAGCCATGCGTATGTGAAAGTCTTTTCCATCAAAGTGAATGGAGCCATACTGCCCCGGAGCAATGCTGGGTAAATCGTAAGCAAAAAAGCGTTTTACAACGTCTTTCACCGCTTGTAGAGACACAAGACGTTCACCAAGAGGCGCCGTGCCACCGCTTTTGAGTAAAGCAGGTGCCAAGCGAGACTTGCTTAAAGGATAGGTGCTTTCCACATATCTTGCGGCAAAGTCTAAGAGAGCCTCTGGATTTTTAGGGTCTAGTAATTTGGCTTGTACAGAGTAAACGCCTAAGCGCGTCAATTCACTTATAATAATACTCATGCGTTTTTGTGCGTCGGCGCTTACGTCCTCCGCTGCCCTTCCTTGTACAGCGCTGCACAATAGCAAGCAGGCACATATGATTCCAATCCAAGTACGTTGCATTCTTTTCTCCCCTATGAAGGTAAAAATGTTTTTAGATAAGGCTACATATCGCCACAAGGCTTTCATGTAAACGTTACTTTTTTACATACTGTGCGTATTGCTTGTCGGTACCCATGATATGTTTAATGAGCCAATCTTTTAAAAACTCTAGAAGCTGAATACTAAGCACGGCACTGCCTTGCGTAAGTTGGGCTTTAAAGTCTTCAAGTTTTGCGATGAACTTACCATGAATTTCTTTATGTCTTTTTGTGTCAGGGTAGGCACTGGCAGCAAAGATTTTTTCTTCCTCGGCAAAGTGGCGTACCGTATAGTTTGATAAAGAGGTAAGCAACTCTTGCAAAACTTTCTCATTGGCATTGCTTTGCATGGCTTTATAGAGTTTATTAATATAATTACATAGTTCTTTGTGCTGTGTGTCAATAATAGGTACGCCAAGGGCTAACTCATGGGACCAAGTGATAAAGGTGTCCGCATGGGCCGCTCCGTCAAGGTTGCCCGTATCTAAAGCATGTACAATAATATCAATTTCCTCCACACTGCTGGAAAAGCCCACTAATGTGTTCATAAAGTGATGCATATGCTTACTAGTATTGGCGGAAACTTTTTGTACAGAACTAAGCGCTTCGTTTACTTGATGGCTTGTGTGCGATTGTGCTTTGGCTACGTCTGCAATATCACTAAGTTGGCTGGCTGTGTCGTCCATGCTTTGTACAATATCTTGCATAAAGGCGCCGGCCTGCGTGGCTTTTTGCGCACTTTCTACGGTATATTCAACAGCCTTAGTGACTGCCTCCATGTTGCGGTTCGTTTCAGCTTGAATACTTTCCACAGCATTTTCAACTTCTTTGGTGGCAAGAATGGTTTTTTCTGCCAATTTACGCACTTCATCGGCCACTACGGCAAAGCCCCGACCTGCATCTCCGGCTCTTGCAGCTTCAATGGCAGCATTGAGGGCAAGTAAGTTGGTTTGGTCTGCCACATCGTTAATAACACCCATGACTTTACCAATATTCTGCGTTTTTTCCGCAAGGGTATTCATGGTGTGACGTAAAGAAAGCACTGTTTCTTTTACAAGCTCAATGCCCGCCACGGCGCTTTTGACATCATTGGCGCCCACAAGGGCATTTTTTCTGGAGCTCTCGGCGCCTTGAGAGGTTATTTGTACTTTATGTGTGGCGTCTTCTGTATATTGCATCATAAGCATCATGGCATCATGGGTTTGGTTAAGATGCGTCACTTGGGAGGTCATGCCGTGCTCTACCTCGTCCACAAGGTGGGTAAACTCGCGCACACCTGTAGTAAGCTTTTGTGTTACATTGGCTGCCTTATTTCCCATTTTTTGCATGCCGCTTAAGGTCTTGGCTTGTTGTTCTTTATGTGCATCATGCTGCGCAAGAAGCGTACTGTTTTGTGCATGTTCTTGTTGCAAAGCTGTGAATTGTGTTTGTAAAAGGGCATGCTGTTTTTGCCATGCTGCATGCAGCTCAAGAAGGGTATGGCAATGCTCCGCCTGAGTATGGGCGTTGGGGGGAGGGGCTGTGAGGTCTTTTTGTAAGCTAAGTGCGCAATGCTCTTGCTCTATTTTTTGTTTGTTATTATGACTGTTTAGGCTATACACTCCCATGCCCATGAGGCTGAATCCGCCCATAAGCAGGGCTATATTCCACACAGTATCAAGGTTTGTAAAGGCTAGTACAGCCAGTAAGAGTAAGAGTAGGGTGAAAATGCTGTAGAGTTTCGTCTGTATATTCATAAATCCCCCATGATGTTGGAGCTTTTTTTACAAAAGCGTTGTATATAATAAGAAAATAATGGCTTTCTTGTCAATCTAACAAAAAGAAAAAGCTGCGTTTTTCAACACAGCTCAGACTAATGACAAACCCTATA
>CAYJNG010000090.1:0-1188 GCA_964371505.1 uncultured Desulfovibrionaceae bacterium
TCAGCTTGTTAGCGTGAAAGGTATTATTTTGTCAATGTATTGTGTTTGTTGCAATGTAGTTTGTAAAGCCTGTGTATAAATGTTTTTTTGCGTAAAAATTATACAGCTGTATAATTTTTATGCAGGTTTGTACGCTTGGTGTATAAAATATATGCAATGCATGCCGTATAATATAGAAATGTGAGTTGGCTTAAATATCATTAAAAACGTATAGTTATATAATTATACGTTTTTTGGCACACCCCTTGCAATAGCTAAAATACAACACGTAAGCGTGTGTTAGTAAACTTAGGAGATCAAAGATGAATAAATTAACAGTTGCAGTACCAGTATTAGCCCTTACCTTACTTGCCGGTGGCATTTTTGCTGCTCCTCAAGCACAATCTGCTGATACACAAAATACACCCACAAAAGAAGCCACACAAATAAGTGACGCGCAACGTCAAGAAGCAAGAAAAATAATGAATGCTTCACAAGAAAAAATACGTCCTTTACATCAAAGTTTGTATGTAAAAGAGCAGGAGCTTCAAGCTTTACAAAATGCTGCTACACCAGATGTGAAGGCTGTTTCGCAAAAAGCTCAAGAAATTACGCAATTGCATAGCAAAATTCAAAATGAAAGAGAGCAGATGGGCCTTGCCTTAGATAAAGCTTTAGGTCTTGAAGCTGGAACCCATAGCATGGGACACGGTATGGGGCATGGCATGGGTCACGGCATGCATAAGGCACATGGCAAAGGCGGCTGCGCCGGCTGCGGTGGTGGCTATGGCAAAGGCGGTAACCATGGTAATGGACACGGCTACAAACAAGGTAAAGGGAATGGGCACAATAATGGGCAGCATGGTATGATGCATATGAGTAATTAATAAAATTTTAAGATACTTTGTTTTTAATAAGAGTCTAACAGCGTACATCCAGCGCTTTTATATATACGGTAAGCGGTTCCTCCCCGCTAAGGCAATGAATACTAACCCACAAACAATCCTTCCTCATAACATAGACACTCCTCTTGGGCCATCGAATTGTTCGGTGGCCCTTTTTTTGTGCTGCTGTAGGCGGCGGACTTTGTGTTGGGGTACACTGTAAAAACACGAAGCACTTACAGCGCTTCTGATTGTTTTTACAGTGTACCCCAACACAAAGCCCGCACTGGAAAGCCCGCACTGGAAAGCCCGCACTGGAAAGCCC
>CAYJNG010000090.1:1288-9918 GCA_964371505.1 uncultured Desulfovibrionaceae bacterium
CAACACAAAGCCCGCACTGGAAAGCCCGCACTGGAAAGCCCGCACTGGAAAGCCCACGCCTGAAATTTTGCCATATAAAAGAATTGTTAGTGAAATTTTATGGTGAAAAGTATTAATATTGAAGAAAATATGAATATTTCCGTCGTTAATGAAAACAAAAACGCGGGAATAGGTGTCGTACGAGGAGGAAGTGTTGCCGCCATAAAAAGTTTTTGCGGGAGGGGGGAGCCTGCTGAAAGCAGGCGGGGGGAGGGAGCTTTTTACAAAAAGCTTCCTCCCCCAAAGTGTTAACACTATCAATGCTTTTTTTAGTCTTATCAAAAAGAAGGGAGCTTTTTTTTAAGCTCCCTCCCCAAAAAACATATAACAAAAATAGAATAAAATTTATTGGCCCAATGCAGCAGCTTCGTCTACAATCCAAATAAGTTCGCCAAAGGTGGGGCGTACTTTTTGTGTGGGTAGGGTGGGAGGCTCTAGCAGGTCAAGGGCTTTTTTGAGCGCGGCGTGTTTTTCCTTACCGGATACAAGGAACATGCAGCAGCGTGTGTTATTGAGCACGGGTAACGTTAAAGTAATGCGATCTGCTTTACGTTCGGGCACGTATTGGTCAATGCAAAGACGTGATTTTTCTAGTAAGGCAGGGGAACCGGGGAAGATGGAACCTGTGTGGCCATCGTCGCCCATGCCAAGGAGGATGAAGTCAAAGCGTGGGGTTTCTGTAGGTGTTTTAAAATGTTCACGCAAGAGCTCTTCGTACTGCAAGGCGGCTTGTTCGGGGTCGTTTTCACCGCGCATACGGTAGTAGTGGGTGGCAGGCACGTGAGAGAGGAGTTCGCGGCGGGCCATGCCATAATTGCTATCTTTATGGTCGGGGCCTACACAGCGCTCGTCCACCCAGTAGATGGCAATTTTATCCCAAGGTAAGCGTTCTGCCCAGTCGGGGCTGCTTAAAAGCTGGAAAAAGGGGATGGGGGTATTGCCGCCGGAGATGGCCACATTAAAGATACCGCGTTCGGCAATGGCTTCTTCGCAATGTTCGGCAAAAAGGTGTGCGGCGCGTTCTGCCATGGCGGCTTCGTGTTTGTGCACGTGCACAGAAATGTGTGTAGAGCGGCTAAGCTGATTCATGATTATTCTCCCAAGAGTGCCTAATGAGGCTACTTATATTTTTACGCAATCCCCTGTGGGGAGTTGTATGTGTTTTTCACAAGCAAGCATTTTGCCACAAGCACGCTTGTAAGGGAAGAGGCAATATATACTTTTTTCCGCGCCAAAACTACTTTTGCGGCAAAGCTTTTTCCATGTTGGTTTTGTCTTCATTAATATAAAGCATGGTGCCATTATCCAAGGTCATAAAGCTTACCTTGGCTTCACAAAGGGTTTTATCGGAGCCGATAAGAATTTTGGCATCTTTTCCTTCCGTATCAAGCTCAAGACGGTAGCTGTCTTCTAGGGTAGTGCCAACGCTTAGGCGCGCGGCAGTATTAATTTTATGCTTAAAGGTAAGCTCTCCTTCAGAGTAATGGGCGTGTACTGTGGTATCAAAGGTCATATTGCGAATAACAAAGGGGCCGTTATTATAGCCACGGATGCGCACAGTAAGAATGGGCGTTTTTTGCCCTGTGGGGGTGTGAATAAAGGCTGTACATTCTTCAAGGTTAAATTGCTGATCAATGCGTTTTTGGTCTTTAGCTCTTTGCAGGTCATGGGCTTTTTTGCGCGCGCCTTCAAGAGTGGTATCTTCGTCTATGTAAGCTTGCACGAGGTCTTTACTATTAATAAGGCGGGTGATTTTCCAATCCGGCTCTGAGTTAAGGTAAAAATGTAAGGTAAAATCTTTTTCTAGGCGAGGGTGGTTGAAACGCACAGCGGTGATGGCACCGTTTTGCGTGCGTGCTTGTAAAAAGAACTTACCGGCTATTTGCTTGGCAAAGTCAGTGGGTAGTGGGGCCAAAGGGGCTAAAGCTTCTGCCACACCATCTATGGGGCCAGCAGGGGCGGTCTCTTCTTTTTCAGCGAGGGCTTCAAGGAGGAATATTTGTATATCTTCTGCCAGTAAGGGGATTTTTGTTTGTTTGGGTGTGCTGAATTTTGAAGGCATGGGCTGAGCAAGAATTTGTTGGGCCACGTCTTCTGTAAGTGTTTTAAAATCCACAAGAGTAGCAAGTGTGGCCAAATCGTGGGCCACAAGGGCCGCATTGAGTTGCTCAACAAAAAATTCTGGGCTTTGCGTATGGCTGTATTTTTGCCAGCCCATAAGGCCTCCCACGGCTAAGGCCAAGGTTAAAACGGCGCCAAGCACGAGAAATTTTTTTTCTATAACAAACGTTTTAATTTTTTCTACCAAAGACATATATTCCTCTTTTACGTTTTTTTATGCAATTTTTTAGGGCAAGGGCTTTGAAAATTTTGTACGCGCTCCGCCACAGGGGCTGGCTGCATGGTGCTATTAGCGAGTGAAGGAAGGTGTAAGGGGGTGCTGGTCATGGGTATTTGCGCGCTAAGGTGCAGGCGCACCTGCATAAGAGCACCCAAGGGCCCAGGTAGGGGCAGGCCAGTACATTTTTGTGAAAAAGAGCCTGTTTTCCAACAAAACAAAGGGGTAAACAACGTTGAGCGTGTATGTATTCTGCCAAGGGGGTTGCCTAGCGAAGCAGGCAGGCGCGGCGCACTGAGAGTACGTAAGGTATTTGTTACGTCTCGCCAAGCATACCAAGGGCTTGCTTGCAAGAAGGGGGGGAGAGATTTTTTACGCCAGGCGTGCTGCATGCCCACCATGGAACAAGGGTTCCAACCTTGGAACAGCACTCCCTTGGCAGCCATGCGTATAGCTTCTTGAAGCAAGGCGTGTAAGGGGGGGTAGTGCTGCTTGCTGGGAATGGGCGGTAAGCTTAGGGCCACATAGTCAAAACTTTTATCACCAAAAGGCATATGGTCTAAGGCCGCAGGGGCCAAGGTGTGTACGTCAATTTTTTGCCTTAAGGAGGGTTCCATGCTTTCTAAAAGCTGTGCGCAGGGGGTGACGGCGCTCACATCAAGCCCGCTGTGCCAGAGGAATTCTAAGACGCTGCTGTGGGAAAAGTAAATTTGCAAAATGGTATGCCCGCGCCGTGGCCAAGGGGAAAGCATTTTTTCCGTAAGGCGTTGCGCGCACTGCAGGGCAAAAGCTCCGGTGGGGCTTTGGTGCCATTGCTCATAAAGCGTAAAAAAATCTTTTTCCACTGTCATATGGCGACTATAGGGGATAAACAAGGCAAAAAGCAAGTGCTAAATATGGGGGCAGGGCAAGGCATAGTGAGCCGTTTTGTGAAGGTATGGTGCAAAGCAGGAGTTGACAATTGCCGCAGGTCTTCGTACCAAGGAGCACGCCTTGGGCATTTTTATGATGAAGAGCCCCACACTTGCCCCCATGCGCCCATGAGTCCATGATACATCCATGGCACACCAAGGAAATGGACGAAGAAAGCAGGGTAAAAATATTTGTGCACAGGCTTAGATACGAATTTTGTATAAAAGGATAGTGTATGCAAACAAAAGTGGAAAGCGCCCTTGCCCTCATTCGCCCCTTATTGCAACAAGATGGCGGTGATATAGAGCTGGTGGAAATTACGCCTGATAATATTGTGAAAGTACGCTTGCTGGGCCAATGTAGCGGTTGCCCAAAGTCGGGGCAAACCTTGAAAAATATTGTGACTAAAACCTTGGTGAAAACCGTTCCCGGCGTTCGCAATGTGGAAGCTGTGCAATAAAGAGTTTTCGCCAATGTTTTAGTTTAAGAGCCTTTGCGTACAAAGGGTTTCCCACACAAAGTTTATAAAAAATTATTTTGGAGAATATATGTCTACAGTGAGAACACGTTTTGCCCCCAGCCCCACAGGGCATTTGCATATTGGCGGCGCACGCACGGCGCTTTTTTGTTGGTTATTGGCACGCCACCATGGCGGTGAGTTTTTTTTGCGCATTGAGGACACGGACCTTGAGCGCTCCAAGCAGGAATATACCGATTCTATTTTAGCCTCCATGCGTTGGCTTGGCTTGGATTGGGATGGCGAGCTTGTGTATCAAACGCAGCGCACGGATGAGTATAATGCCGCCGTGGAGAAGCTTTTAGCCACAGGGCATGCTTATTGGTGTTCGTGTACGCCAGAAGAAGTGGACGCCATGCGCGAAGAAGCCAAGGCAAAAGGTGAAAAACCACGCTATAATGGCTGCTGTCGCCATAAAAATGTGGGCCCAGGTGCAGGGCATTGCGTGCGCTTGCGCTTGCCAGACTCCGGCAAGGTTAGCTTTGACGATATGGTGAAAGGGCTCATTGTGGTGGATGTGAATGAGCTTGACGATATGATTATTCGTCGTTCTGATGGCATGCCCACGTACAATATGGCCGTGGTGGTAGACGACAACGGCATGGGCATCACCCATGTTATGCGTGGCGATGATCACATTTCCAATACGCCGCGTCAGATTCTTATTTATAATGCTCTGGGCTTAGAATTGCCACGCTTTGGGCATGTTCCCATGATTTTGGGGCCAGATAGGCAAAAGCTTTCCAAACGTCATGGAGCGCGTGCCACCATTGAATACGAACAAGACGGCCTTTTGCCCGAAGCCTTGGTGAACTACTTGGTGCGCCTTGGTTGGTCTCATGGCGATCAAGAAATTTTTGGGCTGGAAGAGCTGATTAAGCTTTTTGATGGTACCAGCCTTAATGCGGCTGCATCGGCTTTTGATCCTGATAAATTGCAGTGGCTTAATGCACACTACTTGCGCGCATTGGCACCGCAAGACCTTGCTGCGCGTGTTTTGCCCTTCGTGCAAAAACTAGGCTTTGAAGATATGAATGTAGCTAAGCTTACGCCCATGGTGCCGCTCTTTGCAGAACGTGCCGCCAATCTTGTAGAGCTTGCTGAAGCTTTACGCCCTCTGCTTATTACATCTGCCTCTTTAGAATTTGCCGAAGCGGCTTTGAAAAAAGCCCATAGTGCGGAAAGCGCCGCCCTCATGGCAGACTTGGCCAATGCTTTTGCCGCAGTAGAAGATTTTAGCGCCGAGGCCACGGAAGCAGCCTTGAATGCCTTTGTGGAAGCAAAGGGCCTAAAGTTTAAACAAGTGGGGCCTCCATTGCGTGTGGCTTTACTTGGCTATATGGGTGGGCCGCACTTGCCGGAAGTTATGGCTGTGCTCGGTAAGGAAGAAAGCCTTGCGCGTGTGCAAAAGTTTGCTGCTCTGTAGAATTTTTTCAGAGGACGACGGGGCTTCGGCTTTATACGCCTATTGAATTTAGCGACTTAATATAAACCTCACTTTGGTTTCGCCTAAAAATACATGCACCAATTCCACCAGCGCTTTGCGCTAGGTTCCATCGGTACAAATTGTATTTTTAGACGAACCAGAGTGAGGTTTGCTTATGAAGTTTCTAGCAATAGGGGGTGTACGGAGCGCGTTTTGGTAGAGGTTGGGGCCTTCTTCCCCTCACGAAAAATAAAATAAAAATATTGACTCCTACGTAAAGTGCGCCTATAGTTCTCTCCGACCTCAGAGTAGGAGCGTAGCTCAGGTGGCTAGAGCACTTCCTTGACATGGAAGGGGTCAGCAGTTCAAGTCTGCTCGTTCCTACCAATTATAATCACACAGAGGGGAGGTTTTTAACCTCCCCCTTTTTTGTATATAAAGTTATACCTTAAGCGAAAAGTGCTGCCGTAAGGCGCGCTGCATAGAGGAGCACAGCGTGATAGTTCGCATGGATGATACTACTTTGGAAGTGCCTGCAGAAAATTGCGGGGCAGGTGCCACTATTTTTGAAGCCTTAAAGGCTGTTTTAAGTGGCAAAAAAATGAAAAGCGTTGTGGCTTGTCAGGTGGGTGAAGATCTTTTAGACCTTTCTACCACTTTGCCCCAAGGCGTAAGCGAACTTACTCCCATTGTTATGGACTCCGCTGAAGGGCTTGAAATTATACGCCACTCTGCCGCGCACGTCATGGCGGCTGCGGTGCAAAAACTTTTCCCTGCCACCAAGGTGACCATCGGGCCTGCCATTGATACAGGCTTTTATTACGACTTTGACGTAGAGCGTCCCTTCACGGCGGAAGACTTAGTGGCCATTGAAGCTGAAATGCAAAGCATGATTAAAGCTAATATGCCCTTTACACGCACCACCATGCAAAAGAACGCTGCCATTGAGCATTTTACCAAGATTGGTGAAATGTATAAGGTGGAAATTATTTCTGATATTGAAGCAGAAGAGCTTTCTTTTTACCAATGTGGTGATTTTTTAGATATGTGCCGCGGGCCGCACTTGCCAAATACGGGCATGGTAAAGGCTGTGAAGCTTTTATCTGTGGCCGGAGCTTACTGGCGCGGTGATGAAAAAAATAAAATGCTTTCTCGCATTTACGGCACCGCTTTTGCTGATGAAAAGGCCCTTAAAGAATATTTGCATCGCTTGGAAGAAGCTAAAAAGCGTGACCACCGCAAACTTGGTCGTGAGCTTGATTTCTTTACCTTCCACGAAGATGTGGCGCCGGGCATGGTGTTCTGGCTGCCTAAGGGAATGCTTTTACGCACCATTTTAGAAGATTTTTGGCGTAAAGAGCATTTAAAGCGTCAGTACGATATTGTGCAAGGGCCGCAATTGCTGCGTGTAGAAACATGGCAAAAATCCGGTCACTACGATAACTATCGTGAAAATATGTATTTCACCAGCATTGAGGAAGATCAGTATGGCGTAAAGCCCATGAACTGTATTTCGCATATGCTGATATTTAAAAATTCTTTGCGCTCCTACCGTGAATTGCCACAGCGTTATTTTGAGCTGGGCCTTGTACACAGGCATGAGAAATCCGGTGCTTTGCACGGCCTTATGCGTGTTCGCCAATTTACGCAGGATGATGCACATATTATTTGTATGCCTGAGCAATTGGAAGATGAAATCATCTCCATTATTACGCTTATTCGTGACCTTATGAATCTGTTTGACTTTGATTATAAGGTTGCCATTTCCACCCGCCCAGAAAAAAGCATTGGTACCGATGAAGCGTGGGAGCTTGCCACCAATGCCCTTATTAAGGCTGTGGAGCGTGAAGGCATTGATTATTACATAAATGAAGGTGATGGCGCCTTCTATGGTCCTAAAATTGACGTAAAACTTTTAGATTCCATTGGTCGTGAATGGCAATGTTCTACCATTCAATGTGACTTTACCTTGCCAGAACGCTTTGAGCTAGAATATGTGGGTGCTGATGGCGAAAGACACAGACCTGTCATGGTGCATAGAGCCATCATGGGCTCCTTAGAGCGTTTCATTGGCATTTTAATTGAGCACTATGCAGGGGCCTTACCCACTTGGCTTGCCCCTGAGCAAGTTCGCGTGCTCACCGTAACGGATGCGCAAAATGATTTTGCTTTACAAGTGGAGAAAACCCTTGCTAAAGCAGGTATGCGGGTCTCTGCCGATATACGTAACGAGAAGCTGGGCTTCAAGGTGCGTGAGGCCCAACTGGCAAAGGTGCAATACATTCTTGTTGTTGGTGATAAGGAAGTAGAAGCACAAAGTGTGAACGTGCGTTTACGCTCTGGTGAAAACCTTGGTGTTATGACCTTGAGCGAAATCGAAAACGTCATCCGCGCCGATTGTGAAAAACCCTTTAAAGAGAGAGGTATGTGTTATAGCTTCGCCTAATACAAGACCGCGGCGTGAAATGCCGCAAGATAGCGTGCGTCGTAATGAGATGATTCGTGCCCGTGAGGTGCGAGTTATTGATGCTGAGGGTAATCAATTGGGGATTTTATCCCGTAATGATGCCATTACCCAAGCCAAAGAAGCCGGAATGGACCTTGTGGAAGTAGCTTCCAACGTGGAGCCACCTGTTTGCCGTATTATGGACTATGGTAAGTTTAAATACGAGCAACAAAAGAAGAAGCAAGAAGCCAAAAAAAGGCAAACTGTGGTGCAAATTAAAGAAATTAAAGTGCGCCCCAAAACTGACGACCATGACTACGAAACCAAGGTGCGCCACATTCGCCGCTTCTTAGAAGCAGGAGATCGCTGTAAAGTAACGGTGTTTTTCCGTGGGCGTGAAATTGTGCATAAGGACAGAGGCCTGTCTATTTTAGAACGTGTTGTGCAAGACCTTGCCGATATTGCAAAAGTAGACCAAGAACCTCGCGCAGAAGGCCGCACCTTGCAAATGCTGCTCATTCCTAAGAAAGGGTAATTTTTAGGAATACTAGGCAGAAAATTTTTTTAGGGCTTGTCCTCTTGCCTTTATTGGCATTTTAGGGCAAGTTACAGCTTCTTTGCGGCTTAGCGTAGGCAAGCGTGCAAAGAATGCTTATGCGTAAGCAAAATTTTGGGCGGCGCTGCCCGTGCCTTGATGTTTTTTCTTGGCAAAACAGTGCCTTGCTGTCTAATAGGTGTTTTCTTTAAGCTTGCTTAAAGAAAGAAGCGACATTTGTCGTAATGAACTAAAAAGCAAGTACCGCCTGCAGGTTATGCTTATAACCGGACAGGGAAAAGCTTTTAAGGAGAGTTTTCATGCCAAAAATTAAAACCAGACGTTCTGCTGCCAAGCGTTTCGAAGTAACCGGCTCTGGCAAATTCAAACGTCGTCGTCAAAACTTGCGTCACATTT
>CAYJNG010000091.1:0-9880 GCA_964371505.1 uncultured Desulfovibrionaceae bacterium
AATTTATTCAATCTCTACATTTTCCCATTTATCTGTGGGAAGCCATTGGCGCAGTACGCGCTCTAATTCCTTAATAATAAGTGGCTTTGAAAGATAATCATTCATACCTGCTTTTAAAAATTCCGAGCGCACATCGCCCACAGCATTAGCTGTAAGTGCCACAATGGGTACGACGCGAAACTTATCTTGCGATAAGTTGCGTATATGCATGGTAGTTTCTACGCCATCCATTTTAGGCATCATATGATCCATAAAAATCACATCATAATGCACTTTCTTGACATTTTTAAGGGCTTCTTCACCTGAAAGTACCGTGTCTGCCACAATGCCGTATTCTTCTAGCACGCTTTGGGTAATAATAAGATTAATACTATTATCATCCACCACCAAGGCGCGCACCCCTTGCGTTTTAAGGGCATAGTTCACTTGGCTATTGGCTGCAGAATCGCTCACATGGTAGATGGAACCTTCCAAAAGACGCGCGACAACGATGGTGGTTAAGGGCGTGTAAGCCACCGCCACATTATCCGGCACATCTTTTCCTTCAAAATAATTACGCGAAAGGGCCAATACATGCACATGTGGCACGGAGGAAGCATCAAAATCGCTAAGCTTGGTATATTCCATAAACACATGACTATAGTCCTTAATGGCAGCAGCATCTTGTATTATGGTAGCAGTAGCACCGATGGCTTTAAGTTTTTGGCACAAAAACTCTGCCTTCACAGCAGACTCAAGCCATACGGCCACGCGCAAGGGTTCAAAATTTTTGCACTCAAGCAATGGCGTTTTGTCTTCCACCACTTGGGGAAGAGTAAAGGAAAAAGTAGAACCCTTTCCGTACACACTTTTTACAGATATGGTGCCGCCCATTTCTTCCACCAAACGCTTGGTTATGGCAAGCCCGAGGCCCGTGCCTTCAATATTTCTATTTTTGCGCGTATCTAATTGTGCAAAGTTATTAAAGAGCATGGAAATATCTTCGCGCTTAATGCCAATACCTGTGTCTTCTATACTCACCTTAAGCGTAGTAACGCCGCCTTTGGCGCAAGGCTCAGCAGACATAGTTAAACGGATATGCCCTTGATAGGTAAACTTCAGCGCATTACTGAGCAAATTCACTAAAATTTGTTTAATACGTATGCTGTCGCCTATAAGAATACTCGGTATGGCGTGGTGATCTTCCACCAAAAATTCAATGTCTTTGCGCCCTATACGAACATTAATAAGGGCCACAACATCATTGATAAAAGACTCCACGTAATACGCTTCAGGGATGATTTCCATGGCGCCGGCTTCAATTTTAGAAAAATCTAAAATATCATTAATGATGGCGAGCAAAGAACCTGCAGCCCCTTTAATATTTTGTAAGCAATCGCCAATTTGTGCAGGCGGGTTATGGCGCAAAGCAATGTCTGACATACCCAAAATAGCATTCATGGGCGTGCGAATTTCGTGGCTCATATTGGCAAGGAAGGTACTTTTAGCTTGATTGGCAAGCTCAGCACTTTCAAGGCGCCTTTGTTCTGTCACATCGGAAAAGAACCCTTCAAAAAGGTAAGGCTCACCGCTTTTGCTAAATTCCACTACGCGGCTACGCTCCCACACCCATTTGGTGGTTCCATCCTTGGTGATAACCCTAAAGGAAGTATCTAGAGGAAGCCCCACTCCCAAGGTTATGGCATTTATATCTTCCAGCGCTTGTACATCTTCCGGATGCACAAGGTCCAAAATGCGCACACCGTTTTTTTCCATAAGTTCTTCTGCTGTGTAACCAAACAGTTCATAAGCGCCTTCACTTACATACGAAAAACGATAATCAGGGTGTTCGTTAACGCATTGATAGATGGCTCCTGGCAAATTTGCCATTAATCTATCAGTACGTTTTTTGATAATGCGCAAATCTTCTAAAGCTTGAAGATGCATTTCCGAAGACATGGCAAGAGCCACAAAATCTGCCAAGGAAGACGTAAAATCCTTTTCTGCCGGAGTCCAAACGCGATCGCTGTGCATGTGCTCCATGCACAAAACAGCAACCACTTCACCATTCATACGCACTGGCGCATCAATGGTGGCGCGCATGTCTCTGTTGTATTCTTCCAGCAAATCCGCAAATCTTTCAGGATTACTAGAATCAAGACTAAGCACGCGCCCCAAGGAAAGAGTTTCGAGATAATCGGGATAGTTTTTTAAGCAAACATCATCCAAGAGCTCCACAAGGCCTTTCTCTTTATCGTAGGCAAGAATGCAGCGCAGGCAAGCCTCTTTAGGGAGTACGCGCCAAAAAGCTACGCGCGCTGTATTTAAAGCGCGAGATGATTCCTTGGCAATAACAAGCCCAGCCTCCTCGAGCTTACCTGAGGTAAGCTCGGGAGCTTTAGTTATACGCGACAAAGCCTCGGTGAGGCATTGTATATTCTCTTGCATAAATGACAAATAAGTACCCTCTTACAAAAGTGTTTTACTTACCTTCTAACACTTTTTCAATACGGTCTAACGCTTCCATAAGTACTTCATCGGCCAAAGCGTAGGAAAAACGTATGCAACGAGCATCACCAAAAGCCGAACCCGGCACCACCGCCACATTGGCTTTTTCTAAAAGCACCGTGCACAGCTCTGCATCATCGGCAAGGCCGGGGCGGAAGTATTGATGCACATCCACCATAAAATAGAAAGCACCATTAGGCTTAGGACAAATAGCCTTACTCCATTTTTGAATGCGTGCATACCCAGCGTCTCTGCGGCGAGTAAAGGCGGTACGCATTTCGTCCATAAAGTCTTTGGGGCCGTCAAGGGCAGCAAAAGCAGCTTTTTGCGCAATGGAGCATACGTTAGAAGTGCTTTGCCCTTGTAAGCTTACAATGGCTTTGGTAAGCGCTGGGCATGTTACCGAATAGCCCACGCGCCAGCCTGTCATGGCGTAACTTTTAGAAACACCGTTACACAAAGCCACTTGCTCAGGATAGCGCACAAACCAATGGGCACCAGTGGCAGATTTTTGCCCATCATACACCAATTGGTCATAAATTTCGTCGGAAATAATAAAGAGGCCCTTATTTATGGCCCATTCCATGAGCGTATCTAGCTCTGCTTGTGTATATGTAACACCTGTGGGATTAGAAGGCGTGTTTAAAATAAGCATGCGGCTTTTGGGGGTAAGAAACTTTTCCAATTGCTCGGTGGTTACTTTAAAGTCATCATGCACAGACGTGGGCACAGCCACAGGCGTAGCGCCTGCCAGCATCACCATATCCGGATAGCTTACCCAATACGGAGCAGGAATAAGTACTTCATCTTCAGCATTGAGCAGGGCTTGCATAATATTATACAGAGGCTGCTTACCACCGTTGGAAATAACCACATTTTCTGCAGCAAAAGCAGCGCCATATTCTTTTTCATAATAAGCCGCCACAGCTTTACGTAATTCCATAATACCGGGAACGGCAGTATAACGGGTAAAACCTGCGTCGATGGCCTCTTTTGCGGCTTCGCAAATATGTTTAGGCGTTGTAAAATCCGGCTCACCCACAGCTAAAGAGATAATGGCAACGCCTTGATTTTTTAACTCAAGAGCCTTGGCATTAATGGCAAGTGTTGCTGAAGGTTTGACAGAAGAAAATTTATCTGCAAGTTTCATGTCCGTTCCTTTGTACTTTTTGATGTGTTTTCAAATGCTTTTTTCCATGCCTTAACGCTCCTGCAACAAGTGACAACAGGGAAAAAGTACGTAAAGCATGACCTATAAACTGCAACCAAGCTACACAATACCATGAAGAAAGTAAATAATTTATCTTGTAAAAATTACCTCTGTGCCCCCTTACTCCCCTATCCTGCGCACTGCCTTGTGAGCCGTTTTCTACGCCGCCACAAACGCTTTAGTGTAGCAGTAGACATTATGGGCGCAGAAACATGGGTTCATAGCAACAACTCCGGCTCCATGCTGGGTCTTATGCGCCCAAACTTACCCATTCTTATTTCCCCCGCTGCCAACCCTGCGCGCAAACTTGCCTACACACAAGAGGCCGTATGGTTACCCAAAGCTTGGAATAAAAGCTCCCCTCAAGCTCCCGACAGCACAGATCCCGTAGCCTACACCCAAGGATTTTGGGTAGGGGTCAACACCTCAGTGCCCAATAAGCTTTTAGAGGCAGCCTTTCATGCCGGCAGGTTACCCTTTGCCGCAGGCTACACACAATTTAAACGCGAGGCCAAGCGCGGCGCTTCTCGCCTTGACGCTTGCATAACTGCTGAGGGCAAGCCTCCTTTATGGGTGGAGTGCAAAAACGTCACCATGGTAGAAGATGATGTGGCACTTTTTCCCGATGCGGCCACAGAACGAGGGCAAAAGCACCTTATGGAGCTTATGGATATAGTGCGCAACGGAGAACGTGCAGCCATGTTTTATCTTGTACAAAGAGCTGATGGGCACTGTTTTGGGCCGGCGGATGTTATTGACCCTGCTTATGCCGCACTTTTTTGGCAAGCTGTAGATATGGGCGTAGAAGTGTACCCCATGCGCGGCATAGTGACAGCGGCTGGCATAGAGCTTGGAGAAGTGCTCCCGCTCACGTCAGTGAGAGCTTGATGGGCGCACGCTTGACTAGTATGAACTTGACTAAAGTAAACTTAATGGGCGTAAATTTAATTGGCACTGCCCACTGCGGCAGCAGGGCCCTCATACGGAGATTGTATGGGGGCTGGCGTAGGCGCTGCAGATTCGGTAATGGGGCGGCTCACAGCCTCTAAAGAAGCTTGCGTTGCAGGCTGCGCCCTTTGCGTAGCAACCGATGTGGATGAAAAATCTGGCTTTGTAGCTGCGCCCGCTGTACCTGTACCACCTGAGGGCGCAGACAAGCTAGAACTTGTTGACACCTTAGGCGAAGCCTCACCTTTTTTTGCGTCATGAGCGTTGGAAGCAGGCCGCACGCTGGTACTAGGCTGCGCCACAGGCTTATGCGAAGCATTACCGGCACTACGCTCATTCACATGCTGCGCTGATACCCCTTTAGGAGCTTGCGCTACGGCTGGCTTAGTCTTGTTTTTTTGCGCACGTGCGCGTGGCTTTGGCTCTGGATACAAAGGGGGCAAATGCACATTGGCAGGATCTTTTACCGGCATGCCATTGGTGTACATTTGAATGGGCCCGCGCAAAGCGTCGTATTGTAAACGAGCTCCACCAGAGCGTTGCCACACTTCGCCTATGCTTGGGTTAGGCCTTGCGGGCGGCATGGGCAAATTGGATACATAACCACCCACAGCATAAGTGCCGGGGGTTGCTTGAGAAGCTGATTGAGGCGCAGCGCCGTAAGGAGCTTGAGGCTGATAGGCCTGATAAGGCTGATGACCTTGAGCCGCCGAAGCCTTTTGTGGCACATAAGAAGGCGCATAGGCCCCCGAAGGTGTCGTTGTTTGCAGCTGCGGCGAAGCTACCCTTGGCCCACTTTTATTGGGAGGGTACATGCCGCAATATTCGCAAGGGGGACAATAGGGCGTGGCGCCAGACGCTGCAACAGGCGTGGTGCCAGACATGGCGTAAGGCACTGTATTTGTAGTTGCTGCAGGGGCCCTTTGCACAGGCGCCGTGCCTGTTTTCACCACTGTGGACACAGGGTAAGAAGGGGCGCCAGCATAAGGGGCATCGGCAAGGGCAGGCGTCACCATGAGTAAGGGAATGGTTACAAAAACCAAACAACTATACAACGTGCGAAAGGGATACAACATGGCTTTTCTCCGGTGTAAAAAATCTTCCTATAAGGCTTATCGGCAATTTTTTCATTTAGCTTAGAGCAGGCCCTAGCCTAAAAACTCTTGCACATATATGTTATCCACTTAACAGCCCCTTGTCTATGCTCTTTTAGCCGCCTTTCACAATGAAGCGTACATCACCCGCATACAAAATATATTTCCTACGCTCAAAGCATATTTTCCATTCACACGTAATTATTTTCCATATCAACGCTTTTGCAAAGCAACACCAAAACTTGACCTTGCGGCGCCGCTGGTGCACTATATCAAGGTTTCCCGTGGCTATTCCGCGTGATTGCCCTTGGCGAAACACAGTACACTGCTAAAGGAAGGCCTTATGTCACCAGATTTTACCCCAGCCCCGCAACAAAGTCATAAAACACCCTGCATAACTCTTATTGGCATGCCTGGAGTTGGCAAATCCACCGTGGGTCTTGCCCTTGCTAAGCATCTAGACTGGGCCTTTGTGGATACAGACTATGTTATTGAATCCCACTACGGCGTGCAGCTGCAAAGCATCACCGATTCCATGTCGAAAGAAAAATTTTTGGATTTAGAAGGGCATATGGTGAGCAAATTACGCCTTTTCCGCTCCGTCATAGCCACAGGAGGCAGCGTTGTTTACCGCGAAGCCGCCATGGCACATTTGCGTAGCCTTGGCCCCATAGTGTACTTGCAAGCCCCACTCCCCCTCATACTAGAGCGCATTGCCCGCAACCCTCAACGCGGCATTGCCATTGCCCCAGGGCAAACCATTGAGGATCTTTTTGAAGAACGTGCCGCCCTTTACACGAAATACGCCCAATGCACCTTGGAAGTGAGCGACTACTCACCCATAGAATGCGCCAAAACGCTTATACACGTTTTGCGTACGGAGCATTTAATGCCCTAGCCCCTTGGCAAGGGTAAAGCTAAGACAAAGCTAACAATTGCACCGCCGCCAAATGGTCGAGTTCCTCTGCCAAGGCCAAGGCTTCCACCCCTGTGTTTCCCACACAAGTAAGGCCGTGTTGCGCCATCCATATGGCATCGTGCCCGCCGCCACATGCCGCCACAGACTTGGCCAAAGCCTCGGTGCCCGGCTCAAAATTCTTCACAAAACCCATGCGTTGGCGTAGTAAGTCTGCCTCAAAAACAGGTATATGCAAAAATTCTTCCCGTGAGGCCATGCCAAGCTTTATCTCCAGTGCCAGCAAGTGGCGCGGGTGACAATGCACAATGGCCTGCACATCAGGGCGGCGTAAATACAATTGCACATGCATAGAGCCTTCTGAGGAAGGGCGCACCTGCTCGTGAGCGCGAAACACCATACTTCCTTCCATGTCCACAAGGCAAATATCTTGCTTTTCTAAGTAGCCCTTAGCAGCACCACTGCGCGTCATGGCAACAAAATCCCCCACACGTAAGGATATATTGCCATTGAAGCCCGAAAGCAAACCCCTCCGCCAAGCCTGCTGGCAGAGGTTTAACATTTCTAGATAAATATTATGTGTTACCTGCATACTTTATTCTCCCGTACAAGGCACAGTCTAAAAAAATCCTAGAAAAACAATAGTAAAATATGCCAAAAAGTCAACATCACATAAACACTATAAATAAAACTACTTTTTGCAACTATTAGCTTTGCAACATTTGTAGGTAATTCTCTACTTGCCTATATGCTTAAAAACAGATATACATATCAAGCTTTCTTGATAAATACAATCTCTGTGTAATTCATTATGACAGGTATTACGGAGCATGTTGCTAGCAACACTCCCAAAAACCAAGAGTAAGCGTTGCGTACTTTGCCACTCCTGCACAAAGGATGCGATAGCCATAAGGTGAGCTTACAAAACTTACACACAGAGCAACGCAAGCAAGAGAGTTTGTGCCTTATGCGCCACATGCAATATTTTGTCATGCAGCAAGCTTTCCTGTGTTTTTGCAAAATATTTTTTGTAAACACTTGTGCACGCTCTCAAATACATGAGGAACCCATGTCCATAGCCCTTACCTATTTTAAAGCCCTTGCCGATGAAACGCGCTTGCGTTTATTGCATGTGCTTGCCCATTATGAGCTTTCCGTCAATGAACTGGTGAGCATTTTACAAATGGGTCAATCGCGCATTTCACGGCATTTAAAAATACTCACCGAGGCCAATTTATTACAATGGCGCCGCGATGGGTTATGGGTTTTTTACACCGTACCCAAGGAAGGGCCGGCGCAAGAATTTATCAAGAGCATGCTTCTCTTTGTAGATGCCAATGCGCTTATGCAAAATGACGTGCACCTTGGAGCTCGCTGCATAGAAGAACGGGCCTTACGCACACGGCAATTTTTTAATGCCATTGCTGAAGATTGGGACATGCTTAATGAAGAAATTCTTGGCTCCTTTGATTTGGCCCAAAGCGTTTGCGCCGCCGTGCCAAGCCCCTGCCACTTGGCGGTGGATTTAGGCTGCGGCACAGGCTCGGTGCTTGAAAAGCTTTTACACAAGGCTCAAACTGTGGTGGGTGTGGATGGCAGCCCGCGCATGCTAGAGCTGGCACGGCGCCGCTTTGCCACCGCAAGTCAAAACACGCAAAGCCCTTTGGAAGGGGAAGATGCGCGCATTTCCTTACGTATTGGGGAGCTTGACCACTTACCCCTGCGTGACGGCGAGGCAGACTTTGCTTGCATTAACCTTGTATTACACCATCTTTCCAACCCTCTTTTTACGCTTAAAGAAGTGCAACGCATATTGCGCCCCGGCGGCACGGTATTCATTGCCGATTTTGATAAACACACCAACGAAAAAATGCGCGAAAATTTTGGAGATCGCTGGCTTGGCTTTGACCAAGACACCATGCAAAACTTTCTCCATGAAGCCGGTCTTTCCTTGGTAAATATACAACGTACAACATTGCAAAAAAGCCTCAATCTGCTTTTGATTGTGGCTACCAAAGCATCCTAAGGAGTTTTTATGTCCAACGCACAAGCCATTGATTTAAGCCTTAATTACAAAGTGGCCGATATGAGCCTTGCCGATTTTGGCAAAAAAGAAATGCAACTTTCTGAGCGCGAAATGCCAGGCCTTATGCAATGCATTGCCAAATACGGCGCTTCTAAGCCACTAAAAGGTTTAAAAGTTACTGGCTCTTTACATATGACCATTCAAACAGCCCTTCTTATCCAAACCCTGTACGAATTGGGCGCGGACATTCGCTGGGCCTCTTGCAACATCTTCTCCACCCAAGACCATGCCGCAGCAGCCATTGCTGAGCTTGGTTATGCCAAGGTATTTGCATGGAAGGGTGAAACCCTTGAGGAATACTGGTGGTGCACAGAAATGGCCATGACATGGCCCGATGGCTCCGGCCCAGACCTTATCGTAGACGATGGCGGTGACGTTACTCTTATGATACACAAGGGTGTGGAAGTGGAAAACAACCCTGCCCTCTTGGAACAAAAATACGACAATAAAGAGTTCCAAATCATCATGCATCGTTTGGCCCTTTCTTACGCCAATGATAAAACACGCTTCCAACGTGTGGCTGCCAAAATCAAGGGCGTTTCTGAAGAAACCACCACCGGTGTGCATCGTCTTTACCAATTGGCCGAAGAAGGCAAATTGCTCTTCCCTGCCTTTAATGTAAACGATTCCGTAACCAAGTCTAAATTTGACAACCTCTACGGCTGCCGTGAATCCTTAGCCGATGGCATTAAGCGTGCCACAGACATTATGATTGCCGGTAAGGTAGTTGTAGTTGTGGGCTATGGCGACGTGGGTAAGGGCTGCGCGCAGTCCATGCGTGGTTTTGGTGCTCGCGTTCTGGTTACAGAAATTGACCCCATCTGCGCCCTGCAAGCCGCCATGGAAGGCTATGAAGTAACCACCATGGAAGACGCCCTTGCCGAAGGGGATATTTTTGTTACCTGCACAGGCAACTACCACGTTATCACCGGTGAGCACATGGAAGGCATGAAAGACGAAGCCATTGTTTGCAACATTGGCCACTTTGATAATGAAATTGAAATGAGCTACTTAGAAGATACCGACGGCATCACCTGCCTTAACATCAAGCCTCAAGTGGACAAATGGACCCTCAAAAGCGGCCGCTCCATTGTGGTACTTGCTGAAGGTCGCCTTGTGAACCTTGGCTGCGCCACAGG
>CAYJNG010000092.1:0-9725 GCA_964371505.1 uncultured Desulfovibrionaceae bacterium
AAAAATGTAAGGGTTTAGATGCAAATCTAAACCCTTTTTTTTGTGCAAAAAATGTCTACGTGGTAAGCGTTCTCTCTTGCGGGGGGGGATGACAAGCGAGGCCTTTCTCAAACTCATGGCACAGAAGATGCTGCCTAAGATAAATGATATAAACGCGCCCCATGGATACGGCTAAGGGGAATGCCGGCTCCAATGATGCTATCATAAGACAAAGAGCTAGATGTGCTTGTGCATCTAGCTCTTTCTTTTTCTTGACATGGGAGGAAAAAAGAGTAGTTTGCGTCTTGTTCCGCGGATTATATGTACGGGGAATGAAAAGATGCTGCGTTGCTTTATTTTGCAAATGGCTTCGTTAAGCATGGTGGTCTTTTGTTAAATTGGAATATACATGACACATACAGATATAGAACGCTACGTGGCGAATTTTTTTGCCACATCTCCCCTAAATACCATCTCGCATATGCAAGCCTTAGATGCCGATTGCGCAGGTATAACAATCTTTGATGCACCCATAGTGGCCTATGGAAGCGCGCAAGATTCTTTATTTACAACGTTTAAGGAGCAGGTGTTAGGGCCGCACTTTCGGTTGCCTTCTGAATGGCTACCCACAGCAAAGACTGTTATTTCCATTTTTGCGCCTCTTTCTAAAGAAATAGTGCTCTCCAATGGTGTGGATACTTTGTACCCTTCAAACTTATGGCTTCATGGCCGTTATGAAGGGCAACAGTGCCTTGTGGCTTTGGCCAAGGAGCTGCAAGCCTTGCTGCACGAAAAAAGCTACAAAAGTTGCTGTCCCTGTATTTCGCCAGATTTTATGGCAGTGCATGAAGGGGAAGGGCTGTGCTTTACCAGTAATTGGTCAGAAAGGCATGTGGCCTTCCTTTGCGGCATAGGTACCTTTAGTCTTGCCAAAACTATTATTTCAGAAAAGGGCATGGCAGGGCGACTTATTTCTCTTGTTACAGAGTTAGATATACCCAAAACGCAGCGTGCCTATACGGATATTTACGAATACTGTATTTTGTGCGGTGCTTGCATTGCTCGCTGCCCTGTACGGGCTATTTCCTTTGAAAAGGGCAAAGAGCATATACCGTGCTCTCGTTTTTTAGACGAAGTGCTTCTTAAGCAAAATCCGCGCTATGCATGCGGAAAATGTCAAACAAAAGTGCCTTGTTCAAGGCAGAAACCACAAAAAAATACAAAACAGCGCAAGGAGCGTGACATGGCTAAAAAGGATATGGTTCTTCAATCTCAACATAGTATAGATATAAAAATATACGCACTTATCATGTGTGTTGCCCACGAAATGGAGGCACAAACCAATGCTATGTTAAAAAAGCACGGCTTATCTCGCACGCAATTGCATATTTTGGACGTGCTAGACAGTGCCACAACACAGGCCATGACCGTGAAAGAGATAAAGGAGCGCATGTATGATGAAAGCCCCAATGTTTCTCGCTCGCTAAATAAGCTTATGGACAACGGCTATATTGTAAAAGAGCGTGTTGTGGAAGATCAAAGAATTGTGCGTGTACGTATTACCGATGCGGGAAAAAAGGTGCACTTAGATGCCGATATGGCCATATTGGCTGAAGGAAAACAATTTCCTTTATCGGAAGAAGAAAAAGAACTTTTCTTTACTTTACTCAAAAAATTTTAATTGCGGAGAAAAAAATGATTCTTGCCATTAGTGGAAGCCCTAGAAAAAATAGAATGGTGCATAGCACCTTGCAGGCTGTTTTGGATGGCTGTCAAAGCCCCTATGAAATTGTGAGCCTTGCAGGAAAGAAAATTCACGGCTGTATAGCCTGCCTTGCTTGTGCCAAGGATAATACATGTAAATTGCGTGATGATTGGAATGCTATTGGCGAGAAAATGAAACAAGCTGATATTATAATTTTTGGCGCTCCCAATTATTACGGCACCATAAATGCCATGGCGCACGCTTGCCTTGAGCGTACCTTTTCCTTTAGGCACAGCGGCACCATGCCACTTAAGGGGAAATTGGGTATAACTGTAGGCACCTACCGCGAGGGAGTTAATAGTCCTGAGGCTTTGCATCAAAGCATGGGCTTTTTTATGAAGGCCAACGCCATGCAAGTTATTGGCTCTTTAGATTGTGTGGAATACGGCCCTTGCTATAGCTGTGGCTTGGGGCATATGTGCGATAATAGTAGCTTGCGCCCAAAATATGGCGTTTTGGAAAAAATTGAACCTTGCCACCTGCCCAAAGAGGTGGCGCAGCAAGAAAAGACGCAGCAAGATATTGTGGCCTTACGTAAGCTCTTACAAGAGCATGGCGTTATTTTTACTGAGTAGATTATGGTAAAACTCATGGAGTTTTGACATACCATAAATTTTTCGTCAGAATATGTATAGCATTGTCAGAAATGGGGCGTGAGCGCTTTCTTCTGGCAATGCTCTACGAAGCGCATCTTCATAAAGGTCTTTTTTATCTAGGCCGAGGAGGAAGAATATGACCGACGTAGCAAAAACAAAAAGCAAAGAGTCAAAGCAACTCTTTGTTATGATAGTAAATGCCATTACTAATATTCTTCTTTCCGTGGCAAAAATTCTTGTGGGCTTTTTATATAACAGTCAGCTGCTTATAGCGGATGGTATACATTCAGCTTCTGATTTGCTTACAGATTTCTTTTCCATTATAGGCTTACAATTTGCTAAAAAACCGCGCGATGAAGCGCACCCCTTTGGGCATGGAAATTTAGAATATGCCTCCTCGCTTACGGTTTCCATACTGATTTTCTTCATGGTGTACGGGCTCATCGTGGAGCTGTACCAAAGTTGGTCTATACTTCCCACACAGGTGAGCCTATTTGTGCTTGCGGTTTCTTTTGCCACATGCATCATAAAGCTTTTTTTGTCCGTATACGTACTTTATCAAGCAGAAAAGCTCGATTCGCATACCTTGCGAAGCAGTGGTACGGAGTCCAAGGCGGATGCGTACTCTACTGTAGTGGTTATCTTGGGGCTTCTTTTAACCTATGCGGGCATAAAGCATGGTATAACATGGCTTCTCTACGCTGAAAAATTAGCCACCGTGGTGGTGATTCTTATGCTTACTAAGGCTGCGTGGGAGATTTTTTTCCAAAGTATCGTGGGTATTGCGGGCACATACGCCCCCAAGGAAGTGCAGCAAAATATTTTGCAAAGGGTTACAGAGCACATACAAGATAAAGCTTTACATTTTACCGTTGAAGAGCTTGTGGCCATGAAATATGGCTTAGATTACGGTGTGCTGCTCACTCTAGTATTTACAGAAGAAATACCTTTGCAACAGGCCAGTGAAGAAATGCAAGACTTAAGAGAATTTTTGTATGCGGATAAGCGTATTAAAAAAGTCACCATGGAGTTTACAGTCCTTGCGCCGCCCAAAGCGTAATACGAAGCGTAATACGTTGCGAAATACCTACTGTGCTAAACACTCGCATTCTTTTTATTTACAAATGCCTTTTATATCCGTGACAAGTGTTGAGAAAAGCCTGCCCAGCACTTGATGCGGCGCCACAATATTTAAAAGCTCTACCAAGGGGCCAAGGTCTTCTGCGCTCATACGCTTTATGGCAAAAGTATCTTCAAAGGCTTTACTGCGCGTGCTGGGTTCATCAGTACGCCAGAGCAGGGTTTGCGCTCCATCTTCATACACTTGTGTGCAGTAGGAAAAGCTTGGAAATGTGTCATGTATGGTGAGGATGGTCTTAAAAGCATCCTGTATTTTTGCCGTGTCTTGCATGTTCTCTACGTTATTTTTTTGTAAGGCCTCTTGTGGCATGGTATGGGTAATAAGCCATAAACTTTTTGCATGGCCATAGGGGAGAGTGTTTGTGAAATTTTTAAGGCATTGCTCATGGCCTTGCGCTCCGTTCAAAACCATAATGTCAAAAGTATGTTTTTTGTTTTGCGTGTCATGCGCTGTGTTTGCAAGGCGCAAAGGGAGCTTTGCAAAAAAAACTTCGGGCTTTTCTCTATAGACATGAAGGGGCTCATGCGCAGCTGTGTTTTTGCCTTCCTCTCCCTCAAGTCTCATTTTAAAAGGCACGTCTAGGTGCAAAAATGTATCGGCATCTTCCATGCCTATTTCTAAATAATTTTTGGCATATACTATGTCGAGGAGCCATTGCAAGCGAGCCCAAGGTGCGCCGTAGTGCTTTGCGCTTTGCCCCGTGATTTGCCTTTTTTGCATACGGTAGTTTGCCAGCGCCGCTTTGCACTCTCTAGAGTACGGCTCCACAGCTACGGCCTTGCGCGCACAGGTTAGAGCCGCGTCTAGGTTGCCTTGATCAGCATATATGGCTGCCATTTGGCTGTGGGGTTCACTCCAAAAAGGGTTCATGTGTACGGCTTCTTCCATGAGCTCCACGGCGGCCTTATATTCTTTGTTTTGTCGTAAATAAGTGGCAAGGAAGGACTTGCAAACAAAATTACGTGGCTCTAAAGCCACCGCTTTGCGCGCATGCTCTATGGCCATGGCAAAGTCATTTTTTTGAGCATAAATGTGGGCATTTTGCGCGTGCCGTTCTGCCGCGCGTGGGTTTTGCTGTAGGGACTTTGCAAACAGCTCTATGGCTTGCGCGTGTTCGCCTTTTTCTTGTACATAGGTGGCAAGCTGCTCTAAGGCATTATGGTTATGCGGAGCCAAGGTAAGAGCCTTTTGCATGCATGCTATGGCTTTATCTAACTGCCCTTGAGCGTGTTGTACGGCGGCTAGCAGACTAAAGCCTTCGTCCCATGTGGGGTGACGCAGCAAGCTTTGAGAAAGAAGCTTTGTACATGTGGTAAAATCTTGCAATGCCATATGGCATTTTATTAATTCTGCCTTTCGCTGCAATTGGTGCGGCTCTGTGTTCACAGCTTCTTGGGCATAGTGTAGGGCCTTGGCTTTATGCCCTTGTAAAGAATAAAGCGAAGCTATTTTTGCCAAAGGCTCGCTCCATTGCGGATGGCGCGCAGCTAAATCTTTTTGCAGCGCAATGGCTTCATCTACTTTGCCACTAATAACAAAAAGCTCCGTAAGTTTGGTGTAGCTTTTATGGTCTTGCGTATTATGGGCAATGGCAGTTTGTAAACTTTGTATATGCCTTTGGTGCTTTTCAAGGGGTAGGGTAATGCTTGCTTCTATGAGTAAGTGGTAGCGCTGCAATGCAGTAAAATAGTCCACATACATGGATTCTTCCAAAAGATGCTTTTTACGTAAGTACGTAAATAATTTTGCGGCAGTACGGTATTTTTTTTGCTGATATAAAAAATAGGCGTGGTAAAAAAGTTTTCTTCCCTTGGTTATGGAGGCGGGCTTGGCATAGTATGCAGCAGGCACGCTGAGTTGCTCTTGTAGGGGGCTTTGCACCTTGGTAAAAAGCTTGGGAAAATCCTCTACATGTTTTGTAAAATCACTTGTTTTTTCTAATATGTATTCTAGAGTGTGCACATCAAGGGTAAAGGTGGTGTTGGCTTCGTCTTGGCAATCTTTATGAAGCACTGTTTTCTCTAAGTGAAAAAGAAAGTAGTCATGGGATTTTGCGTGGGCAATGAGGTTGAAGGTAAGCGAATGTTCGCGCGGTATAATGATAAAACGCGTTTGCAGATTTTTGGTAAGTAAAAGGCTGTGCTGGGCTGAGCCGCCAATCATAAAGCACACTTTGGCAGTGCTTATGGCGTGCAACTGTTCTGCCACGCTGAGCATTTCTGGATAGACAATGCTCCAGCCCCTTTGACGCAAAATTTTTTCTATATGCTCTTCATTGGCGCAGCCCCGTATTTTTGCACGAGAAAAATACACGTACTTTCCCTGTATGGGCTTAGCTTCATAATAACCCAAAAAGTCCACCTGCTCAGGGTGTAGATGCGTGTTTATGCCGCAAGCAGGTTCAGGAAAATGCACCTTGGCAAATTGTGTGGGTTCGGTAAGGAATATATGCTTATTATGTATGCCAAGGTTTTTAAACACATCGCTTTGCCATGGCTTCAACTGTGAAGGCGTGTGAAATACGCCCCACACTCCAGCCCAAACAATGGGTAGGGCGCTTTGCTTAGCATACCAGAGCCTCTGCAAGCCTTCCAAAAGAAAGTGCCCCCAGTGCATATAAAAAATGCCGCCATAAATAACTTCTTGTGGTGATACATTCCATGGTTTTATGCAGGGCAACTGTAAGGCTTTGTGATTGCCTGCCGTGAGGCGCTGCGTATGAAAAAGGGGCTCTTTTTGCGCATGAGCGCCTAAGGCATAAACATGGGTGGGCCCTGTAATATCCCCCACCATGGGCAGTAATGTTACATTTTGTAGCACATCACAGCGTAAAGGGGGGATGGTTTTTATATTTGATGAGGGGCTCGTGACCATGCTCACTCCATGGATAGTCTATTTTGTGTGTAAAGGTTTTACTGCATATTGCTTTAGTTAAACAGATATATTTTTGAAATGTGTATTTTATGGCTTACACCGTCTCTAAAAAAGTCTTTCGTCTGTTTATTTTTGCAAAGAGTCAGCGCGCTTTGTATAGAGTGACTCTTTAAGGCATACTCACAGGGGCATAGTACGTGTTTTTGCTTTAAAAGCATATAAAAAAAGCCGTAGGCCCACAAGAACCTACGGCTTTACTTTACACATAAGAGGACGTTATTTTTCCAGTAATCTTTTTAAAAGATCTTGGAGTTCGCGTGCCATTTCAGAAAGCTCATGCACCGCTTGCGAAGCTTGGCTCATGCCATGGGCCGTGGTGTTTGCAATGTGGTTAATTTCGTCAATGGAGCGGTTAATTTCTTCAGAAGTGGCAGATTGTTCTTCTGCAGCGGTGGCAATGCCAGAAATAAGCATGGTATTGGTATTTACCAAGGCCAAGATTTCTTCTAAAGAGTTGCCAGAAATGGCGGCTAGCTCTGTAGCTTTACCGGCAAAGCTAGCGCTTTCACTTACACGGTTAATGTTCATACTAGTGGTATTTTGAATACCGCGAATGCTGTTGCCCACTTCCGTGGTGGCAGTCATGGTTTTTTCCGCAAGTTTACGCACTTCATCAGCAACTACCGCAAAGCCGCGTCCGGCTTCACCGGCGCGCGCAGCTTCAATGGCAGCGTTCAGGGCAAGTAGGTTGGTTTGGTCTGCAATATCAGAAATAACATCCATAACACTACCAATGCTTTCTGCTTGTTGTCCCAATTGCTGCATATTGTTTTCAAGCTCAAGGGCCACATCGTTCACACTTTGAATGGCAGACACCACCTGATTTACCAGTTCAGAGCCCTCAGAGGCTTTATCGCGAACATTGTTGGATTGTGAATTAGCTTCACCGGCATTGCTGGCCACTTCAAGTACCGTGCTGTTCATTTCTTCCATGGCTGTGGCAGTGGCCGTTACACGGTCACGTTGTGTTTGGGCGCCATCAGAAACTTCTTCCACCTGCGCAGAAAGTTGCTTAGAAGCGGTGGCCATGCGCTCAGAAATACCTTGTGCCTGTGTGGCCACTTCCACAATGGTTCTTTCTGTTTTTTTAATGTCGGTTAAGTCGGTAATAAGCTGCAATACGCAAGCAAGTTTGCCGTTTTCATCGGTAAAGGGCACAGCTGTGTAGGTGATATCACGGGCAAGGCCACGCGGTCTTGCTATGGTTTCGCCGGTGGCGGGGCGTAAGGTTGCCACAGCTATGCTTAAAGCGTCTTGAGGGGTGCCGGAGTCGTCACGGTTCATCACTTCTTTACAGGTTTTTCCCTGATAATCAGTGCCTATAACCTTTTGCGCTATGTCGTTGACGTAGCAAACGCGTAAGTTTTTATCCAATACCACGGTGGGAGCGGCTAAAAGATTTAAAATATTTTGGAACTGCTTTAAGGTGAAGTTTGTACCTTCTACCAATTGGGCATAGGCGCCTTGGAATTTACTGCTATCACCTTGTACTTCAATATGGCCGCCCTGTAGATCGCTTTTTACACGATTATATTCGTCGATAATTTGATTTAAAGAGTCGGGGATGGAGCGTAATGCGTTGGCAAGGTTGCCAATTTCGTCTTTACGTTTTACATCAAGGGTGCCGTCAAGTTGTCCGGCAGCTATGGCAGTGGCAAAGTTGGCGCCCTTGGCTATGGCTGCTACCACTGGGCGGAGAATAAAGAAGGCTACTATACAACTGAGGAATACAGCAATAAGAGTGGCATAAAGGGAAAGGGAGCTTACTTCGCTAAGGCTAGAAAAAATATCTCTTTCTTCTGCTCGGGCAATGACCGTCATACCTGTGGAACCCACTTTTTGGTGGTAGGCGATAACGGGTTGTTTAGCAAGATTTACATAAGTAGACATGCCATTTTCTTTCGCGGCGATTTTTTTCATATCAGCCATGATGGGGAGGGTGTCGTTGAGCAAATTTTCTTTATTGGGGTCTAGCACCAAGAGGCCGTGCTCATTGATGGCAAAGGCATAACCGTGGGAACCAATGTTAATACCTTTAAGCACTGTATCATAAACATTGGTAAAGGAAATATCACCGGAGAGTACGCCAATAATGGTGCCATCATCGCTTCGTACTGGCAACACTACGGCAAGCAAAATAGCATTGCTTATGGTAGAGCGGCGCGGCTGTGTTTTTGCCCTATTACCTTTTACAGCTGCTTGAAAGTAATCGCGGAAGGCAAGGTCTGTGCCCACAGCGCTGGGATTAGAAGAAGCTATAATAATACCCTTGGTATTCATAAGGTTATAGCCTGACAGCATGGATAAAGCTTGCGTACGTTTAAGTAGCCAAGCGTTCATGGCCTGCACCTGTTCTGGTGTGTGTGTGGGCAGTATCGCAAAGTCTTTGGTTACTTTACCTGAGGCAGTAACCTCAATGAATGACTCTGTGGATTCAATGGTATAGCTGAGCATGCGCTCCATAAGCTCCACAGAAACTTGCATGGTATTCAAAGAAGATTCTGTTAAAGATTTCGCCGTTTGTGTATAGGTTAAATAGCTTAAAACCCCCATGGAGAGCAGCAAGAGTGCAGCAATGGGTAACAGAATTTTTTGCATCAATTTCATAAACGTACTCCCTAAATAAAGTATTGTGCCATATGTTGTTCATCGGACACAACTTGAGAAAGTTTACACAAAGCGACAAAAAAAGTAAACTGGGCGAAAAGAAAGGAGAATTTACTATTCGGTAGATACTATGTTTTCTTTGCTTATCTAAAAGCAAAAAAAAAGCGCCAAGACAAAGCCTGTCTTGGCGCTATAAAGCTTTCTATGAGATTTTTTAGAAAGAGTAACCAACAGAAAGAGTTACAATATGCGCACCCACATTTTGGGTTTGACCGCCACCTTGTACGCCATGGGCAATGCTTGAGCTGTAATCGGTATTATGGATCCAAAGGTGGGCATAGGCTACGTCTACAGTCCAATCTTCCCACTTTACGCCAGCGCCAAGGCTTAAAACATCACGGCCGTTGGTGGGGATTAGGTAGTCAGCGTATTGCGCATCGACAACGGCTGTTTCATGCCAGTAGCCAGCGCGTAAGGTAAGCCAATCTAAGGGGCTATACTCCACACTTACGTTAAAGTTCCAACCATCTTTCCATTTTTTAGGGTTAATGTTGCTGTAGTTGTTATTAAAATTAATATCAAGGCTGTTGTAAGTGGACCAACGCGTGAATACGGTACCCACTTCAAAGCTTAAGTTATCTAAAGGTTTGTAGGTGATACCAAAGGCAATGGAATCTGGTAGAAGTAAAGTGCCATCTACGCC
>CAYJNG010000093.1:0-9609 GCA_964371505.1 uncultured Desulfovibrionaceae bacterium
GTAGATTTTACTATGTATGTAAGGCGTAATTACTCTTGCGTGCCACAGCATTTTTTGTATTTACGCCCGCTACCGCACGGGCAAGGGTCGTTGCGGCCTACCTTATCACTTTTGGCTTGCTCCATGTGGGTATGTCCATCTTCAGCAGGGCCGGAGTAGGTCATGGCGGCGGGCTCTTCTTTATGTTGCAATTCTTGTAACTCTTGTGCTTCCTCGGCTTCTTCGCGTTGTATGCGCACACGAGTAAGCGCCTTGAATACATTTTCGCGAATGCGGAAAATCATGGATTGGAAGAGCTCAAAGCCTTCTTTTTTGTATTCTAGCTTGGGATCTTTTTGTCCATAGCCGCGCAAGCCAATGCCGTCGCGCAGCGAATCCATATTACGTAAATGCTCTTTCCAGCATTTATCTAGCTCTTCTAAGAGGAAGTAACGGATGATATCCTTGTATAAATCTGGAGCATCATCGTGCAATTGTTGTAAAATTTTCTGCACAAGTTCGCTTGCTTCGTCGCGCGAAGGCAGGGGAGCGTTTTCTTCCAAGACTCGGTCGAAGGTGAAAATCTCGCGCAAGCGTGTGCGGATGAGCTCTTCTTCTTCGGGAGCCAGAGGGTTTTTGGCAGAAGCCATTTCCACAGGGCTGTACAAATCATCCAAAAGGTCATCGCAAAATTCGTCAATAACGGAGGTTAAATCTTTGGATTCAATGAGCTCACGACGTAAAGTGTAGATAACTTCACGCTGTTGGCTCATGACGTTATCATAATCTAGCAAGGTTTTACGCACTTCAAAGTGGTGGCCTTCCACACGTTTTTGGGCCCCTTCCACGGCACGGGTTACCATGGCGTTTTCTATGGATTCGCCCTCTTCAAGACCCAACTTTTGCATAATACCGGAGATGCGCTCAGAGCCAAAAAGACGCATGAGGTCATCTTCTAAGGAAAGATAGAAGCGTGAAGAACCGGGGTCGCCTTGACGACCGGCACGACCGCGCAATTGGTTGTCAATGCGGCGGCTTTCGTGGCGTTCTGTACCAAGGATATGCAAGCCGCCCAGCTCTTTAACCCCTTCGCCTAGCACAATGTCCGTACCACGGCCTGCCATGTTGGTGGCAATGGTTACTTTACCGGCTTGACCAGCTTGAGCCACAATTTCCGCTTCGTGGGCATGATGCTTTGCATTAAGCACGTTGTGCGGCACGTTACGTTTTTTCAAAAGATGAGAAATAAGCTCTGAGTTTTCAATGGAAATGGTACCCACGAGAACAGGTTGACCGGCCTTGTGCAGCTCTTCGATGGAGTCCACAATGGCGGTGAATTTTTCTTGGCGAGTACGGTAGATAAGGTCAGAATAATCCTTACGTACCATGGGCATATTGGGCGGAATGCTGATAACTTCAAGGCCATAAATTTCTTGAAATTCCACAGCTTCTGTATCTGCTGTGCCTGTCATGCCGCTTAATTTGTCATAGAGGCGGAAATAGTTTTGAAAAGTTACCGAGGCCAAGGTTTGGTTTTCTGCGGCAATTTTTACTTTTTCCTTGGCTTCTAGGGCTTGGTGCAAACCGTCAGAGAAACGGCGCCCCGGCATGAGACGGCCTGTGAATTCGTCAACGATAACAACTTGATTATCTTGTACAATATATTCAATGTCACGGCGAAAAACTGTATGTGCCTTTAAGGCTTGCAAAATGTGGTGCTGATAGGTGATATGCGCAGGGTCAAAAAGGTTATCTACCTTTAACAGCTCTTCGCAGCGCGCTACACCGGCATCGGTAAGCATGGCGGAGCGGGCTTTCTCATCAATGGTATAATCTTGCTCAGCCACTAGTTTACGTACCACTTCGTCCATAATGTGGTATTGACCCACGGCGTCTTCGGAAGCACCGGAAATAATAAGCGGGGTACGGGCTTCGTCAATGAGGATGGAGTCCACTTCGTCCACAATGGCATAATTATGCTTGCGCTGAACCAATTGCTCCACATAAAATTTCATATTATCGCGCAGATAATCGAAGCCAAATTCGTTATTGGTTCCGTAAGTGATGTCGGCAGCATAGGCGGCCTTGCGCTCTTCATCATTAAGGCCATGCACTATAACACCGGTGCTAAGGCCCAAGAAACCATAAAGTTTGCTCATCCAAGCGGCGTCACGGCTGGCAAGGTAATCATTCACGGTGATAACATGCACGCCTTTACCGGAAAGGGCGTTAAGCACCACGGGGAGGGTAGCCACAAGGGTTTTACCTTCACCGGTTTTCATTTCGGCAATCTTGCCTTTATGTAAAACCATGCCGCCTAAAAGTTGTACATCGTAATGGCGCATGCCAAGTACGCGGCGTGAAGCTTCACGCACAAGGGCAAATACCGGCACGAGCACATCATCAAGGCTTTTGCCTTCTTCCTGAACTTCCACCTTAAAGGCGGCAATGCGTTCTTGAAGTTCTGCATCGGTGAGGGCTTCAATTTCTGCCTCAAGGGCATTAATAGCCTGTACTACTGCCATTTTACGCTTTAAATAACGGTCGTTTTTACTACCAAATATTTTTTTAAAAATAAAACCAAACATGGGCACTCCAAGTGGGGATATATAATGTAAGGGGGACTAAACGCCCCAAAGCGAATAAGCATAGAGTATAAAGCCTTTTTTGGCAATGGCAAGAAAATGGGTGGAGTATGAAAAAAATTGCTAGAGTTAAAAAGCCTTTGCTGTAGTAACTACCTAGTGCAAACTCGTCTTTTTTCTTTTGAAAATTGCTTTATTTGCTGTTAATAAAGTGTAATTTTGTAAAAAATGGAATGCGAGGCACAAGCTTCTTTTTAAGAGCTTATAAAAGAGGCCTGCGTACCCCACAAAAAAATCTTGCCATTTCTGCTTTCCTTTGCTATTTATCCGCGTTCACAACAAAGCACACACGGGCAGCCGTCTTAGGGTCCCTGGGCACTTTACATGGGGTAGAGTGGGTATGTAGTTAAAATACATGCAAAAGGGTGTGAGGCGAAGGGCCTCGTGTGGAAGTTGAAAAAACCCTTGGAGGAAACCATGGCATACGTAAGCATGAAACAAATGCTGGAAACGGGCGTGCACTTCGGTCACCAAACCCGTCGTTGGAACCCTAAAATGCGTCCTTACATCTTTGGCGCACGTAACGGCGTTCATATTATTGACTTGCAACAAACCATTAAGCTTTTCCGCACCGCTTATGATAAAGTGGTAGACGTTGTATCTAATGGCGGTAAGGTGCTTTTCATCGGTACCAAGCGTCAAGCTCAAGAAGCTGTAGCCACCGAAGCTGGTCGCGCTGGTCAATATCACGTAACCTATCGCTGGATGGGTGGTACGCTTACTAACTTTGCTACCATTCAAAAGAGCGTAGAGCGTCTTAAAAAGCTTGAAGCCATGTTTGCTGACGGTTCTATCAACCGTTATCAAAAGAAAGAAATTTTACAATTACAACGCGAGCTTGACAAATTGAACCTCACCCTTGGTGGTATCAAGGATATGGACCGTTTGCCACAAATCGCTTTCATTATAGATCCACATCGTGAAGACATTGCTGTAAAAGAATGCCGTAAGCTTGGTATTCCCATTGTAGCTGTGACTGACACCAACTGTGACCCTGATGTTATTGATTATATCATTCCTGGCAACGATGACGCCATCCGTGCCATTAAGCTTTTTGTAACTGCCTTTGCTGAAGCTTGCCAAGAAGGCGAAGCCATGAACAAAGACGGTAAGGACGCTGAAGCTGAGCTTAAGAAAGCTGCTGCTAAACTTGATATCCCTATGGACGCTCCTGCTGAAGCCGAAGCTTCTGCTGAGTAATTAAGGAGACATACAATGGCTGCTATTTCCGCACAAATGGTAAAAGAACTGCGCGATAAAACCGGCGCAGGTATGATGGATTGCAAAAAAGCTTTGCAAGAAAATGACGGTGACGTAGAAAAGTCCCTCGACTGGCTTCGTCAAAAGGGTATTGCTAAGGCTGCTAAAAAAGTGGGCCGTGCTACCTCTGAAGGTCTTGTAACTGTGGCTGCTGCCGGTAGCGTTACTGCTATGGCTTCTGTATGCTGCGAAACAGACTTCGTAGCTCGTGGCGACCAATTTACTGCCTTTGCTAATTCTGTATCTCAGCTTGTTCTTGATAAGAACCCTGCTGATGTTGCTGCTCTTGAAGCCGTTCTTGGTGATGAGCTTCAAAACCAAATCGCCATCATTGGCGAAAACATGACCCTTGGTGCTTTTGCTCGTTATGACGTAGCTGCTACCAGCGCTGTGGGCGTGTATGTGCATGCTAACAACAAGCTTGGTGTTATGGTTGAAATCGCTTGTGGTAAGGCTGAAAGCGCCACCAGCGAAGCTGTAACAGCTCTTGCTAAGAACGTAGCCATGCAAATTGCTGCTGCTAACCCCATTGCTGTGGATCCTTCCACTTTAGATGCTGACGTTATTGAGCGCGAGCGCGAAGTATATCGTCAAAAGGCAACTGAAGAAGGCAAGCCTGCTAACATCTTAGAAAAGATTGTTGAAGGCGCAGTAAAGAAATACTACAAAGAAGTGTGCTTACTTGAGCAACCCTTCATTCGCGATGACAAAAAGACCATTGCTGATGTAGTACGTGAAGCCGGTAAAGAAGTGGGCGACGAAGTAAAAGTTGTTCGTTTCAACCGTATCCAACTTGGCGCTGAATAATCAGCTTTCCTAGTTATTTTGAGCCCCTTGTTCCTTCGGGAACAAGGGGCTTTTTTTGTATATATAACTGCAAAAAAGAAATTTCTACTCTCATATATATTGTTGACAAAAGTTTATTTATATACTATGGCGGAAAAAACACTATAACTTTGGAGGCTTTAAGTATGAAAAAAACAAAACTTTCTTTTCTGGCTTTAGTACTCGCCATGGTGTTTATGGCTAGCCCCGCCATGGCCAAGGCAGACATGAGCGGATTTTATGTGGGATTAAAATTTATCGACTCCATTCAAGGTCATGGTTTTGATGGCTATGATGGTGGCGTGTGGCAAAATACCGTGGGCGGCGGTGTCTTTGTAGGTTATGATTTTTACTATAAATTTGATGTGCCCATCCGTACAGAGTTGGAGTATGCCTTGCGCTCTGACTGGACGCAAAGTGATTCTCTTTACTATGGCGGGGTCAATTATGACTATGATTTACGCGTGAATGTACAAACCTTGCTTTTCAATGTGTATTATGACTTCCGCAATAGTTCCAAATTTACGCCTTATATAGGCGTGGGTGCTGGTCTTGCTTTCACTAGAGCTAATGTAGATATAAACGCCTATAATAGTACTGGTTACGCTCATGGCTATGGCGAGGCCTATGCTACTGACTTTGCATGGCAAGTGGGGGCCGGTGTGGCCTATGCCATCAATGATAATGTATCGGCTGATCTTGGTTATCGCTATTTAGGAATTTCTGGTAGTCTTGACCGTTATGACCGTGCCTTTAGCGGTGCTCACGAATTTAGCTTTGGTATTCGTTTTACATTCTAATGGTGCAGTAATTTAATATAAGCCCCTTTTAAGGGGCTTTTCTTATTATACGGTCGCCTTTGGCAGCAAAAGGCTTTTCATTGCCAAAACAGGCAAAACATGCCAGTTATACAGCATAGCGCTTTGCTATGCTCCTCGCTTTTGGTGTATGCGGATAGAGTGTAAGGTATGACTGTTCTAACATCTATTTTTGCTATGCCCTGACCAGTTACTGTGTTGTGCCTCCTCGCATACAATGAGACTTTCGCTTTAGTATTGGCACGCCCTCTAGGCTTATATGAGCCGTGTAAGAAAAATTTAGGCAGTCGAGGTCTGTATGCTCAAAAAAATTCTTTGTATGGCAAGTTTTTTGATTGTGCTTTGCATGTGCAGTGTGTCTTTAGCTAAAAATTATGAAAGGAATCATCCCTTCTTTACGTGGGTTTTTTGGAAAGAAGCTAACGTGGAAGACGTGCGCAAAAATCTTAAAGATGGCTATGATATTAACAGTGTAAATGTAGGTGAAACGTCTACAGAAGGTATGAGTAGTGCGGGATATAATGTGCTTGCCGTGGCTACATTTTACGGTGCTAAGGTAGAGGTACTGGAAGAACTTTTGAAAAATGGTGCCCGTGTTACCGGCGATGCCATGTACTTTGCCACAGACCTTGCCAAGGCCAAGCTTTTTGTAAAATACGGTGGCGATGTGAATGCTCTTAACCCAGACAATAATACCGTTTTAAATAATATTCGTTTGGACGATATGGACGTAACGACGCTACAATGGTTTTTAGAGCAGGGGGCTTTGGCAGATATTAAAAACTTTGACGGCTATTCACCTCTTTCGTATTTTCCCAATTGGAAAAAGGATTTGAGTAGAGCCAAAGTGAATTTGCTTGTTAAGGCTGGGGTTACGTCCGGCAAAGGGCGATGGCCGCATGAGGCTGGTCTTCCTCGGTATACAGTGCAGAAAAACACCTTAAAAACCTATACGCCGACCCATAATTATTTTAAGAGGGATTTTTGGCGTGTGGCTACCCTTGAAGAAGTGCAACAAAGCTATATAGAAGGGGAAAAAATTCCTAAATTTCCCTTTGATGTGTTAGAGTTTGCTGTTATGCATACGCAAGACCCTGCCATTATAGATTTTCTCATGGGAAAAGGTTTAAGTGCAAAAGAAAGCTTTAGTGCCGCATTGGCAGCTTTGAACCCAAATTCCAAGGTGTACGCAAGATTTTTACAAAATATAGATAAAGAAGATATAGAGAGTTATAACCGGTATGCTATTTTTCATATAGTTCAAGCGGGATTATTGGAAAATGCCAAGCTGTTGTTTGAGGCCTTGCCGAACTTTGCGGCTGATTTGAATGATGCGTACTTTGAGAAAGTTATTGAAGATTATCAGTATGATTTAATACCTACCAAGGGCAGACCGGATAAAGCAGCCGTGCGTGCCTATATTGCCAAGGAGCATGCCAAGGCTAGTAAGGCCAATAAGAATAAATAAATTGTGCATTTGTGAAGAAACGATGCCATAGTATTTTTGTGTTGTACTTGATGTACTGTGAATAGGGAAGTGCCACGGCATTTCCCTTACTTTATGGCATGTGTTTGTTTATGGCTTTCTATCCAGCACTCGCAAGGCCACAGCTTCGTGGATGTGGGGATGGGCAATGCTTTGTGCGCCCTCAAGGTCGGCAATGGTGCGCGCTAGACGTAAAATGCGCGTATAGGAGCGGGCAGAAAGCCCAAGACCGCGCACCACACGCTCCAAGGCTGTATTGCCTTTAGCATCTAGAGCGCAATGCTCTTCTAAGAGTTTACCGCCAAGCATGGCATTGCACAGGCAAGGGCTATCCATATAGCGTTGCTCTTGCCTTTGCCTTGCTGCAAGCACCCTTTCGCGCATGGCGGCAGAGCTCGTTTGCTCTTGCCTTTGTGCGCGTAGCTCTTCATAAGGTACAGCAGGCACCTCTATATGCAAGTCAATGCGATCAAGCAGAGGGCCAGAGAGTTTGCTGGCGTATTTAGCAATATTTTGCGGTGCGCAGGTGCAACTGTGTGTAGCGTCCCCATAATAGCCGCAAGGGCAAGGGTTCATGGCGGCTATGAGCATGCAAGCTGCAGGAAACGTGAGGGACTGCGCCGCACGTGCAATGCTCACCTTACCGTCCTCTAAAGGCTGGCGCAAAACTTCCAATGTGGTTTTTTTGTATTCGGGAAATTCATCTAAAAAGAGCACGCCGCGATGGCTGAGCGAAACCTCACCAGGGCGAGGTATGTTGCCACCGCCTATGAGGGCAATGTCAGAAATGGTATGGTGCGGCGCTCTAAAGGGGCGAGTGTGTATAAGCCCAGTGCCTGCGGGCAGTTTGCCCGCCACGGAGTAAATTTTGGTTACCTCCAGTGACTCTTCAAAGGAAAGCGGAGGAAGTATGGTGGGTAGGCGCTGAGCTAGCATGGTTTTGCCACTGCCGGGAGGGCCAATAAGCAAAATATTATGTCCGCCCGCCGCGGCTATTTCTAAGGCGCGTTTGGCGGCCATTTGCCCTTTTACGTCAGCAAAATCCAAGCTATATTGTGTTTGTTGCTGCGTGGGCTCAGGTTGTATGGGGTCTTGTTTATTTTCATCTTGTAGCAGGGCCACGCATGCTAAAAGATCACGCGGGGCTAAGATAGAAATACCTTGCACCACGGCGCCTTCTTGGGCGTTTTCCGGCGCCACAATAAGCCCTTTATATTTTTCGTCACGGGCCAATATGGCAAGGGGAAGGGTACCGGTGATGGGTTTTAGTTGCCCTGTAAGGGAAAGTTCAGCCCCAAAAAACCAACCTTGCAATTTTTGCGGGTCAAGTATGCCTGCAGCGGCAAGTAGTCCTAAAGCTAAGGGGAGGTCATAGCCGGCACCGGCTTTGCGTCTATCGGCAGGGGCAAGATTTACGGTGATGCGTGCAGGGGGGAGTGTAAAACCTGAGGCGCGTAAGGCAGAAAAGACGCGCTCTTTAGATTCGCGCACGGCCCCTTCTGCAAGGCCAACCATGGTGAAAGCCGGCACGCCTTTGCGCACCATGTCAATTTCCATATCCACACGTAGCGCATCTACGCCGTGCAGGCTTCCACTGGCTAGCTGTACAAACATTATTCTACGGCTTTACCAAAGCGGTTGAAACGAATGTTATCAAGGCCGTTGGCAGACCAATAAATACGCCACGCTTTACCGCGCATGGCAGATTTTTTTACCGTGCCCCAAAAGCGTGAGTCTTGCGAGTTGTCGCGATTATCTCCTAACATGAAATACTCACCTTCAGGCACCGTGAAAGGGCCAAAATTATCGCGCGTGGGGTAGATGCCTTGCGGGTCAGAATGGCGCACATAGGCTTCTTTTACAGCCTCGCCATTACGAAACAATTGCTTATTACGCATTTCAATAACATCACCGGGTTTGCCCACCACGCGTTTAATATAATCCAATGAAGGGTCTTTGGGGTATTCAAAAACTATCACATCACCGTATTCAGGGTCGCTGCCTTCCACCAGGTAGGAATCGGTAAAAGGTATTTTCACCCCATACGAAAATTTTGTCACCAGTAGGTGATCACCCACTAATAAGGTTTCTAGCATGGATTCAGAGGGTATTTTAAAGGCTTGTACGATGAAAGTACGAATGAAGAGGGCAAGGCATAAAGCAATAAGTAGGGCTTCGGCGTATTCGCGAAACATAGATTTTTTAGGCTCGTCAGGTGTAAGAGATGTGCTAAACATAATTTTTCCATTTTAATTAAATAAGATAATGGTCGTGGCTAGAGCGCATGACCTAAGAGATGCTCGCTAGTACTATGCCGTACTTTGTGGATAAGTCAAGTTTTTTATGTACTTGTGTGGAGATGTGGCCTTATGCTGAGCGGCTTTGTTGTATACTTAGGCAATGTATGCGCATAAGGCGAAAAAAAACTGCATACGCCATTGTATGCGGTCAGACTAATGACAAATCCTACAACTTAAAAGTCTACTTATTTTTTCGATGAAAACCTCAAAAAATATATTTTGCAGCTTTAAAATACAGGAAAAAAAGCCATTTTTCGTAAATTTCAATTGCGCAAAAACCTTGATTACAACGACAA
>CAYJNG010000094.1:0-9581 GCA_964371505.1 uncultured Desulfovibrionaceae bacterium
CCCAATCGTCGTCTTCTTCCACAGGGGCAAAACCACGACGCATGGTATTTTCAGTGATAACACGAGGATCCATAAAGTGCAGCAGGTAATCCGGACCACCGGCCTTAGTACCCACACCAGACATTTTGGCTCCACCAAAGGGTTGGCGTTCTACCAAGGCACCCGTATTATTACGGTTAATGTAAAGGTTACCTACGCGGAAATCTCTACGTGCTTTTTCTAAGTTTTTGGGAGAGCGGCTAAACACACCACCGGTTAAGGCAAAGCGTGTGCTGTTGGCAAGCTCAATGGCCTCATCAAAGTCTTTGGCTCTCATAATGGCAAGCACAGGCCCAAAGACTTCTTCTTGAGCAATACGATGCTCAGGCTTAATACCATCCACAATGGTAATGGGGGCAAAATAGCCTTCACCTTCAGGTACAGGGCTCTTATACAAGAGATTCCCTTCACTTTCTGCAATGGCAATATAATCCTGTACATTCTTAAGAGCAGCAGCATCGGCCACAGCGCCCATGGCATAGGTGCAGTCTTCAGCAGGCCCGATGAGTAAAGCCTTAGCACCTTCCACAAGGCGCTCTACGGCTTTATCATAAATGGCATCGGTCACCACGAGGCGTGAACAAGCAGAGCACTTTTGCCCTTGGAAAGCAAAGGCAGAGTACAATACATGTGGTACTACTTCGTCAAGGTCAGCATCATCGTCAATGATAATGGCGTTTTTACCGCCCATTTCAGAAATAACCTTCTTCACATTAACTTGTGTAAGGCCCGTTTTACCAGCTTTTTCCACAATACGTAAGCCCACTTCCATGGAACCTGTGAAGGCTATACAACTTACATCAGGGTGCTCTACCAAGTAATCGCCCATGACGGAACCACGGCCTGGCACATAGTTAAATACACCATCAGGCAAACCGGCTTCGCGGAAAATTTCCACCAAATGGTGCCCAATGATACCTGTAATATTGGCAGGTTTATAAATAACAGGGTTACCTGCTACAATGGCAGCGGAAGCCATACCAATACTAATGGCAAAGGGGAAGTTCCACGGCGCAATAACAGCAGTAATACCCTTTGGTTCATACATATAGTGATTCAATTCACCGGGTGCATTACCCAAACGGCGAGGATTGGCAAGACGTTCCATTTCGCGAGCATAGTATTCTAAGAAGTCAATACCTTCTGCCACGTCAGCTTGAGCCTGATCCCACTGTTTACCCACTTCAAGCACTTGCCATGCGCACAGTTCATATTGACGACGACGCGCAATGGCAGCAGCTTTCACAAGATATTTAGCACGCTCCACCGGTGAGGTATCGCGCCATGCAGGAAATACATCCTTGGCGGCTTTAAGTGCCATATCTACTTCAGCAATACCGCCTTGGCAAACATGACCCAACACTTCAGACGGCTTGGCCGGATTCAACGTAGGTATTTTATCGGCAAGTTCCACATCCTTACCATTAATATAGAGAGGATAGGTCTTACCAAGGTTTGATGCACGAATTTTTGCAATTTCTGCAGGGAAAATATCGCGAATATCTTGGCGCGTAAAATCAGCCATGGGCTCATTTTTAAACGGACCAAAACCTTGCACTGCAGCAGGTGCCTTACGATTTGCCTCACGTCCGGCACGCTCTCTATCTGCAGTAAGGTGTGGATCTTCTAACAATTTCTCAAGGCTTGCTTCTTCCACAAAGCTTTGACGTAAGAAAGATTCGTTAGCCGTATTTTCTAAAAGGCGGCGTACAAGATAGCCCATGCCAGGTACCATATCTCCGTACGGGCAATATAAGCGCACGCGACCGGCAATACGTAAAATACCACGGCGTACAGGCTCAGCCATGCCATACAGTACTTGGAATTCATAACGAGACTCATCCACATTATGCTCTTTGGCCAATTCCATAACGGCAGAAATGGTACGCACGTTATGCGATGCACAAGCAAAGTGGCAAATATCATTATTTTTAAGTACCATATCGGCTATGCGCTCAAAGCAAGCATCACTGTCGGCCTTAATGGTCCACACAGGTACTTCCCAGCCCATTTGCTTAGCTTTAACCACTTCATAGTCCCAGTACGCACCCTTTACCAAGCGAATAGAAATGGCTGTTTTATGTTCGCGTGCCCAAGCGATGAGTTCCTTGGTGTCTTTTTCCGCATCTTTTAAATAAGCCTGTAAAACAATACCGATATGCGGATAATCTTTAAACTCAAGCTTTAAGCGGCGATACACTTCAATGGTAATGTCCTTATGCTTGTAGGATTCCATATCGATACAAAAAAACGCGCCCATTTCTACGGCGCGCTTACAAATACGGCGGGCTTGATCCAAAATACCCACCACGGATCCTTCAAAGTCTTGCGGATTAGCAAGGCAGAAGGTGGCAGTGGGCTTAATAGCCACATTGATTTTAGGCGCATGCCCCCAGTCTGCGTTATCTGCACCGCTTTTTCCAAGTGGTGCCCAAGAGTTTTGCTCTTTTTCCATGGCATCAAGCAATTCAAGGTACGTGGCTACATACTCTTCTGCTTCCATGTGTGACAAGGTGGCTTCGCCAAGCACGTCTACCACAGCGGCAAAACCTTCTTTACGCAACTTAACTATATTTTTTACAGCATCGGTGGTGTTTTCGCCCACGATGAATTGTTTAGCCATTTCGTGAATATTGCCGGAAATTACTTTATTCAGCATGTTACCGCCAAATTTACCCAGCATACCTGCCATCTTTGCCCCTGTGGACAAAAAGGCCGGCATATCTTTTTCTTCGCCAAAATACTCTGTAATGTGATCTGTAAGAAGCTTAGGGGTGGTAAGGGAAGGGAAGGCGTCTACGAAGCGAAAAATTTGCACTTTAAAGTGCTCATTGCGCATACTCCAATCCATAACTTTGCCCATCCAAGCGGCTTTGTTAAAGAGGGATGGCTTTTCGCCGGAAATGCTAGAAAACATTTCCTTACCACGTTGAATGGTTTTCAAATTGGTGCTGTCCTGCATATACTCTCCTGAAAAACAAAGTAAAAAGTACAAAAACACGTCGCCCAATGCGATAGATACATTCTTAGCAATAGAGTCTTATAGCATAAACAACAGAAAAGAGTCAACTTTGTGCTAGAATTCACTAAAAAAGGGACCTAAACGCTAAAAACAACGCTTAAACCCCTTACATAGCAAAACACTTGCAATTCTCACATACGCATGCGCTGCGTACGTATTTGCACAAAAATTATTTTGTTTTTTTATTAAACTGTTTTAATACAATTTTTGCAGTTTTATCACCATTTTTTGCAGCAAGCTTATACCAATGCTCTGCTTGACTCACATCGCGTGGCACTCCCGAGCCTTGCTCATACATATAACCAAGGCTAAATTGCGCAGCGGCATCATTTTGCGCAGCAGCTTTTTGATACCACTTCACCGCTTCTGTATAATTGGGGTCAGAAAGCTTCCCCTGTTCGTACAAAAATCCTAAATTATACTGCGCTGGTGCATATCCTTTTTCCGCGGCTTTTTTATAATAGATAAATGCCTTGGTAAAATCCTGCTTATAACCGCGCCCTTCGGCGTACATAAAGGCCAAATTATTTTGCGCCATCATATGGTCTTGATCAGCCGCTTTTTGAAACCAAAAAACTGCGCGTGCATCATTTTTTTTCACGCCTTTTCCGTATAAATAAGACCAGCCCAAAGAATATTGAGCCTCAGCAAGCCCTTGCTCTGCAGCTTTTTCGTACCACTGCACAGCATTTTTTTCGCTTCTCTTTACACCAAGACCATGAGCATACATATACGCCAAGTTATACCGAGCCACAGCGTGGCCATTTTCTGCAGCTTTCGTAAACCACTTCACCGCTTCCTTGGTATTTTTTTTAATACCTTGCCCGCGAGCCAGTGCTCCGCCATAAGAATTTTGTGCGCTTATATCGCCAGCTTTAGCCGCTTTAGCATACCAAGAGGTAGCAGTGTTGGGGCTGCGCTTTACACCTTCCCCTGTATCATACAAGCGACCCACAAAGTACATGGCTTCAGCATTACCAGCTTTGGCAAGAGGCTCCAAAATAGTAAAAGCTAGTTTAAAATCTTTGGCGTCAATGGCCTTTTGCGCCTCTTGCAAACCAACAACTTGCACCTGCGTAGCCTCGCTGGCCGCCGTGGGAGAAGGCGCAATGGCTGCATGTGCCGCAGTATACGTACACAGCGTATACAAACAAAGGAGATATAAAAACTTTTTCACTCTATCCTCAAGGGTAAAACCATTTATACAAGTTTCGTGTTTATGTATGTTTATAAGTTTTTTGTCAACGTCTCTTTTACACATCCAAACCATATTTTTTCAATTTATTTTGCAATGTTGCCCTGGTTATTCCCAAGCGCCGCGCAGCTTCACTTTTATTATCATCCACATCATGCAGCGTTTGTTCAATGGCTTTTCGCTCTACCACATCTAAGGAAAGGCCAGATAAAGAAGGCGTCCCCCCTTCCTCCTGCACAGAAGGTTCCGTATTTATATTTGCTGCGGATAAAGTAAAAGGAAGTTCTTTTTCTGTTATAATATCGCCAAGACACATGATTACAGCGCGCTCCACCGCATTTTCAAGTTCGCGTACATTGCCAGGCCACGCATAACGCACCATGGTATCCAAAGCTTGCGGCGAAAATCCTTTAATGGCCTTTCTATTGCGCTGTGCGAAACGCTCTAAAAAATGTGCTGCAAGAAGAGGAATATCCTCCCTGCGCGCACGTAAAGAAGGCACTTCTATGGTAATTACATTTAAACGAAAATATAAATCTTCTCTAAAATTACGATTCTTTACTTCGTCCAATAAATCTCTATTAGTAGCTGCAATAATGCGTACATCCACACGTACAGGCGTATCCGACCCCACACGCTGCACTTCACCTTCTTGTAAGGCTCGCAAAAGCTTAGCTTGCAAAAGTAGTGGCATTTCACCTATTTCATCTAAAAAAAGCGTGCCTTCATGGGCCTGCACAAAGCGCCCTTCCCTCTTTTTATCTGCCCCTGTAAATGCCCCTCGTTCATGACCAAAAAGCTCGGATTCCAATAAGTTTTCAGCCAAAGCAGCGCAGTTCACAATCACCAAGGGCTTTTGCGCACGCGCACTGCCTTGGTGTAAAGCTTTTGCCACCAACTCTTTACCTGTACCAGAAGGCCCCGTAATCAGCACTGTAGCCTCTGTGGGGGCCACAGTACCAATCATGTGCCGAACGTCTTCAACAGCTTTACTGCGTCCTAAGATGCCCGGTACCACAGAGCTCTCACTCAACTGCCTGCGCAACTCTCTATTTTCCACAGAAAGACGGCTGTGATCCAGAGCACGCGCCAAGGTATTTTTTAAAACATCAAAGTCCAAAGGTTTGAGCAAATAATCATAGGCCCCTATACGCAAGGCTTCTACGGCTGTTTCCACCGAAGAAAAGGCTGTCATAAGAATAACCGGCAATGCAGGATTATAAGCCAGAATTTTTTGCAAAGCTTCAATACCGTGCATGCGTGCCATGCGCACATCCATGAGTACAACGTCGAAAGATTGCTCTTCTACCTTTGCCACAGCCAGATCGCCATCATCAGCTTCATGTACGTCATAATTCCATGATTTTAGCATCATGCGCAGCATGTGCGCATGCGCTGCATCATCATCCACCACAAGCACTACGGGAGTATGCACCATTCTAGATCACCCTCTCTTCAACTAATCAACGAGTAAAAAAACAACCATCTGCATCTTCAGTGCAAAAAACAAGTTACCTATGTATGTCTAAGACTTTACGCATCTTCTTTTTTTGCGTCCTTACATTTTCATATTTTTGAATAGTCTATTTCATCAATGCTTAAAAACGTATTTTCATACATTTTTAAGAAAGGCACGCCCATTCCAAATACCCCTTACGAGGCCGCCCTAAATAAGTGACGGCTTATTTTACATGCACAGGGCATGTCTTGAAAGTTACCTCTGAAAAATGGCATTTCAAATGCCTCAACGTTGCCAGCAAACGCATTCCACACGTTTACTGCTGGCAAAGTGTATCAAGAGGTTTGACGCAAGAATTTTAGTTTTACTCATATTTAAAGTGTTTTTCAGTGTTGCCTGCTTAAAGTAAACTTTTACAACCGATTACTAAACATCTGCCAAAGGCAAAAGAATGCGCACGGTTGTCCCTGAGGGAAGCATGGAAGCCAAAGGCCCTCCTAAAGAAATGGCTTTTTTGGGCACACCAACATGCCGTGAGTTTACAGAAATTTCCCCGCCATGCGCTTCTACAATTTTGTGTACTGTGGCAAGCCCAAGGCCCGTGCCCTGCCCTTTCGTTGTAAAATACGGATCAAAAATATGCTGCAAATGCTGCTCTTCTATCCCATGCCCCGTATCTCGCACTTCTATGGCCAAAAAGTCTTTTCCGTGAGCATGGGCCACGTGAGCGCTCAGCACCACTTCCCCCCCATGTTCCGTGGCTTCCATGGCATTTAAACATATATTAAGTAATGCCTGCCCAAATCTATCCACATCTAGCATGGCTTTAGGTAAGGGTCTTTTGGGCTGCCGCAAGCGTATGGCCACTTGCTTTTTTTCTGCATCGGGGCGTAACAGATGCAATACATGTTCCAGCACAGGAAGAATTTCTGTGGCTTTGGCGTGTACGTCAGTGGGGCGGGAAAGACCTATAAGGTCGGTGATAACTCTATTTAAGCGCTCCACTTCACGCACCATAACAGTGGCAGCTTGTCTATCTTCGCTGCCTTCAGGAAAGCGCTGTCCAAAATATGTGGCATATCCTTTTATAGAGCTTAACGGATTGCGAATTTCATGCGCCACGCCGGCGGCCAAATTCCCTATGGCAGCCAGTTTCTCTTTACGGCGCATTTCTTCTTCAAGCTCACGCACCTGCCCTTCAGCGACAAATTGACGACGTCGCGACTCTTGAGCGCGCTGCGCATAATATAAAGCAATAAGCAAGGCTGCCCCCATGAGCACCATCCCCGCTGCCAAAGAAAATAAGTATACGCGATCTTGCCGCTTAGCTGACTCAAAGGGACTAATATCCAAACCTAAAAAAACAAGTGGAAATAAAAGCTCTCTCGGCCTTTTTGGCATCTCCGGTGGCGGAAAAATTTCTACCCGTGGCCTATTTTTTCTCACGCCATTTTGTGGATGATTTCTCCCTCTAGGCTCCAAAGGCGTAAACTCCCGGTATACCACAAAAGTTTCCTTTCCATCCACATTAGCGATAAACCAGCGCAAAGAGCTGTCTTCCACCGGTTGCGAAATTTCACGCAATAGTTTTTCGTTAACCTCATTACCGGCCACGCGCAAAATATTTCCCAAACGGCTTTCATCGCTATGGGCAAGAATGGTGCCATCAGGCATAAGTACAGAAACAAAACGCACATCAGCATTGACCAATTCACGTAACGTTCTTTGCAATTGCACAGGTGATCTTTGCTGCATACTCATACGTACACTGCCTTCTACGGCATAGATAAGTGCAGAGCCTTCTCCCACTAAGAGGCGTACCATATTATCTTCACTACGCCCCAGCGATAAAACCACAATGCTGCTTACCACAATAAAAAGCACACCCACAGCACTCAGCAAAGGCCAAAGCACGGCGGAGAGCTTAGCAAGTGTGTTTGCTTGTCCCAATTTTAACAGTGTAAAGATATTTTTAACCATGCGGTAACATACTCCCATCAGGTTCTTTAGACAATGGTATATTCTAACCTCTAGCAGTTTTTTTTATTTTTGGTATATTTTTTGCTAAATAAATATATTACCCTACATACAAAGCACAAAACATGCCACGTAGGAAACATCTTGCTAAATAAGATGTATAAGGCTACACAGTTTCAGACTATTCGGAGTAATTATGCAATATTCAAAATATATTCCATTACTATTTTGCATGCTTATGCTCAATATACACACCACAGCACAGGCTCAGCCTTACCGTTGGAGTACAGAGCTTAGCCCAAAACAAGAAATACAAGCCAAGCAAATCATTGACGCAGCGGCCCCTCAAATTATGGCCATGCGTGAAGCTTTACAGAATAAAATTCAAGAGCTTAAAAACTTTGCCTACACAAGCAACAGCAACCATGACACCTTAGCAACGCTAGGCGCGGAACTGCAAACACTGCGTAATGAGCTACGCAACGCATTAAAGGATCTTGATGAAAAACTTATTCAAGAGTTAGGAGTATCCTTACACGGCTACCGCGGGCGAGATTGTAGCAGCCTAGCTCGAGAATGGGCAGTTAAAGATCAAAGATTACACAAGTTTTCTGTAGAAACTCCACACCATACAGAATAGATACATACCCTTAACATAACTTCTAGCCGTAGCGTGAAACAAGTTTTTCCGCTACGGCTTTTTTTATCATACCGTCTGCCTGCATAAAAAATAAACACCTGTATAATTTTTATACATACTATTTTACTAGGTGTATAAAAATTATACAGCACTCTGCTCTCGCAAAGAGCATAAAAATAACTATATATATTATTTTAATACATTACGCACCACAACCACCTTTGGCACACCCTTTGCTATATGAAAAACATGCGAGACAATGATACGCAAAATGCAAAAGGAGCTTACCTAATGAAAATAAAGAAAGCTATACCAACTCTAGCACTTGTATTACTTGCTGGCAGCGCTTTTGCAGTAACCAGCGCACATGCTAAAGGCTGCCCCATGATGGCAAGTTGCCCCATGATGCAAGGCCACATGCAAAGCGAAGCAAAAAGTACCATTACAGATGCACAGCGTAAAGAAGCACGTATGCTTGTAGAAAAAGCGCAAAGCACCATAAGCCCATTAAAGCAGCAACTTTTTGTAAAAAATCAAGAATTACAAGCTTTGCAAAATGCAGCCACTCCTGATGTGAGTGCAGTTTCAAAAAAGGCAACAGAAATTGTAGAACTGCAACAAAAACTTATGAATGAGAAAAAAGCCCTTGGAGATGCCATTGATAAAGCTCTAGGCCTAGAACCAGGAACGCATAACTTTAGCGGACACGGCGGTCATGGTACAGGAAAAGGCTCAGGGCATGGCAATCATAAAATGGGAAAAGGCTCAGGACATGGTATGCATAAAAATATGGACATGTAATACCATACAGAACAAACCATAAAAACATAAGCTCCCATAGCGTACTACAACGCTTTTATATATACGGTATGCGGCTTCATCCACCGCAAGGCAATGAAACAGAACTCCTAAACTCCTCCTTTTAATAAACTCCAACCCCCCTCCTCCTATGGCCATCGAGTTCTTCGGTGGCCATAAGTATTTTAAGCTAAAAAAACATCTTTGCATCACACATTATAGAAAACCAACCGCTCCAATGGCACAGTACACAACAAAATCTCCCCAAATGCTAAGGGCTTTAAAGCCAATCCCCCTTTATCCTAGTAAAAACTACGCAATTATACACTTGTAAAGCACTGTTTTCAATCAACTTTATTTTTATTTTATTTTTTTCCATTTTTTTTGAATTTCTTGTTGACAAATCAGCTTTCATTTTATAGATTGTACTTCTGGTTGGGACACACCACAT
>CAYJNG010000095.1:0-9553 GCA_964371505.1 uncultured Desulfovibrionaceae bacterium
AGAGCTGCTTTTCAGCGCATCATTATACTTCAGAATCCAGAAGCGTTTTTAACATACCCTTCAGTTCATGGCGTAATTTTTCATCTTGCATGGCAAAGTACACGTTGGCTGTAAGGTATTCAGCCCAGTCACCAGCGTCAAAGCGGCGTCCGGTCATTTTTACAGCAAGCATACCCTTATCTTTAGCCATGGCTTGTAAAGCATCGGTAAGCTGAATTTCACCGCCGTGCCCTGGTTGTACGTTTTTCAAATAATCAAAAATATCTGGGGTAAGTACATAACGGCCCACAATGGCAAGACGCGAAGGCGCATCTTCGCGAGCAGGCTTTTCCACCATATCATTAATACGATATACTCCGGGAGAGATTTCCGTACCATCAATGATGCCATAACGGTCTACCTTGTCTTGCGGTACTTCCATAACACCAATAACAGGCATATTTTCTGCCATGGCCACGTCAATGAGTTGTTGCACGCCGGGTGTGCCACCAAACATAAGGTCATCACCCACCATAATGGCAAAGGGTTTATCGCGCACCAATTCTTTGGCACAAAGCACAGCATGTCCAAGACCCAATTGCTTTTTTTGACGCACAGACATGATATTTACCATCTCAGCCACATCATGGATTATTTTAAGCTTATCCAATTTACCGGCACGTTCAAGTACATGCTCCAATTGTAAATTATAGTCAAAGTGGTCCTCAATAACGTTTTTATCCCTGTTGGTAACGAAGATAACATCTTTAATCTTAGATTGAATGGCCTCTTCTACCACACATTGAATAACAGGCTTATTATAAATGGGGAGCATTTCCTTAGGGATGTTCTTACTGGCGGGTAATGAACGCGTTCCCCAGCCTGCCACAGGAATAATAACTTTACGAATCTTTTCCATGATCTTCCTACTCTTTACACAGTTTTATCAATTTTTACGTATTTATGAAGCAATGCTTAAAGCTTTTTTTACTATTTCAGCCAAATTTTCCGCATGGGAGCGCACCTTGCCACTGTCTTCCCCTTCCACCATAACGCGGCATAAGGATTCTGTACCGGAATAACGCAACAGCACTCGCCCGCGACCTGCAAGATCAGCTTCCACATTCTTTACAGCCTCTTGCACTAAGGGCACATCCTCCATGGGAGGCTTTGAATCCACACGTACATTTATAAGCACTTGCGGAAAAGGCGTAAGTAAGCCCGCCAACTCAGAAAGTGGGCGCTCTTTTTCTACCATATAGCGTAAAATTTGCAAGGCGGCAAGTAAACCGTCGCCTGTGGTGCTATGTTGACGAAAAATTAAATGCCCAGACTGCTCACCGCCCAGCATAAAATCCCCGCGGCGCATGGCTTCCATGACGTAACGGTCCCCCACTTGAGTACGTAATAAAGTGCCGCCATGCTCCTTCATAAAGACTTCCAAGGCCATATTACTCATCACCGTGGAAACAAGCGTCTTTTTAGGCAACTCTTTACGCTCCATCATGGCTAAAGCACACATGGCCATAATTTGATCGCCATCCAACACCGTGCCGTGTTCATCCACCACAATGAGCCTATCAGCATCGCCATCCAGAGCAAGGCCAATATCAGCTCGCACTTCGCGTACTTTTTCTGCGGTGCGCTGCGGATGCAAAGAACCATAAGCATCGTTAATGTTGGTGCCATTGGGATCTGTGCCAAGGGTTATCACCTCAGCGCCCAGCTCCTCCAAGGCCAAGGGAGCCACTTTATAGGCGGCGCCATGGGCACAGTCTATAACAATACGCAAGCCCGTAAGGGACATGTGCGCCGGAAAACAAGATTTGGTATACACAATATAGCGCCCACCAGCATCTTCAATTCTCTTGGCACGCCCTATCTTATGCGCGGGGGGGTATTCCCATTTATCAACATTGTGCACAAGGTCGGCAATCTTATCTTCCGTTTCATCGGCAAGTTTATAGCCTTCAGCATCAAAAAACTTGATGCCATTGTCATGAAAAGAATTATGCGAAGCAGAAATAACCACGCCCAAATCCGCACGCATGCTGCGCGTTAAAAAAGAAATGGCCGGTGTGGGCAAGGGGCCCACCATGATAACATGCATGCCCATGGAGCAAAAACCTGCAGCCAAGGCCGATTCAAACATATAGCCAGATAGGCGCGTATCCTTGCCTATGAGCACCTTATGCGGATGCTCACCGCGTCGAAAATATGTACCGGCTGCTTGCCCTAAACGTAGGGCCATTTCAGCCGTCATGGGGTGAATATTGGCTTTACCGCGAATGCCATCGGTGCCAAAAAGTCGTGTTTGCATATATGCCTCCCTGTAAGGGGATGTAGATTACTATTTTTATGGGGGAAGGCCCCCCTTTTGCTAGGGTTGCAAAGGGATTTCCTCCCTCAAAAACCTTCTAGCTAAAATTATTTTTTAAGTAACAGCCACACTTGGCCCTTGGTATAAATACTCATGGCCTTATCATGCCCTGTTTGCCCTTCTCCGCTATACATATCTATACGGCGCATCAAAATGGCGCCGCCTGTATCTTGTGCAAAGCCAAGACCGTTTAAGGTATTGGTATTACCACGCAGCACGCCGGCTTTTTGTTTGCCTTTAGTGGGGAGGTTATACGCCAAAATACCGCCCAAAGGCAAGACGCGCGGGTCTGAAGCCATGCTCACCCAAGGGGTAAGAGCGCCGCCGGCAGTACCTTGAGGTTTGGGGGAGCCATAGCGGAAAAAGGCATAGCCCGATGCCGCCTCAAGAAAGGCGCGTCGCTTGGCCTCATCGGCACCGTCCCACCATTCTCTTAGGCCTTGCATATGGGCCCTTTTGCGCGGCAGTTGCTTGGTATCCATTAAATAGCCCAGCATGCTGCGCCCCTTCCAACCATTAAGGCCAGCAAAAAGTATGGCTTGCGTGCTGCCGTCATCAAAGGCCAAAAGGCCAGAACCTTGCAGCATAAGCTCATACGTATCCACACGATGCGCCAACCACGCTATTTCAAGATTACGGTTAGCAAGCTTGCCATCCATGTCAATTTCTGCACGGGAAAAATACGGCGGGTCTGGCTTAATGACGTTGGTAAAAGCCTCCTCCGCACAAGTATGCGTGGGTAAACAATGCGCCAAATGCGGCGCTATTTCTTCAGGCACACGGTACAAAGGAAAGGTATAGCCTTCCTTTTTGGTACGACTGGCCTTAATTACAGGGGAAAAATACCCCGTAAAATGCGTTTGCGGCGTCAAATGCAACCACGTAAAATGCTGCGCCAATAGTTCAGGATTCTTATCAAGGCTTGGTAAAAGCTTTTGTAAAAGTAACAAAGATTGCGTGAGCTCTCCCCAAGTAATGCGCTGCTCATTGTGTTCAATGGCCCGTTCTTCTTGTGGCCATGACTGTGTATACACAAGCGATTGCGCAAGGCTTGGGCCAAGCTGCGTCCAAGAACTTAAGCCCATGCGCTCTTTTTGCAAAGATTTTGCTCTTTTTAGCGCACTTTGAGCGTCTATGGGCACAAGCAAAGCTGAGTCAAGCGTTAAAGCCTCAGGCAGCGTGCGCCCCGCTTGCGCCATGGCCATGGGAGCATACATAAAAGCCACAAAGGCCAAACTTAAACCAAGGGTAGTGAAAAATCTTTGTAAGTACGTCATGCACTCCTACTTAACACAGCTTTTGCTCCATGAAAAATATAGACATTTGCCCAAAATTAAACTATTGGAAAGGCTATCTTGATTTAATAAGGAGAGCCCTCATGGCGCAAAAGAAAATCGAACGCACTAAAGAATTAGACCGTCGTCGTAAACGCCGCGCTGAGCGTTTAAAACAACGCATCCGCGAAGCAAAAGCTGAAGCCAAGGCGAAATAAGGTTTTTTTTACCTTTTAGGGCCTATTCTTACGTTGTGTTTAGTTTTCTAAGCATATTGCGTAAGAATGGGCCCTTGCATTTTTTGCCTAACCGTGTCGCACAAGCATAGTATGGTGTGACAACATTTTCACGAGTTCACCCTGTTAAGGTTTATTCCCAATCTTATTTCAAAAAATACGTCTTAGGATATATTATGCCTATTTATGAATATCAATGCCCGCAATGCCAGCATGTTTTTGAAGAGTGGCTTAGCATAAGCGAGGCCACAGACAAAGCCCCATGCCCCCAATGTACCACACAGTCCAGCCGTATTATCTCCAATACGGCCTTTGTACTTAAAGGCGGCGGCTGGTATGTAACAGAATACGGCAACCGTAAAACTTCCAATCATAACACAGCGCCTGCAGCCAGTGACACCAAAGCCACTACACCTGCACCCAGTGCGCCAGCTACACCTCCAACACCTAACAATACGCCTGCCCAAGGCGCCAACGCATAAGGGGAAAACCATGATAGAAAGATACAGCCGCGAGGCCATGAGCAGCCTTTGGACTTTAGAAAAACGTTATGACGCTTGGCTTAAAGTAGAACTTGCCGTATGCGAAGCTTGGCATGAATTGGGGCGCATCCCCAAGGAAGCCATAGACGTTATTCGTGCTAAAGCTGCCTTTGACGTAGAAAGAGTGCTGGAAATTGAAGAAACCACACGCCACGACGTTATAGCCTTTTTAACTTCTGTAGAAGAATTTGTGGGCCCTGAGGCACGCTTTATCCACCTTGGCTGTACTTCCTCTGACATTGTGGACACAGCCAATGCTGTTATGCTTAAAGATGCCGGCGCCCTCATTGTAGAAGATATCAAAAAACTTTTAGAAGCGCTTAAAAAACTTGCTCATGACTGGAAAGGCACCATTTGCATGGGCCGCACCCACGGCATCCACGCCGAACCTACCAGCTTTGGGCTTAAAATGGCTGGCTATTATGCCGAATTTAGCCGTCACCTTGAGCGTGTAGAGCTTGCTCTTGAAAATATGCGTGTAGGCAAACTTTCCGGCGCCGTAGGCACCTATGCCTTCCTTGGCCCCGACGTGGAAGCCCTCACCATGAAGCATCTGGGCCTTGGCGTTGACCCTCACTCCACACAAATTATTCAGCGCGACCGCTATGCACAATTCTTCACCGCCCTTGCCATCATGGGCGGCGGCATTGAACGCCTTTGCGTAGAGCTGCGCCACCTCCAACGCACCGAAGTATTGGAAGTGGAAGAAGGCTTCAGAAAGGGACAAAAAGGTTCTTCTGCCATGCCGCATAAGAAAAACCCCATTTCTGCCGAAAATATGACCGGTCTCTCCCGTCTCTTACGCTCCAATGCCGTAGCCGCCATGGAAAACCAAGCTTTATGGCATGAGCGCGATATTAGCCACTCTTCTGTGGAGCGTGTCATCATGCCAGACTCCACCATTTTGGCAGACTATATTTTAAACCGCTTAACCAATCTTTTGAGCGGCCTTGTGGTAAAGCCTGAGCGCATGAAAAAGAATATGGACCATTCCTTAGGTTTATACTACTCACAACGCGTGCTCACCAACCTCATTGATAAAGGCTTACCACGTCAAAAAGCCTATGAAATGGTGCAAGCTTGCGCCATGCAAAGCTGGGAAAGCCAAAAGCCTTTTGCAGATATTGTATGCGCAAACGCAGACATCACAGCTCTTATTGATGCGCAAACCCTTGCAGAATTATTTAACCCAAGCTATTATTTGCAGCATGAAGATACCATTTTTGCACGTATCTTCACCGCATAAAAGATGAGGAAAAAACCATGTTAGAATTAAAACGCCGCTTAGCCCGTATTCTTATAGAAAAATCCTATAAAGAAGGGGATTTTACCCTAGCTTCTGGCCGCAAAAGTGATTATTATTTTGACTGCCGTGTCACGGCGCTGCATCCCGAAGGCTCTTGGCTTATTGGCACCCTTTTTAACAAAATGCTAGCTGATGTAGATATTAAAGGCGTGGGCGGCATGACCCTTGGCGCTGACCCCCTTGTATCTGCCACCACCGTTATTTCTCACGAAAATAACCGCCCCTTAGCCGGTCTTTTGGTACGCAAAGAAGCCAAAGGTCATGGCACAGGTCAATACGTAGAAGGCCTTGGAAACTTTGAAAAAGGTGACAAAGTAGCCATGGTGGAAGACGTGGTTACCACGGGCGGCTCCTTATTAAAAGCCTGCACCCGTGTGCAAGATGCCGGCCTTGAAATTGTGGCTGTATGCACCATCCTTGACCGTCAAGAAGGCGGGAGAGAAATTCTTAAGGAACACGGCTTTGAGCTGCTTTCCTTATTCACCCGTGAAGAACTTGTGGCCCTTGGTCGCTCCTAAATAATACGGCCCCTGTGTGCTTAACGGTGCACAGGGGCTAAACATACATAAAGCGATACGCACTAAACGAAACGCACTGATTTACGAAGAAAGCCAAGGCGCTTTAGCATCAATTATGCACTGCCCTCTTGACTTTTTCTTATTTTTACGCAGAGTATTGCTTTGCAAAATGGGTACAATATTTTCATAAAGCCATAAGAAACACAGAGCCAACACGTCTTACGTGTATCCCCTTGCGGCATGTACCCCTTTGCAGATGGTAGAAACCTGCATTACGACTTACTAAAGTCTTACGCTTTACGCGCAAAGACTCTTTATATATAATTTTGCTGTGGGATAAAAGTAGGATACAATGGTAGCTAAGATAGATTTTTTGAAGCACGTTTTTCTTTGTCTTGTAAGCCTGTGCGCCTTTTTATACGAAGATGTCAGCATCTCCAAGGCAAGCACCACCAACTGGCATCCGCAAATTAGCAAAGGGGCCCTCCCCCCGCGCATTGTAGCTGTAGACAAATCACAACAGCAATTTTATTTATACGATGAAAAGCAAAACGATGCTACCCTAGAACTCACCCACAACTACCCCTGCACCACGGGCCAAGTGGACGGAGATAAGCAGGTTGTTAATGACTTGCGCACTCCTGAAGGGGTGTATTTTGTGGTGTATAAAATTGCCAAGGGTTTAGATTTTAAAGAATACGGCGGCATTGCGTATACGCTAAACTACCCAAACCCTGTGGACAAATTACGCGGTAAAACCGGCTACGGTATTTGGATTCACAGTAAAGGCGATGGCATTACCCCGCGTATCACCCGTGGCTGCATAGCCATTGGCCTTGAGGAAATTGACACCGTAGGCCCTTTGCTCACCTCAGGCACCGCTGTGGTGGTGGGAGAAAAGCTCACACCTGCTGCAGTACCCGCCAATGATGACGGCACCGTACAGCATCTACGTCGGCGCATGGAACAATGGACACGCGCCTGGGCCAACCGCTCCGCAGATTTTTTTGAATTTTACGATGGCGAATCCTACACCCAAGCCATGCCGGAAACCTTTAAAGCCTTTCGTAGCAATAAAGAACGCCTCTTCAAGCGCCTTGCATGGATTAATATATTTAACCGCGAAGTACATGTGCTTGAAGGGCCAGGCTATTGGGTTACATGGAGCGAACAATTTTACCGCGCCCCCAATCTCTCCACCGAAGGCATTCGCCGCCTCTACTGGCAACGCGATGCCAATAATGTCTTTCGCATTGTAGGTATGGAGTGGATTCCTAGCAATCTAGGCATGCAAGCGGCCTTTGAAAAAGGTGAGCTTGTGGCAGAAAATGCCCAAAGCACAGACGCTTCAGCCACAGGAACCAAGGAAGAAAAACCCACAGCGCCGCCTCTTTCTATGCCTGAAAAAGAAGGCGATACGCCCCCAACTTCCCTTGTGGCAGAGGCTAAGCCAAGCACTGTCGTGGTGGCCACCCCAGAACAAAAAGCCACTGTGCTTGCCGGCGGCAGCATTACAACACCTAAGCCCGTACCTGCACCGCAAAAGCCTGTAAAAGAAGAGCCTTCAAACAATACACAAGATCTTACCCCTGAACTGCAAAGCTTGATACAACAAAAGCATGCTGCGTGGGAAAAGGCATGGCAAGCCCGCGATACAAAATCTTTTTACGCCTTTTATGATAAAGAGCGCTTTGGTAAAGAAGCTGGTCAAACCTATGCCAACGCCTATGCAGATTTACAAAAAATCATGGCCCCTTACTTTAAAGAGGCTTGGGTGGAGCTATTGGGCTCAGCACCTGTCATATCCATGGACAAAAACTACATTAAAACCGTTAACGAGCAATGGATTTTCATCTCTGGTCAAAAACCTAGCCAAGGCGTGCATACGCTATTTTGGCAAAAAGACTCCTTGGGCGACTGGCGCATAGTAGCCTCAGAATGGAATGATAAAGTCGGCAGCATGCAGGTGGAGTATTTAGAAAAAGTCAGCGCCGAAATTGGCAGTATGATTGAAGCATGGCGCCAAGCTTGGCTAAAAGCAGACGTAAAAGCCTATCTGACTTTTTATGCAGAAAACGCTTGGCAAGGTGGACGCAATAAAAAAGGCATTGGTACGCAAAAAGGACGCGTTTGGAAAAAAGCCCCACCTGCTAAAATTGAGCTGACAGGAATGCGTGTACTTATTGTAAAAAATGGTATACAAGTAGATATGGAGCAAGTGTATGAAGATGCGCAAGGCCGTGGCGACACGGGCACGAAGACGCTTCTTTTAACACCTTCTCCCACTGGTTGGAAAATCCATAAGGAAGATTGGTCAGCAACCTCGTCATAAAGGATGTATGATGGCTACTACCAAGGAAAAAATAAATATTATAGTCATGCGTGATAGCGGCGAAAGCAAACGCTATCGCATGCTTCGAAGCCGCTTCAGAACGCTTAAGCTTTGTTGTGCACTCAGCCCCTTTATTACAGCAGCAGCCTTAGCTGGTTGTTACTGGCTTTGGGAACAAAACACCCTGCTTTCCACAGCCAACGAGCAACTAGCACAAAAAAATGCCGCCTATGAGATAAGCACAAAGCGTCTTAGCCATTTAGAAGCCTTGCTCACGCGTCATGAAGATGTAGAAAAAAAGATTGCTGTAAAGATTGCCGCGCAAAACGGTGAAAAAAAACTTGCTCTTGAAAACACACCGGAAGAAATTCAAAAAAGCGCCGTTGCCCAAGAAGGCCCTGGCCACGAAAACTTCCCTGTTATTGATACTGGTGCTTTACAGGTGGATAATGTATCAAGCACCTTGGTGGAAAAAGACAGAATACGTACCGCTTTTGATTTACGAAATAAAGGCACGGAAAGTATAGCCGGTGAAGCAGTGTGCATTTTAAGCCTTGCCAGTGGCAAAACCATTCCCCTCACCCCTGCCCCTGCCGATGCAGGAAAATACAAAATTGCCAATTTTAAAAGTGCTGTTATGTATACGGAAGTGGATTCTAAGTTGGACTTAACCAACGCTGAGCTTATTTTAGAGGTTAAAGATCAAACGGGTGCTGTGGTATACCGAAACATCTACCCTCTCTCACAGTAGTTGCACTAAAAAAAACTATATATTCAAATAGATACCCTAGTTAGGAACAATAGAAACAAAAAGCGCCGTGTTCACATGGCGCTTTTTTTGTGCGTATTAACCTTAAATCAATCTATCATTACAACAACTTAATCTAGTTAGGAACATTAGGAACAAGCTTTTAGGAACAATAGAAACTTAAAAAAGGAAGAAGTGAACCTAAAACTGTATGTAACCAATATTGCGCTTATTTTAG
>CAYJNG010000096.1:0-2351 GCA_964371505.1 uncultured Desulfovibrionaceae bacterium
TAGAAAAGTAAGTACAAAAGCATAGCCCATGATGGCACTGACAGCCTTGGGCTGGTCAATGGAAGCGGCGGCGCCAAAGAGTTTGGAGGGGGATATGGTAGAAGCTAGCCCTCCGCCAATGCCATTGGCTGTCACAAGGGTAAGAGGCGATAGGTGCAAATGCGCTCCGGCTGCCATGTGTAATTTGGTAAACATGGCCACAGATGAAGAAGCCGAGCCGCCAATAAAGCCTGCTAAGACACCTAAAAAAGGTGTGGCTGCTGGGTAAAAATTCCCAAACAGGGCCGTAGCTTCATGGGCCAAGGCTAAAATCATATTATGGTTTTCCACCAAGTGCCAATCTGCTGTTTTTCCCGAATGATTCATAACATAGGCTATGCAAAAGTAAAAAGCAGAAGCGCCTAGAGTGCGCCATGCACGCATGCAGCCTTTAGTTATTATGCCGCCACGGCCCCAAAGTGGTGCGCGTGCTGTATTAAGCAGCGGTAGGCATACAAAGGTGCTTACGGTAACCCAAAAATAGGCTTGCCAAAAAAAGCGTATTTTCTCAGGGCTTCCGGGAATAATTTCTAGTGGCATGGCCCATTGTGTAAAGGTAAGATCAAAAAAGGGCAGGGCAGGCATGTTCATAATAAGTGAAGCCACCAGTAAGAAGAGCCATGGCGAGGCCGCGCGCAAGAGGCTACACTGCGCCTCATGGGCCTTGTCTTTTTCTGTGAGTAGGCTTTTATCTACCAAAACGCCGCCGCGTAGCTTCACATAAAGTAAGAGAGCCACAACCACAGCTGCGCCGGCTAAAATGGCTGTAACGGTGACAAGCCCCATATACGCTAGGCCTATGGCCACAAAGCCGGAACTGAGACCAGTAATGATGGCAGGCCAAAACCCACGCCACATGAGGGAAAAACCCCCCACAATATGTAGACAGGCAAAGGCCACAGCGGTGGAAATAAAGGGCATAAAGCTTGCCAAAGCCATACCCGTTTCACTAAGGCTTGCCCCTGCAAAGTGTGCCATAATAACAGCAGGAATGCCCAGCAAAGCATACATACAAAGGGCTACGTAGCCAATGGCGGGGAGTAAAATGGAGGCAGAAACGCTATAGCCAAGGGCCAGTATAAGCGGTGGAAAGACAGCCACCGAAGCTGCTCCAAGGCCTGTGAGCAAAATGCCAATGCCCACGTTAATAAGTAAAACCTGCACGGCTTTATCTTGCGGTGCCAAGGGTTTAATAAAAGCCACAATGCGCCCTAAAGCGCCTGTTTCTGCCATGACGGTAATTTGTATAATGCTAGCAACAATAACAAGTCCCACCGGTAGTGAGCCCAAAGTGCCCGCCAGAAGTATTTGCGGTAAAATTTGCGGGGCTGTGTCAAAATAAAATACAGCTATTAGTAAGGTGAGTATTAAGCCTAAAAATCCGGATATATCTGCGGCTATGTTAAAGCGAGTGAGCAAAATAAATATGAACGCCAGGGGAAGCAGTGTTAACAGCGCAGCGAGAAGCATAATCTTGCCTTTTGGTTAAAGTGTGGGTACAGTGCCAACGCACATCAAGAGGTTGTCGTGCGGGCGAAAAGAAACTGCAAAAGCCTTGCACTCCTACAGCCTACCTTTTTTATGCTCAAAAGAAAACATAAGTTTATGCGCAAAAAAGCGCATGCAAGTAATTACTTTAAGGATAAGGGAAACGTATGGAAATTATACTTTTTTTGGTAGACTTTATTTTAAACATCGACAAACATTTGTTCGAATTGGTTGAAAACTACGGCACATGGATTTATGCCATTTTATTTCTCATTGTTTTTTGCGAAACTGGCCTTGTGATAACACCCTTCTTGCCGGGAGATTCCTTACTTTTTGCCACTGGCGTAGTGGCTGGGGCTGGGCTTATAGGTTATCCTGAAGCCATGGGAGTGCTTTTGGCAGCAGGTATCATAGGGGATGCTGTGAATTATAACATAGGGCGCTATGTGGGGCCTTCCATATTCAAGAGAGAAACACGCTTTATTAAAAAGGATCACCTTTTAAAGGCTAATGCTTTTTACGAAAAGCACGGCGGTAAGGCTATTATTTTGGCGCGCTTTATCCCCATTGTGCGCACCTTTGCCCCCTTTGTGGCAGGTATTGCGCTTATGCGTCCCGCCAGCTTTCTGTTTTATAATATTACTGGCTGTATTATTTGGGTGGGATCCTTGGTAAGCGTAGGTTACTTTTTAGGCAATACTCCCTTTGCGCGAGAAAATTTTGGCGCCATTGTATACGCCATTATTATTATTTCTGTACTGCCCATTGTATATGAAATGGTAAAAGCGTGGTTACAAAAAAGAAAGAAAAACGCTGCGTAACTA
>CAYJNG010000096.1:2451-9431 GCA_964371505.1 uncultured Desulfovibrionaceae bacterium
TCCTCTCACCCCTAAAAATCTTATAAGTATTTTGCTACTAAATCGCCCATTTCTGAACAAGTGGTGGGCATTTTGCCATTTTCCATAATGTCACCAGTGCGGTGGCCCAGCTGTAATACCTTACGCACAGAAGCTTCAATGGCATCAGCTTCTTCGGCAGCGTTAAAGGAAAGACGCAGCATCATGGCAGCAGATAAAATGGTGGCAAGTGGGTTAGCAATGTTTTGGCCTGCAATGTCAGGGGCCGAACCGTGGCTAGGCTCAAAAAGACCAGGGCCACTGGAGCCAAAGGAAGCAGAAGGCAACATGCCCAAGGAGCCTGTAATAACAGCTGATTCATCGGAGAGGATGTCGCCAAAAATATTACCGGTAACGATAACGTCAAATTGCGAAGGGTCACGTACCAATTGCATGGCAGCATTATCCACATACATGTGGCTCAGTTCTACAGAAGGATATTCCTTATGCACTTCTTCCACCACATCGCGCCATAATTGTGATGTTTCAAGCACATTGGCTTTATCCACAGAGCATACTTTATTATTACGCTTGGTTGCCGTTTGGAAAGCCACATGGGCAATGCGGCGAATTTCCTCTTCATCGTAAATCATGGTGTTAAAGCCCACGCGCTTGCCGTCACGCTCTTCAATGGCGCGTGGCTCGCCAAAGTAAATATCGCCTGTGAGTTCACGAATAACGATGAGGTCAAGGCCTTTGGCGGCAATGTCGGCACGCAAAAGGCAAGCTCCTGCAAGCTCAGGGAAAAGTGTGGCAGGGCGTAAGTTGGCAAAGAGGCCAAGGCCCTTGCGTATGGCTAAGAGGCCTTTTTCAGGGCGAATGCTTTTTTCAATTTTATCCCACTTGGGGCCACCCACAGCGCCCAAAAATACAGCGTCTGCTTTACGGCAGGCTTCAAGGGTACTGTCTGGTAAGGGCACGCCCTGCGCGTCAATGGCTGCACCGCCAATGTTGGCGTATTCATAGGTAAAGTCGTGGCCAAATTTTTCTGCCACAGCGTCTAATACCTTCTTGGCTTCAGCCACAATCTCAGGGCCAATACCATCGCCCGGTAATACGCAAATATGCTTTTTCATGGGATGTTCCTTTTTTTATTAATATATTCTATGGGGGAGGAAAAAAACCTTTTTGAAAAAAGGTTTTTTTCCTCCCCCATACCCCCTCCTTTTTCCAAAAACTTTTATTGGCGACAGTGCTATTTCTTTGTATGCCATATCTCGCCGCACACAACTTTATAAAGGGTATGCACCATGATATATCGCATAAAAAGCTAAATATTATGCGCTATAGTTTTTTAAGAGAGGTGGGGCGGAGAAATTTTACAAAATGATTTCTCCTCCTCCAGAAATAGTAGTATACTATAGTCTTACAAAGTGTCCAAAAAGTGTCAGATGCTAGGAAGACGTTTTTTTTGCGGAAGGCGCGTATTAAAGCATACGTAACTGGAGCAAAAAATACGTCTGACGCCGCATGTGGCACTTTTTGGACGCTTTGTTAAGCTAATTTTTCTTTCACATAGTTAACCAACCCACCACAAGCCACAAGCTCAGCCATGGCCTCAGATAGCGGTGGACATTGAATGATGGCACCCGTGGTTACGTTGGTGATAATACCTGTGGTTGCGTCCACATCCAGCTCATCGCCATCGTTAATTTTGCTCACGTCGTCGCCAATTTCCATGAGCATAAGGCCCATGTTAAAAGCGTTGCGATAAAAGATACGAGCAAAACTGTGACCCACGACCACCTTCATGCCAGCGCCCAAAATGGCGAGGGGAGCATGCTCACGTGAGGATCCGCAACCAAAGTTGCGTTCTGCTACCATAATATCACCGGCTTGCACGCGCTTCACCCAGCCAGGCTCAAGGCCTTCCATGCAGTTTTCGCCAAGTACAGCGCTATCTGCCGTAACTAAAAAACGTGCCGGAATGATGGCATCTGTATCGATATGCTCGCCAACTTTATGTACTTTTCCGTGAAATTTCATATATTTTTCCTTAATTATAATCAAACAAATTCCATTGCACCCTTATGTTTATCACAAAGACAAGACCTTGCCGCCATGGATTTTTTTGAGGGGGGGGAGAAGTTTTTTTTTAATTTCTCCAGAAAATTCCCCTCAAAAATAAAACAATATAAAACTCCAATCCTATAACTTATTAGGATCGCACACCACACCGGCCACAGCGGAGGCAGCGGCTACGAGGGGGCTTGCAAGGTAAACTTCAGATTGTAAGCTCCCCATGCGTCCTTTAAAGTTACGGTTGGTGGTGGCCACGGCGCGTTCTCCATCGCCCAAAATACCCATATAACCACCAAGACAGGGGCCACAGGTGGGAGGGCTGATGATGCAACCGGCATCGGTAAAGATATCAAAAAGGCCTTCTTGCATGCTTTGCTTCCATACGCTGGGCGTGGCGGGGATAACAATACAGCGTACAGATTTATCCACTTTGCGGCCCTTGAGAATTTCGGCAGCGTCGCGCATATCGCTAATGCGTCCATTGGTACAGGAGCCGATGATAACTTGCTGGATGGCTACATCTTTCACTTCCGTAACGGGCTTTACATTGTCAGGAATGTGCGGACAGGCCACCACAGGGGCAAGGTCAGTCACGTCAAAGTGTACATGGCTTTCGTATTCTGCACCGGCATCGGCGGCAAGTTTTTGTTGGTTTGGGCGATGGTGCGCATTGCCATAAGCAATGGTGGCATCATCTACAGCAAAAAGACCCACTTTACCGCCGGCTTCAATGGCCATATTAGCCATGGTGAGGCGGCCTTCAATGTCCAGCGCGTCGATGACAGCACCGTCAAATTCTAAAGCGCGATAAAGGGCGCCGTCCACACCTATCTTGCCGATAAGCATGAGGATAAGATCCTTGGCGCGCATGTATTTGGGCATGGTACCAGAATACGATACGCGAATGGAGGGGGGCACTTTAAACCATGTTTCACCAAGGGCCATGCCGCCGGCAATATCTGTGGAGCCAAGGCCAGTGGCAAAAGCGCCCACGCCGCCATAAGTGCAGGTGTGGCTATCGGCACCGATGACAATATCTCCGGCACCCACAAGGCCAAGCTCTGGCAAAAGAGCGTGCTCAACGCCGGCGTCGCCACCTTCGTAATAATGGGTTAAGCCTTGCTCTGCAGCAAACTTGCGCGAAACTAGCACTTGGTTGGCAGATTCAATATCCTTGGGCGGGGTAAAGTGATCCATAACAAAAACCACTTTGTCCTTATCAAATACTTTTTTGGCGCCCATACCTTCAAAGGATTTAATGGCAAGAGGGGCTGTGATATCGTTGGCAAGAACCAAGGATAGTTTGCAACGTACAATTTGTCCCACCGAGGTGATTTCTTGCTCGGTGTGTTTTTGTAAAATTTTCTGCGCTAATGTGTGTGCCATGTTTTCTTCCTTTAATTGCAATCGCGTTCTTTTTTGGTCAAGCGGTTTAAAGCATTCACGTAAGCTCTAGCCGAGGCTACGGTGATGTCTGGGTGAGCACCGCGACCCACCGCACAAATATTTGAAGCCGTATCGCACATGCGCACGGTTACTTCACCTTGCGCATCGGTACCACCGGTGATGCCGTTGACCACATATTGCTGTAACTCAGGCTTTCTGCCTATGATATCGCTAATGGTGTTAAAGAGAGCATCTACAGGGCCTACACCAAAACCGGCACCGCGCTTCTCTACGCCGTCCACTTCAAGCACCACCGCCGCCGTGGGGGGGATGTCTTGTGTGGAGGAAGAGTTGATGCTGGCGTGTATGAGGCGGTAACGGTCGGGGATACGGTAAATTTCTTCCAAAACTAAGGCCACCACGTCTTCATCATGAATGGTTTTTTTCATGTCGGCCAAGTTTTTCACAGCATTGAACACTTGGTCCACCTGCTCTTCATTTAAGGAATACCCAAGGCTTTCCAACTTACTTTTCACCGCATTGCGTCCGGAGTGCTTACCAAGCACAAGGTCGCTAGTGGCGCGGCCCACGGACTCAGGGGTCATAATTTCGTAAGTTTCACGGTTTTTGAGCATGCCGTCTTGGTGAATGCCGGATTCATGGGCAAAGGCATTGCCGCCGGTAATGGCTTTATTGGGCGGAATGGGTACGCCAATGGTCATGGCTAGCATGCGGCAAGAAGGGTAGAGTTGTTCTGTGTTAATATTGCACTCAAGGCCGTAATAGTCTTTGCGCACGCGTAAGGCCATGGCAATTTCTTCTAAAGCGGCATTGCCTGCTCGCTCACCAATGCCGCCAAGAGTTACCTCCACCTGACGAGCGCCGGCGCGTAAAGCCGCCAAGGAGCTAGCTACGCCTACGCCAAGGTCATTGTGCGCATGTACGCTAAAAATGGCCTTATCGCTATTGGGGGTATTTTCAATGACGTAGCGCACCATATCGGCATATTCTTCGGGCATGGCATAGCCTACGGTATCTGGTAAGTTAATAATGCGTGCACCGGCATTAATAACCGCCTCGGTAACGCGGCATAAAAAATCTCTGTTGGAGCGTGAAGCGTCTTCGCAAGAAAATTCCACATTGGAGGTGTAGGAAGCGGCGCGTTTTACCCCTTCTACTGCCATGGCAAGCACAGCATCTGGTTCTTTGCGTAATTTAAACTTCATGTGCAAGTCGGAGGTGGAGAGGAAGGTGTGAATACGAGGAGCTTCTGCTTCTTTAATGGCTTCCCAGCAGCGGTCAATATCTTTAGGAAGGGCGCGGCACAAACCAGCCACTTGTACATTGCGGGTTTGTGAAGCAATGGCTTGCACGGCTTCAAAATCTCCTTGGCTGGATGCGGGAAAACCTGCTTCCATGATATCTACGCCGAGTATTTCCAATTGTCTTGCCAAGCGTAATTTTTCTGCCAAGTTCATGGTGGCGCCGGGAGATTGTTCTCCATCGCGTAAGGTTGTATCAAAAAAATATACACGATTACTCATTAAATGCCTCGTTATTGGTTTGTATTAGGCACGCAGCCTAGGTTCATATATTGTAAATGTGTCCCTTACTCTTTCCATTACGTATGGCTCCACAGCATATAGCAAACCATGAGGCCCTATAGGGCCCTTAATTTTGGTGATGTAACGAAGAGTTTCGATAGACAGTAGCAACCGTAAGAGCCCATGACGTAATTAGTCATCTTGTAGCGATGGGCTACTTAGTAGCTCGCGATTGCGACGGGGAAGAATAATATAAGTATACACAAGTCCGGCCACAATATAGCCCACAGCCACCAAGAAACCGATAATCTTAGGCTGAGAAGCTATAAGCGCAAGTAATAAAATAAGCGTTACCATGGAGCTAAAGGGGTGCGCGCGCAAAAAAGCGTATTCTTTAAAAGAATAGTAGCGCACACGGCTTACCATAAGCATACCCATAAGTAAGGTAATGGCTAAGGCAAGAGGTGCTATAACCCCTGCAATGGCTTCAGGAATATAACTTGCGAAAAAGACAAAGCTTACCACCCCGCAGCCTGCCGCAGGAGATGGTAAGCCTATGAAAAACTTTTTGTTGGTTACCGCTGTGGACACATTAAAGCGCGCAAGGCGCAAAGCAGCACAAGCGGTGAAAATAAAGCATATGGCCACACCAAAGCGCCCGTAGGCTTGTAATTGCCAATGCCACATGAGCAAAGAAGGAGCCACGCCAAAGGCCACTAAGTCAGATAAGGAATCGTATTGAATGCCAAATTCGCTAGCAGTATTGGTAAGTCTGGCCACTTTGCCATCAAGTCCGTCCATGAGGGCAGAAAATAAGATGGCATAGGCAGCATCTTCAAAGCGTCCAGCAGAAGCCCAAATAATAGCCATAAAGCCGGAGAAAAGGCTTAAGGAGGTGATTAAGTTGGGGAGTAAGTATACTCCTTTACGTCTTGGCTTTTGGGCTTCCATGCTCTATCCTATATGTTGTTAATCTTGCGCTTTACGAGCTACAATGCTTTGTCCGGCGAAAACTTGTTCGCCCACAGTTACAGCTGGAATATACCCTTCAGGGATATAAAGGTCAACTCGTGAGCCAAAACGAATCATGCCAAAACGCTCACCGCGCTCTAAAGAATCGTGTATATCGGTACGGCAAACAATACGCCTTGCAATAAGGCCGGCAATTTGTACCATGGCCCACTCTTGGTCTTGAGCATCGCGCAAAGCATAGGCGCAGCGTTCATTGTCTGTGGCGGCCTTATCCCACGCGGCATTAAAGAATTTCCCTGCATGGTATTGAATATCTGTTACTTGGCCTTGCACAGGGGCACGGTTCACATGCACGCTAAAAACATTCATGAAAATGCAAATGCACATTTTGTTTTCGCCAGTAATGGGGTCATCGCGTCTGTCGATGCGGATGATTTTACCATCGGCAGGGCTAACGGCAATGTGGGCTTCTTGCGGTACTACGCGCTCAGGGTCACGGAAAAAATGGGCAGAAAACCATGTTAAAATAACAAAAACCACAGCCATGGGCCAACAAAAGAAAGCAAAGACTAAGGCTGTAAAGGCGCATAGGGCAATACAAGGCCAGCCTTCGGGAGTTATACCACAAGATGCTTTACGCATAATATCCTCGATTAGATGTGTTTATAAGTGATTTAATAGCCCCTTATACTAGAGAGCGAGCTTGGAGGTCAAGAAAATAAAAGAGGGATTTTTCACAATGATTTTTTGTAAAAAGTGCTTACAAGGGCGGCGAGGATAAAGAAGAGGAAGAAAAAGTTTGATTGAACATCTCAAGCTTTTTCCTCCTTAAATGAGACCTCTGCACAATTATTTTCAAATATAGTTTTTGTCTAAAATTTGAAAATTTGTTCGAAATGTAAAACAACGTGTGCAGAGGTAAAGACACAAAAATCAATCATGTAACGGCGAAGCAAAGCTACGCCTCAGACTAATGACAAACACTATAATTTAAAAGTTTACTTATTTTTTCGATGAAAACCTCAAAAAATATATTTT
>CAYJNG010000097.1:0-9258 GCA_964371505.1 uncultured Desulfovibrionaceae bacterium
CCCCCTACCCCCTTTAACCTCTACTTTCCTTTCATAAGCTTCCAAGTAACTTTCACCACAGCGGCCATTTCATTTAGCCGTGGAAAACTAGAAAATAAATCTGTGCCCATATCCTCTTCACCTAAAGGAGCAAGTACCCCCTCAGTACTCTTTGGATTCGTAGCACCAGCCTGCGCTTTTTCTTCATCTATAAGCGTGGGCGCTCCGGGAATAACACCCGACATATCCCCAGTATTCCCTGTATAAGAAGCTGCATCATACACTTTTGCTTGCTCAGCTTCTAGCTTGGCCTCTTTTTCTTTGCGCTGCAAAGTTAGCACAGGGCCTTGCATGGGCATATCCTGCGCTTGCTGCTTCAGCGCTGCATGCTCCTTACGCCTTTGCTGCATCTGCGTTTCATAGGTTTCGCTTTGCTGCTGCAAGGCTGCAGGTAAAGCCTGCACCAAGGGCAGTAGCTCTTCTGCCGTGAAGGCTTTTTGAATTTGCGTTAAAGTAAAGGGAGGATTTTCTGTATATAAACAAGCGCGCGCTATGCGTTGCACAACGTCATGGGCATTACCAAGCTCAAGACCAAGAACCAAGGTTCCTGCTGCGTCACGATAATTTTTCGCCCGCACATGATTTTCTGCCATTCGTATAAAAGGATTTTCCGCATCGGGCATAACACGTAAAAGCTGCGTGTAAGCAAGGCGAGCGCGCGCCCATTGCTGTGTGCGTACAAAGGTTAAACAAGCTTCGCTTAAATAGTAACTGTATTTGTCACTGTTCTGCTTTCCCTGCCATGCCGCCGCGAGGGCATACTCTGCTTCACCCTTCAAAGCTTTATAGTAAAGAGCACGCATTAAAACTTGAATGGCCGCATCCCACGATTTTTCTTTAAGATGACGCAAGCCTTCACGAAAATTCATTTCTGCCTTGGCCCCTTCCCCTTGGTAGCCTTCCAATTGCTTAAGCAAAGCAAAAAATGCGTCAGCAGATTCCGGAGCCTGTGCACGGCTTTCAGGATCATAAACATCTTCCACCATATGCAAAGCACGGTGTAAGTCGTGGTGCGAATAAGGGCGCATGATAATATCATCAAAGCCCCCTATCATATGGCCCAAAAGCTGCGCTTCATGAGCACTGCCCGTGATGCACAACACAGGCAAGCGCGTTAATAAAGGATGCAAACGAATAAGCTCCATCCATTGCAAGGCTGACATATCCTCAAGGCGCGGATGACAAATAATAATATCCACATGCTGTGCATTATCTGCCGACTGGGCTTGCAGTGAAAGATAGCGAGCCGCCAACAAGCCGGAAGTGAGCACCTGAACATGCTTTACCCCAGCCTCACGTAAAGCATTTTTATCCATGCGGGCATTATCTTCTGTGTCCACAAGAAGTAATGAAGAAGTGAAAGGGTGCGGCTGAGTAAATTGAGGTTCGGGCCTAGAGCGAATAATTTTTTTTTCCTGCCGTTCAGCGGGCGCAGGTGTAGGCGGTGGCAATTCTTGTGAAGATCTGCTAGTTGAAAGCACCTTCGCATAATTGGTACCAGGATATTGCGCTTTAGGCGAAAACACGCCGCCCAAAGGTTTTGAGGAAGCTTCTCCTACACGAGGAGGGGTGGGGGACATTTTTGGCACAGCACATCCGTCCTATGTCAAGTTACACTCATTTTTAAGAGAAACATACTTAGATTTGCATGAAAATACGTATTTTAACCACGCATCGTGGATTTATATACATTACTTATACATATAGCGCAGTCTTACATGCCTAAAATAAGCATATAGGACAGCGTCACCACTAGGCAAGCAAAAAAACGCACCCACATTACATAGGCTTAGAAGAAGGCGGCTCCATGGCACGCAAAAGGGCCTCCACATCTTTATCGCCTTCTTGCAAAGACGAAGCGTCAAGCAAGGTTTTTACTTGCGCCTTGGGTTGTGGAGTTATGGTAATATGCTGTACACGTGGCCTTTGCCGTGTGGGTAAGGTAACTTTAGTATTTTCTTCAGCTTCTTTCGTTTCATCCACGCTCTTTTTAGGAATTCGTATCTTCCCTTCAATGACTATGGACTTGGCGGAGCCTTCCTCTTGCGGGGGAGACCAAGGTTTTTTTTGCACCATTTTGCCTGTGTTTTTATCCAAGACAAGACGAGATTCTCTGCCCGTACTGTTTTGTTCTTCGGCTTGAAAAAGTTCTTTCATAAGCATTTGCTGGCGCAGCATGGAATTTACGTCTTCTTCGGGCTTATCCGTCTGAAAGCTTGCCGCATCTTGCTTTTGCTCAGCATGTAAAGCATTTTCCAGAACTTCGGGGTGCACATAAATGGGCAAAGCTAACTTGATGGCCAAGGTTATACCATCGGAAGGGCGGCAATCAATTCTGTGCACAGTATCGCCACTGCGAATAACCACATCGGCATAAAAGGTTCCCTTGACAAAATTTATAATCTCAATGGATTCTATGCTACCCTGCAAATGTGAGAGCATGGACAGCAATAAATCATGGGTCAAGGGGCGCGGCACAGATTGCCCACTTAAAGCAAGGGATATGCTCATGGCTTCCATGGAGCCAATCCAAATGGGCAAAATGCGCATATTACCTTCTTCTTGCAATAACAAAATGGGAGTTTTGGCCGTGCTATCCACACTAAGGCCAAGAATACGCATATTTACCATACATCACCTACCTGTTCACCCACAAGGGTGTGCCTTTTGGCTGTTACAATGCTTACAGGCAGCAAAAGCCCTGCTTTACCAAGACCTTGCGGCAAAGAAACGTTTACCGTGACACCATGAGGATCTCTTCCTTGCCAAAAGACATGTCCCTCGGCACCTTCTGATTTTTTACTCACATCTTCCAGTAAAACGATTGTTTTTTCTCCTTCACGCTGTTTAAGCCAAAGGGCCGTAAGTTCATCTTGCTTTTCTTGTAGGCGGTGCAAACGCTCCAGCATTTCTTCTTGCGCCACTTTTATGGGCATTTCAGAAGCTTTGGTGCCGGGACGGTCGGAGTAACAAAAGGAAAAAGAGGCGCGAAAATTCACCTTTTCGAGCATGTCTAGCGTTTGCAAAAAATCTTCTTCGCTTTCACCGGGAAAGCCCACAATAATATCTGATGAGAAACTTATTTCAGGCCGAACCTTGCGCAGCTCTTCCACAAGGTACAAAAAATGCGCACTGGTATATTTACGCCCCATGGCCGACAATACGGCATCCGACCCAGCTTGCAAAGGTAAGTGCACGTGAGGGCACAAATTTTCAAGCTCGCCAAAAGCACGTATTACTTGCGGCGAAAAATCCTTGGGGTGCGGTGTCATAAAACGTAAACGCTCAAGCCCCGGTAAGGCAGCAAGCTTATACAAAAGCTCGGCAAAGCTGGTACCATCGCCTGCGCTATCTTGCCCAAAGGAGTTTACGTTTTGGCCAAGCAGGCAAATTTCGCGTGTGCCGTGGGCTAAAAGGCTTTGACATTCTTCTACCACTGCCTGCGTAGCACGCGACTTTTGCGGCCCGCGCGTATAAGGCACAATGCAATAAGCACAATAATTATCACAGCCTTGCATAATATTTACATAGGCCAATGGCGATGCGTTTTCCCCTAAAGCTGCGTCACGCTCGGGATAGTTTTCAGAAAAATCCACCAAGGAAATGCGCACCTTAGGCTCAGCAAAAAGCTTGGTGATACTGGATGGAATATCCTTTATGCCATCACCGCCAGTTACAAGGCGCACTTGTGGAAACTTTTCAAAAAAACCTGCACCAATTTGCTGCGCCACACAGCCTGCCACCACGGCAAAAGCCCCTTTGGTATGGCGTGTTTCGTGTTTAATTTTACGTAAGGTATTATACACCTTTTGCTCTGGCTTTTCCCGCACAGAACACGTATTTACAATTACCACAGTGGCATCTTGAAGGTCTGTTTTTACAAAACCTCGCTCAGTAAGGGCACGCTCAAGCCAGGCCGAATCGTTAAAATTCATCTGGCAACCAAAGGTCATAATATGAAAAGTCTGTTGCATTTATTGCTCTGTTCCTGTGTCATCATCCATAAAAAGGATTGCTTCGTCCGCTTCAACGCTTTCAAGTTTTTCTGCCAGCCATTCAAATATGGAATAGGCCGCACGAGGGTTCAGTAATAATTTTGTGTGCACGGTACGCTTTACACAGCGCACATCACTCTCTGTACCAAGCTCAGGGCCAAGGGTTCCGTCTGGCCCCACGGCGCGCTCTGAAAAAGAGGGCATAGCATCACTTTCTGAATAAAAATTTAATTCAATTTCCCCATGCGGGTTCACCCCGCCCCAAACACCATGCGCCACCTCTAATTGCGTATTGGGCTTTTCGCAATATTCATAACGTATGCGTGCGGGGAAAAGTTTATCATGGCTCATGTTTGTTCCTTCTTTCTGTTAGCCTTGCGTGGTCACTATGCGCCCTGTAAATTGTTCAGGTAAAGGAGCATCTACAGAAAAGGGCGTATTTTGCTTTACCATGCTATTTTCCAGCATGGCTTCGCGCGCTTTTGTTTCTTGCGAAGCCTGCACAGAATCAGCCGATAGCAACTTTGCATCCTCTAAATGAGAAGTATACGGGGGCTTTATATAAATCATTTGCACCCGTGGGTTAATTCTGGCTTCTATGGAGTAAACATCTTCACGTGTTCGCATACACTACCCTCCCCATGGGAAATACGAGAGAGTACACTTTTAATCAAGTGTTATTCTTGCCTTAGCGCATTTTATGCTTATATTTTTCCATCTTTTCTTGACGCGCGTCTATATATGCGCCAAAAAGAAGCAGGCAAAGTGCAGGGAGCTACCCCTTTTTGCCCAACTTGTTGGCAAGTTTTACCCTCTTAACACCAAAAACGGTCTGCTGCTTACTATATAATCTTCTTTATGGCAGTAGACAACATTTTGAACACATTTTAGGAAAAAATATGAATAGCTATACCCTTGAAAAAATCACCGCTAATCCCTACTTCGATTTAGAGCTCATCATGCGCAATAGCCAAGAAACACGTATTGGCGGGCAAATGTTTGAGCGCTTTATGAACCTTTGGGAAGCATGGAAAGAAGAATTACAAGTTTACACCGTAGATACCGGCAAAGTAAAATATCTTGTGGTTTGGCTTCCTGAGTCGGTGGAAGAAAGCATTGATGCGGCTTGGGCAGATTCTGCTTCGCAAGCCTACTCTGACAACGCTTTAGCCCAAACCCTATGCATGGCTGCTGTGCACGATTTATTGCCCGATGTGGAAAGCGCCGGCTGTGCACCTGCACCGCGCCCAACAGACACCTTGCACGCCGCCTTAGAAGAGCTTGGCATGCCTTATAAAGATGAAGGCCCAAGTCTTTCTCGTCGCTTTGCTGTGGTAACACACTTCCCCTTCAAGGGCGCCTGCGAAATTTGTTACTTACAAAAAAACTGTCCTAAAGGACAGGGCCAATCGGGCGCATCTTCCCTTTTACTTCCCGGATACGAGCGTGACTAAAGCCTTACTTTCTGATGAACATGGACGCGTGGCGCGCTACTTGCGCCTTTCGGTAACGGATCACTGTAATTTTACGTGTTCCTATTGTCGCAGCGGGGTGGAAGATAATTTCATCCCTCATGCGTCCATATTGCGCTATGAAGAGATGCTGACCATTGTGGCGGCATCCTTGCGCATGGGTATTCAAAAAATCCGCCTCACGGGCGGTGAGCCCTTCATCCGTAGGGGCTTTATGGATTTTCTTACCACCTTGCATGAAAAGCACCCCCAGCTAGATTTACGCATAACCACCAATGCTACTTTAGTGCGCCCCCATGTGGCCACATTACGTAAGCTTGGTATACGCGCCATCAATATTTCGCTAGATTCTTTTAACCGCGAAACTTTTGCCAGAATTACCGGCAGGGATATGCTGGATGAGGTACTGCTCACCATCAAAGCCCTGTTGGATGAGGGCATACGGGTAAAAATTAATGCTGTGGCCATGCGCGGTACCACCGATGTGGAAATGGAGCACTTTGTGCGCTTTGCCATGGAACACCGTGTGGATGTGCGTTTTATTGAGTTTATGCCCATGGGAGAAAATACCCTATGGAGCGATGCACTGTATTTGCCGGCAGAAGAAATTTTAGCCAAAGCAGAGACCTTCGCCTCCCTAAGCCCCTTGGATTTTTCTAAGCAAAAAGCCAAAAGCCGCGCCGATAATTCCCCCATCCCTAAGGAACATGCCGAACACAAACATCAAGGGCCGGCGCGTTTATACACCTTGGAAGGCGGCCTAGGACGCCTTGGCGTTATTTCTGCCATGAGCAACCATTTTTGCCATTCGTGCAATCGCTTGCGAGTAACCTCCGACGGACAATTGCGCACCTGCCTTTTTGCCGATACAGAGCATAGCTTGCGAGATATTTTGCGCGACCCTGCTTTGTGTCAATATACCCATGAGCAGGAAAGGCAAACATGTCTTGAAGAAAAAATTTGTGATGTGTTAAAAGAAGCCATTGTGAATAAGCCCCTTGGGGAAGCTTTGCTCAAAGCGCGCAATGCCCGCGCCGTGGCAAAAAAGAAAATGGTCTCCATAGGAGGGTAATATGATTGCGCGTATTGAAGGAAGAGTGGGTGAATTATGGGGCAGCAATTGCCTTATTATTACTGATAGCGGTCTTGGCTATGCCGTGGCCTTGCCCAACCACACCCTAAGCCATCTACCTGCTAAGGGCGAATTTGTTACTTTTTTTACCTCTTTTCAAGTGCGGGAAGACTCGCAAGAACTTTTTGGCTTTGAAACATGGGACGAAAGGCAAACGTTTGAAGTCCTTGTGAGCATTTCCAAGGTGGGCGCGCGTACGGCCCTTGCCATACTTTCTTTGTATAGGCCCGACGATTTGCGCCGCATGGTGCTGGAAGATGATATGGTGGCTCTTACCCGTGTTTCCGGCATTGGTAAGAAAACAGGACAGCATATTTTTCTGGAACTTAAATACAAGCTTAAAATGGACTCCATGCCCACCCTTGGCGGCGGTCTGCCTTCGGCAGGTTCCATTTTACGCGATGTGCTGGACGGCTTGAGCAACCTTGGTTATGGCGAAGAAGAAACAGCCCCCATAGCCAAAAAAGTCCTCTTGGACGAGCCGGATTTAGACGTTTCCGGCGCTTTACGCGCTGTACTCAAAGCTTTAGCCAAAGCCAATGCAAGGTAAAACATGAGCCATATCCCCTCTTCACGTATGCAAGCTGAGCCTCCCATTCATGATAATGGCGCTGACGAATGCGTTCGCCCGCGCTCCTTAGATGACTTTATAGGGCAAGAAGAATTACGCGCCAATATGCGCGTGTATCTTGGCGCTGCCAAAGAGCGTAATAAAGCACTGGACCATACGCTGTTTTGCGGTAATCCTGGCCTTGGAAAAACCACACTGGCACAAATTATTGCTGCTGAGATGGGCGTAAATATTGTGTGCACCTCTGGCCCTGTGCTGGAGCGCAGTGGCGATTTAGCCGCCATACTCACCAATCTTTCCCGTCACGATATTCTTTTTGTGGATGAAATTCACCGCATGCCCATTGCGGTGGAAGAAGTGCTCTACCCTGCCATGGAAGATTTTAAGCTGGATCTTATCATAGGCCAAGGCCCCGCAGCACGTACGGTAAAAATTGACCTTGAACCCTTCACCTTAGTGGGCGCTACCACACGCATGGGCATGCTTTCTTCGCCCTTACGCGACCGCTTTGGCATTGTGACCCGCTTAGAATTTTATTCACCCGAAGAGCTGGCACGCATTGTTACACGCACGGCCCACATTTTGGGCATTACCATAGATGGTGGCGGCGCCTTAGAAATAGGGCGACGCTCTCGCGGAACACCGCGCATAGCCAACAGACTTTTACGCCGCGTGCGAGACTTTGCCCTCATGCAAGGGGAGCATGGCATAACGGAGCCCCAAGCAGCTGCAGCCATGGAGCGCATGGATGTGGATAAGCATGGCCTTGAACAAATGGACAGAAAACTTTTAGAAGTGCTTATCAAAATTTATGACGGCGGGCCTGTGGGTATAAAAACCTTAGCTGTGGCTTGCTCTGAAGAAGTGCGCACCATTGAAGATATTTACGAACCCTATCTGGTTCAATGCGGTTTTTTAAAACGAACTTCACGCGGGCGTATGGCCACCAGTAAAGCTTACGCTCATATGAAAATGCTTTTAAGCTAATACTTTTCAATCCTACACGGTGGCACACGCCACAAAATACAACCTGCAGGAGATGCTTTCATGCTGGAAAAAATCAGTCTTATTGTACCTTGCTATAATGAAGAGAAATCCCTTCCTCTTTTTTATGCCTCTTTTTTACAGCTGGTGCAAAGCATGAAAGAACAAGTCACCTTTGAGCTTATCTGCGTTAATGATGGTTCCAAAGACGACACGCTTCTTGTAATTAAACAGCTTGCACAGCAAGATGCTTGCGTTAAATACCTTTCATTTTCGCGTAATTTTGGCAAGGAGGCCGCCATATTGGCCGGACTTGAGCATGCTGAAGGAGATTATGCCGCCATTGTGGATGCGGACTTACAAGACCCTTTGGAAATGGTCATAGAAATGTATGCCATATTACAAGAAAAGAAATGCGATTGCGTGGCAGCGCGGCGCTTCACGCGTGAAGGCGAACCGCCCTTACGCTCTTTCTTTGCCAACCAATTTTATACCATCATCAATAAATTTTCTAAAACGCATATTGTCAACGGTGCGCGTGATTTTCGCCTCATGACAAAGCAAATGGTCAACTCCATACTGGAATTTCGTGAGTATAATCGCTTCTCTAAAGGACTTTTTAGCTTTGTAGGGTATGATACGCATTGGCTTGAATACAAAAATGTGGAACGTGTGGCAGGAGAGACTTCATGGTCTTTTTGGAGCCTGCTTAAGTATTCCTTTGAGGGTATTTTTGCCTTTTCCACAGCCCCTTTGCACCTTGCTTCCTTTTTGGGGCTAGCCATTTGCTTTTTTTCCTTCCTCTTCATCATTTATGTGGTGCTCAAAACCCTGCTCTGGGGTGAAGTGGTGGCCGGTTATCCCACACTCATATGCATTATCACCTTCTTGGGCGGCATTCAGCTTTTTTGCGTCGGAATTTTAAGCGAATACGTTTCTAAAATTTACTCTGAAGTGAAGAAAAGACCCGTTTACATAGTGAAAGATAGTAATATTGACAGTGTAAAATAATTTTTTTGAGGGGGGAAGGGGAACTTTTGCCAAAGCCCAAAAGCTTCCCCTTCC
>CAYJNG010000098.1:0-9172 GCA_964371505.1 uncultured Desulfovibrionaceae bacterium
TATTTTCACATGAAGTATACGAAAGAGCCTGTCGCAATGCAAGACATATTAAATACTGCACACATACATTCAGTACACGTAAAAAAGACTATAAACACACTTTACTAGAGTGCCCTATTTACAAAGACCTAGCGTTTAGCTATTTTTACTCTTAGCCCATAGCCAAACAAAAAATAGCGCTTATTTTATACCAATAATAGGAGATCATATGACCAGTCAAATAAAAACCTTTTTGCTTTTAGGCCTACTTTCGGGCTTAATTATTGTCTTAGGCGGCGCCCTTGGCGGTAAGGCAGGTATTATTATTGCCTTTGCTTTAGCCCTTATTATGAACCTTGGGTCTTATTGGTACTCAGACAAAATTGTACTTAAAATGTACGGAGCGCGTGAGCTTTCACCCAGTGATGCCCCAGCTCTGCACCATATGGTAGAAGAGCTTGCAGCTCGCGCCGGTATACCCAAGCCACGCGTATGCATTATCCCAGAGCAAGCTCCCAATGCTTTCGCCACAGGGCGCGACCCAGAACACGGCGTCGTGGCCGTCACAGAAGGTATTATGCACCTGTTAACGCAGCAAGAGTTGCGCGGCGTCATTGCCCACGAAATTGGGCATATTGCCAATAGAGATATTCTTATTCAAACGGTGGCCGGCGTATTGGGCTCTGCCATTGTATCCATAGCCAATATGATGCAATTTGCTGCCATATTTGGCATGGGCCGTAGCGATGAAGAAAACAGCGGCGGCGGCTTACTAAGTGGTTTACTCATGGCCATATTGGCCCCCATTGCCGCCATGCTCATTCAAATGGCCATCTCTCGCTCGCGCGAGTACTTAGCCGACGACACAGGCGCACGCATTAGTGGAGACCCCTTGGCCTTAGCAGGTGCCTTGCACAAATTACAAAATTACAGCAAGCAAATCCCCATGCAGAGGGGCAATGCCAGCACCGAGCAAATGTTTATTGTTTCGCCACTTTTTGGCGGTGGCTTAAGTAATCTGTTTAGCACACACCCTCCCATTGAAGAGCGTGTAGCCCGCTTACAGCAAATGCAACGCGGCGCCTAACCAGTTACTATTTCTGCTTTTAAATTTTACCTAAAACTTCTGGGGAAAGAGCTTTTGTGACCGCCACGAAAGATTCTTTCCCCTTCTCATTTACCCTCTGCTCACATACACCTTGGGTATGGCCTTCACCACATCCTTGGTAAAATCTTCCACAGGGTCCGTGGGGGGATTCTTAACAGGTTTTGTACCCGGTGCATACACATGCGAGCCCACCACCACCCGTGGCACATGGAAGGAATCCATCATAAGCTTACCATCGTACAAGCACTGTGGCACTTGCGTATGGTGCGCCTCCCCCACGCCGGGATACGTCAGCACGCCGCCCATAAATTGCAAATCACGCAAAGCCATAAGGCCGGCATCGGTGGGCCTTGCACTATAGGGATAAGCCATAATGCGCATCACACGCTCAAGCATGCGCTCTTTTTGCAATTCTTCCATTTGAAACTCTACAATCTTACGCATAAGCGGCCCGTTTACACCGCCAAGAGAAGTATAAAATTTCGTCTGATACGCAAATTCAATATGCGGCATCACTTGCAGTACATCGGCAATATCTTTAAGCGGCATCACAGAACCAAAATACCCACTGGTCTTTTTACCACGCGGAATGCTTAAAAAAAAGGTGGCCCTTGGTAAAGCTATGTTTTGCAGGGAGTTGGCAAAAATTTCCACAAAAGACTGCGCATTACCCAAGGGCCCCCTATCGGTACCCTTGGAGGCCGAAGCCATGGAGAAAATGGTACTGGCATGGGCGCCATCGCATGTAATTCCTAAAGGTTTAAAACCTTTAGCAACCACAGCATCCACCCTACCAAGCATAATATCACTCATATTTACAGGGCGATAGCCCAAGGCCCACGCATGCGCAAACACCGTTGCCAACTGCTGTGTGGAAATATCTTCCGGAAAACGCGGCGTATCATGTATACGATAAAAAGCCAAAATGGGAATGGCTGAAATATGATCCACATAGCGTTCATATTTCTTTTCCGGCGCAAGCTCTGCCGCATGGGCCGTCGCATATTCCCCCGTATACGGAGCAGCAAGTTTGCCCAAAGGCCCTAAGTCGCCCAAGGTTCGTAAAGATGCAAAGGGTATTGCGGCTGTGAGCCCTTGCAAAGCCTCAAAGGCTGCTAAAGAACCCAATGCGCGTAAAAACTGTCGCCTTTGCATCTCCTACCCCTAACCGCGCCAAATTTTTTGTTCGTCCAGCTCTTGTTCAGCTCTTGCTTTGCCGCCGCGTGCTTTTGTTACTCTAGTACTAGCGCGCTCTTCGGCATCTTCTTCCACAGGGGCAGCGCTTTTATAGGCCAATTGTAGCAACCAAGGCACTATGGGCATGCATAAAATAACCACGGTATACATGGGCCAACGCAGGCCAGTATTCATGCGTATATACCATGTGGTAGCCAATAAAAAAACCATGAAAATAGCCAAGAAAACTTGACGCATGCGGTTTTTTTCTACGGCATTTTTTACTTCACGCCAAAAGCTGATTTTTACACCGCAATGGGGACACATTTTATGGGTGGCAGAAATATCTTTTCCGCATTGAGAACATTGTAATAGTGACATATATTTTTCCTTCTTATTATAAAATACCTACGGATGCTTTAGCAGCTTTAATACGCAGCCACGATGCACGCACCCTTGCTTCTGAAATGCGCCCTGCACGTACCAAGGAAAGCAAAGTGGCAAAAACTTTTTCAGCCTCTGTGGCTATACCTGTGAGCGGTTTAGCTTTTACTTGTGCGCTTAAGGCATTAGGTAAAAACTTGCCTGCCCCACTTTGCATAAGCATTTGCAAAAGCGCTTCTTCATTGCCTTGCTGCGCATCTTTTTTTGCATTGTCCATAAGACCGACTAATTCTTCCAAATTTTCCACACCAGGCAAGCCGGACAAAGCCCCAAGCCCCGCCAGTGGAGAATTAGCCGCATTGACCAAAGCCACCGGTTCGGTAACAAAAAGTATATCCGCCCCTGCCTGTACGGATTGCAATACACTGTCTTCTAAAGAAAAGAAAGGCTGTAAAGCTCGTAAATCTTGCGAAAGCACAAGCCCTTGAAAAGCCCATTGCCCGCGTAAAATGGCCGTAAGAGCCGTGGAAGAAAATGGCACAGGGCGTAAAGAATCTAGTACGCGATGATAAGCAAGGGCCGGTTGTATGGCAAAATATACCATTTTATGCCCGCTTTTTGTGCCATCTGCAGCAGCACCTGACGCGCCAACGCCATACTCAAGACCCAAGGCCCGCTGTATACTTTCCCTATAAGGTGTAAGTTCATGCTGCTGCCATGTGTAAGAAATATCCGGCAAGGTTTCCAAAATATTCCTTTGCCCGCCCATACTTGTGGGCGCTGGGGTAAAGCCACGCACATAAGACCCTGTACCGGGGAAGTTCCGCAAGCATGGCAACACATTGGCTGCCAAAAGCCCGCGCCCAAAAGCCATAACATGCTGCGCCACTTGCTGTGCATCACTGCCAAAAGAACGAAAACGCCGCCCTATATCTTCACTGAGCGGATTGATATTCACATCGGCGGCGGGGCCAAGCACAAAATTAATACCAAGGCCGGCCATTTCTATGCCGCTACGGCGTGCGGCTATTTCCGTTGCCTCTGTACTGCCCTGCCCAAGCCTTGCCGCTGAAGCCAAGCCTTCAAAGCCAAGGTCTTTCCGCAAGGTTTGCACCTGCCCGCCCTCTTGCTCCACCCCCACCCATAAGGCTAAGCCCTTGGGGGGCACATAGCTTTGTAAGGTGGCTATAAGCCTGCGCGCTTGCCCTGCCGATTCTATATTTCCGTGAGGGCCCACCTGCCCCAATAGGGCTGCACTTTGCTGCGCAGAAAAACCACTGGGGGCCATGGCAAGCATGGGAGCTTGCGCCTTAGATTCTTTGGGCGGTATGGGCTCCAAAAAAACACCACCCACCTTACCGGCCTTAATAAGTGCCACTATGGGCGATGGGCCCTCCACTTCTGTTCCGGTAAAGCCCGCCATAATCATTTGCCCCAACATAAACTCCAAAGGGGGGAAACCCTCCGCTTCTACCTGCTCACTGCGTGCAAGAGCATTACCCGCGGGCGAAGACTCATCCCCTTGAGCATTGTCCACATTTTCATGCTGCCCTGTGGCTTGTAGCAAGCGCTCTTGCAAAGCCTTTTGCTGCGGCGTACGCATACGGGCATCCTCCACACCATAAGGAGGCGGAGAAGCAGGAACTTGAGGCAAAAACACGCCTGTGCTGCTTGCCCCTGCAGCATTTTCTTGCAAGCTCCCGTTAGGCTGTGAAGCGTTATGTTCTCCTCTAGAAGAACTTTGCCCCCTTTGCCCTCCTTGCCCCATTTGCTCTCCTTGCTCTTGGGATCCTCCACCCGTGCCAGTGCCCGTGCCTGTGCTCTGTAAAGGCAAAGCAGGAATAAGCGGAGCCGCATCGGGCATAAAGGGCATATGCGACGCACTGCCGCCCAAAGGCTTCGGAAAATGTTTTTGCATATCTTGCGGCGTAATTTCTGTGCCGGGTAAGGAAGGGACACCTTCAATACCTGAGCTTGCATCGCCGGTGCTTTGCGTCACGGAAGTTGCCCCCAAGGCCATGCTTTGCAAAAGAGCAAGCGTAAACACTGCGCACATAAAGACACGCAAGTATTTTCTGCACTGAAACAATATGGCCATACGTTACTCCCAATACCTTTGAAGAGCAGCCACAATGCCTGGGCGCCACTGGCAAAGCACACGCATATCCTTACCCCCTCGGCCCGAACTATGCAGTATGGCAAAGCTTTCTGCCTCCACCACATCTATACAATCTGCCTCTCTGCCAAGGGCCGCCGAGCTTTCTTGCAAGGCTTCTTGCGTCATGGTTATGGCGTTTTCTAAAGTAAAACCACGCGGCAGGGTGCCTTGTTTATCCAAGGTAGGTATGCGCCATTGACCTTGCAAAGTATCTGCAAAAAACTCCACATGAGCCGTGGGTAAGGTAAGTGCCGCCCCCAAAGCATTGGCACAAGCGCTGTGCTTTGGCACAAAAAGGCGCACGCCAAGGTGCTTTTGTAGCAAGGGCGCCAACCACGGGCCCAACAATGGCGCTGGCCCGCCCACCAAGCACACAGATTGCGGCCGTAATTTGTGCTCTTTGAGAAGTTGAGCCAAAGTATACACGGGCTCGCCCTCTAGGCGCTGCAATACGCTTTGTATGCCTTGTAAAATTTGCTCACAGGCCACCTGCACCACCGCTTGCGCCAATTGCTCCGCCGTATCAAAAGCGGCACAAAGGGAACTTTCTCTTTGCATGGCCTGTTGCGCCTTCTGAAGCCCTTCTTGCTCCGCATAGGCGCCTTGCGCTGCCAATACCATGAGCGCATCCACAAGCGTGGGCACCTCACCGCCAAAGGCCATAGCCGCCCCTTGCCTGTGCGGCGAAAGGACTATGCTTTGCGTTGGAATATCCACAGTAAAAGGAGAATCCCCCCCTAAAGCCAAGGAGAGTGTTGCCAAAGCACGTAAAGGGGTGTGTACCATTTCCACATGGGGGTGTGCAGATTTTTTTTCCATGGCATGGGGCGTGCTTTTCCCCGCGCAAGGCATATGCAACGTCATTCCTTGCGCATCAAGCACAGGAAGCCCCGTAGCGTACAAGGCTATGTCTGTGGTGGTGCCGCCCATGTCAATGAGTACGGCATCTTGCGCCTCCTTTAAGGAAGCCTCGCCAAGAGCCATGGCCCCCATAACGCTGGCAGCAGGGCCGGAAAGCACCGTGTGTATGGGCTGAGCCAAGGCAGAACTTAAGGGAATGGCACCGCCATCGGCTTTCAGTAAGTATACAGGAGCTTGTATCGAAAACTCCCTTACCATGTGCTGCACAGCGTGTAAAAAGTCTCGTTGCACATCTTGAATACTGGCATTCACATAGGCCGCTGCCATGCGCCGCGGAAAGCTCAACTGGCCAGAAAGCGTGTGTGCAAGAGTAATATGCGCAGCGTCAATGCCCAAGTCCTGCAAAGCGCGCGCAATGCGTTTTTCATGCTCTTCATTGCGTACAGAAAACTTGCCCGCCACGGCAAAGTGCTTAACGCCTTGCTTTTGCCAAGCATGCACCATGGAGGGTATACTTTTAAGGTTCAAGGGGGTTACTTCACAGCCGCGATGGTCAAGCCCGCCTTCTACCCTATGCGCAAAGCGCCCCATGACAGAATTTTGCAAAAAACGTTGCGGGTCCATGCCGGGGCCAGCGGTGTAGAAAAGGCCCACCTCCGACGCTTTGCCCTGCACCATGGCGTTGAGCCCCAAAGTGGTAGATACGGTAATGCGTTGCACCGCTTGCAAGCCTGCATCGCCTTGCAAAAGTTCCAAAGCCTCACGTATGGAACAAGCTATGGCGTGAGGCTGCGTTTTTACCTTTACCATGGCATGCACACCCTTGGCATTGCACAGCACAGCGTCGGTATGGGTTCCCCCCACATCTATACCAATATACATGACCACCTCATAAAATTTTGTACGAACAAAAAACATTTAGGAAAAATTCTAAGAAAAATCTATCCTGCTTGTGCGGGAATTTCAAGCCGGACTTTTCCATACAATAAAAACTGCTTTAGCCGCCAAACTTGCCGCAAAAAACAAGGTCTTCACATATCTTTTTTATAACATCCTTTGTGCAAAATACCGTCTCCCCACCCAAGTCTAAACACAAGAGGCTTGCCTTTATCTGCGCTTTGGCCTATATATTTTGTTTGCATCTATTTGTAATGGCATTTTATAAACAACGGTTTTACGACATGAGGTTAATCCATGCAAACTACAGAATTTATTTGGTTTGACGGCAAATTAGTCCCTTGGGCTGAAGCAAATGTACACGTTCTTTCTCACGCTTTGCATTACGGCACAGGCGTTTTTGAAGGCATTCGCACCTATGAATGTAGCGACGGAACATCTTCGGTGTTCCGCTTAGAAGAACATGTGGCGCGCCTTTTCCATTCCATGAAAATTTTGGGTCTTGAAATTCCTCATAGCCATGACACTATTTTTAATGCCATTATAGAAACCCTTAAGGTAAACAAACTTACGCAAGGGTACATTCGCCCCTTAAGCTTTGTGGGCGCAGGAGAAATGGGCATTCACCCAAAGTCTAACCCCATTCAAACCATCATTGCCGTATGGCCTTGGGGCGCTTACCTTGGCGCAGAAGCCCTCGCCAATGGTATTAATATTAAAACATCTACTTTCACGCGTCACCATGTTAACGCCATGATGACCAAGGCAAAAACCTCCGGCAACTATGTGAACTCCGTACTTGCCAAAATGGAAGCTGTGCGTGATGGCTATGATGAAGCCCTCATGCTTGATACCAACGGTTTTGTATCCGAAGCCACAGGCGAAAATATTTTCATAGTGCGTGATGGCATCATTAAAACCACACCGCTCACATCCATTTTGGGCGGCATTACGCGTGAGTCTGTTATTGCTCTTGCTCGTGACCTTGGCTACACTGTGGTAGAACAACAATTTACACGCGATGAATTATACATAGCCGATGAGGCTTTCTTCACCGGTACAGCTGCTGAGCTTACCCCCATTCGCGCTGTGGATAACCGTACCATTGGTGCAGGTAAAGCCGGCCCCGTGGCCTTACAATTGCAAAAAGAGTATTTCGCCATTGTAAAGGGCCAAAACGCCAAGTACGAAAACTGGTTAACACGCTATAGCATCTAACTTTATGGGGGGAAGGTAAAGCTTCCCCCATAATTTACCTAAATAAACGTAGTAAAGCTCTTATTGATACGCCCATGAAACACGCTTCCCTTGCCGCACTTTACCGCCCCCAAACCTTTGCTGAGGTTACAGGGCAAGATATGATAACCACTGTGCTTTCTCGCGCAGCGGCGGAAGATCGCGTGGCGCCGGCCTACCTTTTAAGCGGTACACGCGGTGTGGGCAAAACCACCATTGCACGTATTTTAGCCAAAGCCCTTAATTGCGAAAAAGCCCCCACGGCTGAGCCTTGTAATCAATGCGCCAATTGCCAAATGATTACCAAGGGCAACCATGTGGACGTTACAGAAATTGACGGTGCTTCTAACAATAGCGTAGAAGACGCACGCGCTTTACGGGAAAACATAGGCTATGCCCCCATGGAAGGGCGCTATAAAGTCTTTATTATTGACGAAGCGCACATGCTTTCTCGCTCCGCCTTCAATGCTTTGCTCAAAACCTTAGAAGAGCCACCGCCACGTGTGGTTTTTGTTTTTGCCACCACCGAGGTGCACAAATTCCCCATAACCATTGTGAGCCGCTGCCAGCACTTTATTTTTAAACGTTTGTCAGAAGATGGCCTTGTGGCCCATTTAACACGCGTACTCACTAAGGAAGAAGTGAGCTTTGACCCACAAGCAGTGCGCACCATAGCGCGGCGTGCCAATGGCTCTGTGCGCGATAGCATGTCTTTACTGGGGCAAACGTTAGCTCTTGGCGACAATAGCTTAAGCATGCAAAGTACGCGTGCTGTGCTTGGCCTTGCAGGGCAAGAACTTTTTATGGCGCTTATGGAAGCTGTGGCACAAGAAAATTGCCCTGCAGTCATTGAGCTTATGCAAAAGCTCAGCGACCAAGGTATTGATATTGGGTTTTTCTTGCGCGAGCTCATTAATTTGTGGCGCACGCTTTTTCTTTTACGCGAGGCCGGACAAGCCATTTTACCCTCCTTGGGGCTTAATGAAGAAGAAAGCCAAACATGGCTCGACCTTGCAGCAAAGTTTTCCGCAGCTCACTTGCACGCTGCATGGCATATGACCCTTGATGCTCAGCGCAAGGTCATACACAGCCCAGAACCTGCCGCCGCTTTGGAGCTTTTGCTCGTTAATCTTACGCTTATGCCGCGACTTTTACCCATACAAGCCGCCAGTATGCCTTCCGCCACAAGCGAAGAAAAAAAAAACACCTCTGAGCAACAACTAGCCCCCACTCAAAGCCATGCGCCTGAACACAGTGCCCATGTAAGCAGTGCTCAAGTAAGCAATGCGCAACGTGTGGCACCGCATGCAGCGCCAAACTCGGCATCTGGCTCGGCACCAAAAGCAGTGCCAAAACCAGTAACATACAGTCCG
>CAYJNG010000099.1:0-8942 GCA_964371505.1 uncultured Desulfovibrionaceae bacterium
ATCTTTTTATGACTAGGATACTACGTATTTTGCCATGATTATGATACTGCGTATCCGGGCACGTAGGTACGTTCTTCAAGCTTACGTAAAAGCTTAAAACCTATAATGGTAATAATAAAATATAAAGCACCAGCCACAGCAAAAAAAGCAAGATGCTCGTAAGTGCGAGAGGCTACAAAATTGGCTCTGGCCATGATTTCCTGTGTGCCAAGTACATAGCAAATGGCTGAGTCTTTAAGTAAAATAGAAAATTCGTTGGCAAAGCCAGGTATGGACATACGCAATGCTTGTGGCAAAATAATGTGCCGAATGGCAGTGCTATCCTTCATACCAAGGGCACGCGCTGCTTTAAGTTGACCTTGAGGCAAAGCTAAAATGGCGCCACGGTAAATTTGCGATTGATAGGCCGTGCTGGTAAGGCTAAGCACCACACAAGAAATAATAAAGGGGTTGGCAGAAAGCTTCAGTGATACAAAAAGACCAAAAAATAAAAAAAGTAAAACTAAAATAGGTACGCCGCGGAAAAACCATACGTATATGGAAATAATGCGGCTTACGGTACGCGGCCCATACACTTGTAAAACAGCAAAAGGCACGCCAAAAATTAGCCCCATGAGTAGAGCAATCCCCACATTGGCTATGGTGACTACACTACCACCTAAAATGTAGGGCAGAGCTTCAAATATAGTTATTAATAGTTCCATAAATATAAAGGCCTTCCCCTGCACGTAGAAAGTATATTCTGTGCAGGGGAAGGTAATAAAATTATTTCTTTTCTAAGTATTTCTTTTGGAGTTCTTTCCAATAAGGATCAGCCATAAGCATTTTGTAGCCTTCGTTAATCATGGTGCGTAATTCGTTATCGTCTTTACGAACAGCCACACCAAAATTATCTGGCTTGCCGTGTACACCAGAAATTTTTACGGCCTTACCTTTGCTGATGGAGTCATCAGCAGGTAATTTATCCATAAGGCCAGCTTGAATGCGACCATTTAATAAGTCTTCCACAATAAGTGGTGCAGATTCATAATAAACAATTTCTACAGGATAGGACTTTTCTTTAGCTTCTTTTTGGAAATCACTAGCTTCAGAAGTACCGCGTTGTATGCCGATTTTTGTTTTTCCAGCTAATATCTTAGCAGGGGTAAGGTCAGAGTCTTTACCTACAATAAATACACGAGAAACTTCCCAGTAAGGATTGGAAAATTCAACCATTTGTTTACGCGCATCGGTAATGCTCATGCCAGAAGCTACCATGTCAATTTGGTTAGCTAAAAGAGCAGGAATGATACCATCCCATGCAATGGGCTTATGTTCAACATTAAAACCCATTTTATTGGCAATCCAATCCATGGATTCTACGTCAAAACCGGCAGGCTTGCCTTGTTCATTCACATAGCCAAAAGGGGGGTAGTTGGCGTCAATGCCATTTACATAGGTTTTTTGTGCTGCTTGCGCCGTACCTACAGTAAGTAATAAGGCTAAAACTCCGAAAACGAAAAATTTTTTCATGATTTCCTCAACTCCTTAAACACAGTGATAATAGAAAAAAAGCCTAAGACACGCAGTGTTCATAGCAAAGTATTAATATTATGGCAAGTCTTCAAAATCCTACCATATAAGGCATAGATGTAAGGTTTTTACATTGTTAGAAAATATCTTCTTAAAAGCACGAAGCAAATAACTTCTTAAAGTTTACTTGCTTAAGCTACATACCTTGGTGTAAACTTGAGGGGTGTGAGGAGCATAATGGAATTTATGCACTTTAGCGCCAATGAGTATGGAACGTTGTGGAAAATATGTGGGGGCATATGGTGCAAAGAAAATTTAGCATTCGCTTGGGTACGTTCATCACCTTACTTGCTGATGGACTAACTTTGCAGTTGGTATTGTTTGTGGGCCTTATGATACGTTCCTTGTGGGGGGATATTGATTTAGGTTTGTACACGTTAATGGGGGCACTGCTCTGTTTTGGCCCTATTTTTAATCTTATTTTAGGTTCTTGTGAAGCCCCAGTACCACCGCCGCATAAGGAAGTGAAAAAGCTTTTTCTGGGTGTTTCTTTAGTTTATCTTATTATCTTACTTTTCATCTTTATGATGCAAATTTCTGTATCATATTCGCGCATTATTATAGTATTTAGTTGGTTTGCAAGTGTTATAGCAGTGCCGGTGGTGCGCGGTATTTTGCGTCGGCGCCTGTGCCGCAAGCCATGGTGGGGCACACCGGTGGTTTTCTTGCAAAGCCGAGAAGTTGTAGCAAATGTATGGAATGAGTTAGAAAAACACCCTGAGCGCGGTTTACGTCCTGAAGAGTGCCTTGATTTGTCTTTTGATGATGATTCATGGAAATTTTCCATAGAGCAAGCGCAAGAAAAATACTGTAGACCCATGTTTGTGTGGTGCAGGAAGGACTCCAATCATTTTGAGCAATCTGCGCAGTTTGAAGAAGTTTCTTTACTTTGTAAAAACATACTCGTGGTTTGTGCCAATGTAAAACGCATAAAAAAGTTTTGGTTAAGCCCTCGCGTACTAGGCCGTACCACAGCTTTTTTGGTGAGGCAAAACCTTACAGATTTACGCCGTTTACGGTTAAAGCGCTGTATGGATGTGGTATTAGCTTCTTTGGGAATAATAGCATTAATTCCGCTTTTTCTCTACCTTATAGCATGGATTAGATTAGGCTCTTCCGGCCCAGCCTTTTATAGGCAAAAGCGCATAGGGCAGGGGGGTAAGCATATTTTGGTTTGGAAATTTAGAACCATGGTGCAAAATGCTGACGTGGTGCTGCAAGAGTACTTAGAAAAAAATGAAGATTTACGCAGTGAATGGAAAAAGAATCAAAAATTACGTCACGATCCACGCATAACCAAAGCTGGAAGATTTTTACGTAAAACCAGTCTTGATGAACTGCCTCAGCTTTTTAACGTTTTGTGGGGCACCATGACTTTAGTAGGCCCAAGGCCCATAGTGGATAGTGAGATTGAACGCTATGGTGACGTGTATTTAGAGTATCAAGAGGTAAAACCTGGTATTACAGGCTTATGGCAAATTTCCGGACGTAATAATACCACTTATGAAGAGCGTATTTGGTATGATAGATACTATGTGACCAATTGGTCTGTGTGGATGGATTTATGGATACTTATGCGTACCATCCCTGTAGCATTACGCGGTGAAGGCGCGTATTAGCATAGAGTTATTTATATATTTTCAAGGGGCAAAGGCTTAAGCTTTTGCCCCTTTTTTTAGGCGTATCTTGGCACAGAACATGCTATACAGTTATAGCAGTTGTAAAAGCACGTAAAAAGGGAATCTTTTTCCCTATCTGTATGTTTGTATAAAAGCATAGCATAGACAAATAATATCTATGTAGCCCATGGCGCATAGGGTGTGAGGCAAATTTTGCCTCCATGGCACATATACACGAGGATAGCCTTATGATGAGTTCACTTTATATCGGCGCTACTGGCATGAAGAGCCTATCTGAAGGAATGAATGTTGTTACCAATAACCTGGCCAACGTCAGCACCATTGGGTATAAGCAACAAGACATTCAATATTCAGATTTAATTTACGAAGCGCAAGGCATGACGGGGAACTCTTGGGAAGCGCAAGAAGGCTCTCAGGTAGCTTTGGGCCAAGTGGGCATGGGTGTTATGGTGGATTCGGTTCGCACCATATTTACGCAAGGCTCCATGCAATCTACCAATTCTGTGACAGACCTTGCCATCAATGGAACAGGCTTTTTTGAAGTGCTTACCCCCGATGGTGAAACCATGTATACTCGTGCTGGCAATTTTAACTTTGACCAAGACGGCTTTTTAGCCATGCCAGATGGCTCAAAGCTTAATGGCTATCCTGTGGATTTTGAAGGGAATAAGGGAGGGCTTGAAACCATTCAAGTGGATCCTTTTAGTACTATGCCACCCAAAGCAACTACACAAGTTTCTCTTGGTTTTAACCTTGGCAATATAGACGATAATTCCTTATCTACCACAGATCCGTACTTTAGTATGGTGCAAAATTACGATGGCACATCGTATCCGCCAATATCCGAAGATTTATATGCATATACACAGCAAATTCAAGTGTATGATGCAGAGGGTAATCCGCAAAAGCTTACTTTATATGTAGATGGCGCTCCTTCAGAAGATCCCAATACCATCATGGAGTTTATGGTGGCTGCCAATGCCACTGTGGATCAACCAGAAGGGCAAGCGCTTATGACAGGCACCTTGACCTTTGACTCTGCAGGTAATTTGGTCAGTGCTTCGTATTTTTCCCCCAGTGGTGACACGCAAGATTTGAATAACTGGACACCAGCAGCCATGACGGAAAACGGCTCTGCAGCGCTAAATTACCAAGGGCAGAGCATAGCTCTTGATTTTGGACTTCAAGGCACAGCAGCAAATATGCCTGCCACTGCCGCAGCCGTGGGCACAGATAGTGCGCTTTTAGGTACAACACAAAATCCCATTTTATCCCCCAGTGCCACGTCGGCTTTTTCTGGTAGCAACAGCATGTTTCGTAATGAGCAAGACGGCTATGCAGAAGGAGCTTTGACCAATCTTACCATCAGTGATGGGGGAGAAGTTATAGGGGCTTATAGCAATGGGCAAGACGCTACCCTGTATGAAATACCTGTGGCGCGCTTTGTGAGTCAGGATGGATTGCGCCGAGAAGGGGGCAATTTGTATTCCGCCACGGTGGATTCTGGGCCGGCTGAGCTTGGCAGAGCAGGTACAGAAAACTTTGGTACCATACATGCGGGCTATATAGAAAATTCCAATGTGGATATGTCTGCTGAGATGGTAGATATGATTATTACACAGCGCGGCTTTCAAAGTAATAGTAAGGTGGTAACCACCGCTGATGAAATGCTGAAAAAAGCCATGGAATTGAAGCGCAACTAACGATTTTAGAAAATGAGATTAGTATAAAGGCCGTTACGAATATATTCGTAACGGCCTTTATACTGCATAAGCAAAGCTAACTTTATGTTAAAAGATAGGCTTAGCTTCTTACTTTATCCACATACGCTGCGGCTGCTTTTTGCTCAGCGGCTTGGGCCACAGCCACAGGTACAATGGTTTGCCCAATGGGAGCCAGTGTTAAAGCGGCAAGCTTCACATGCTGCCAAGCAAAGGGAATACCTATGATGGTAACAGCGCAAGCGGCAGCGGCCACAATGTGCGCAATGCCAATCCAAAGACCGGCACAAATAAACCAAATAATATTACCTACAAGGCCAAAGGCACCGGTGCCAATATCATCTTTGCCTGTTAATGTTTCACGGGAAATAGCTACTTTCCCAAAGGGTAAGAAGGCAAAAGAACCAATGACAAAACAAGCCTTACCAAAGGGAATACCAATAATGGTGATAAAGGCTAAAAGGCCAAAAGCCCACCACATAAGCCCTGTGATGACACCACCAAGAATAAACCATAAAATATTGCCTATAAGTGACATAAAGACTCCTTTTATAATAACTCGCCGTCCCAGTTAAACAAGCCGTCCCTGCGCAAGGTAGGGAGGTTTTGCGGGGTATGCTCCACAATGCGCACAAACATATTATAGCCGGCATTTTCCAGCTCATGGCGCTTTTCGCTAAAGTTTAAGGGCCATGCAGGGTAGAGCCAAACATTACTTCCGTAATTACGGGCCCAGAAAATTTCTCCCTTGGGGCTCACAAAAGGCTCATTGGTTTTTACACCTAATAAGCCGAAGCGCGCAATACCCACAGGCCAAAAACCTTCCATGACAAAACCAAGGGGAAGGGGGCTTATTTGTGGCAAAGCCAATAAGTCTTCGCTGGGCAGCTCTGGGCTTACAAAGGCAAGGTTAAAGCCCATTTCCTTCAATATGCTAATGTGTGCCACATTGGCTACGTTACAAAAGGGGCCAGCCATGAGGTCAAGGTTTTCTTTACGATCAAAAAGCTCTATTTGCCATGGAGCATTACAAACAAATTGTGTGGCTCCGTTGCGGCACATTTGGTCAATAAGGCGCTTCATGCCTTTTTCTTCTTCTGGCCAAATGACAGGGGGCAACCACCAGCACACGCGAGGTACAATGGTACGTGAAAGCTCGCTGGCCTTAGGGGAAAGCCATAAAGCCATGTGCCCGCCCTTGGCACCGCGTGTTTCGCGTCCTTGAGGAAGCGCAGAGCGTAGCGTTAAATCTGGGCGTCGTTTTTCACGTAGGGCAGGTTCAAACACAGGGCGAGTGCGTACAGCCGCGCTAGGGCGCCCTTGGTGCTTATCAAGCTTGCTTTGCCACCCTTTGAGGAGTTGCGTAAGTTCTGGTTCGCGACGGTCTATGAGAAATACCGACGTTCCGGCCTTGGGCGTTTTGTGCTTGGGCACGCGTAAGGCCAAGGTACCTGCCTTCGGTATGCGCCGTGTAACGGAAAGCGTAGAGTGAAAGCTTTGATCTTCCACACCAATACGTAAATAATCTTGCGGTATAAGCTCACGATAAGGTTTAACAATGGCTTGACCATCTTCTTCAATGGCAACCTTGCCTATAAGTAAACCCGAAGACGTGGAGGAGTTGGGATCCGTCGGTATATTGTTCTTTTGCGGTAAAAAGCGTGCCTTGGTGGAAGGACGACCCAGCGCCATTTCTAGAAAATCTGCCGCCATTTTTTTGGCTTTAGAATCCCCAGGGTTGTCGCGCAATAATTTGTAGGCCGAAACCACATGGTACACATAGTGAGGGCCCTTTTTACGTCCTTCAATTTTCCAAGAGCGCAGCTGTGGCACTTCCAATAAGGTTTTTGCCAGTACATCCAAGGAAAGATCAAGGCAGGAGAAATAACGACCGCTGTGCTCCTTACCCACACGATTAGGGCGCTGACCACGGCCTTGACCGCGCTCTTGAGCTGCTTGTCCGCGCTGTGTAGCACGGCCTTGGGCCAAGGGTTTTCCTCTATTTTCTTTTACTTTACTGCGGCTGACTTCTTCTTCAGCTTTGGCAAACATGCGGGCTAAGTTCTGGCCGCCCTGCTTATAAATACGGCGGCAAGGCTGCACACAGCGACCACGTAAGCCACTTTTTCCACCCATATAGCTGGACCAATAACAGCGACCAGACACACAATAGCATAAGGCACCGTGTACAAAGGTTTCTAGTTCAAGGTCTTCTGGGCAAGCTTCACCCATGGTGCGTATTTCATCGATGCTTAGCTCGCGTGGTAAAATAACACGGCTTGCACCCAGTTTTTTGGCAGCCACAAGGCCGGCAGGGTGTGTAATGTTGGCTAATGTGGAGAGGTGTACCTCGCCTTCAAAGCCAGCTTGGCGAGCAATATTCACAAAGCCTGCGTCCTGCACAATAATGGCATCGGCACGTACTTGCTTGGAAAGACGAGTTACAAGGTTATGCGCACTTTCCACATCGTCCACTTTAAGCATGGTGTTCATGGCCACATACACGCGTGTGTCATGCTCATGGGCCAAATCCACAAGGCGCGAGAGCTCGCCTGCGCCAAAGTTATCGGCCTGCATGCGTGCAGAAAAATGTTTAAGGCCCACATAAATGGCATCGGCACCGGCGGCCAATGCAGCCAAGAAGGACTGTGTGTCCCCAGCCGGAGCAAGTATTTCTGGTTTAATAATCATAGGTTACTCTATTTTGTTTGGATGCTGCCCGCGCATTGTTCAAAGGAAAAGGCGCCAAGAACAAGCGCGCTGGCAACAGCTAGGAATGGTTTTCGCTGTAATATGGGCGCACCATACTGTTTTCTTTTAATTTTATCCAGCATTCTTTTACAGGAAATTTTTTGTCCTTCAAATCTTGCTTTGTGCTTTTCAAGTGATTATCCTTACATGCTTACTTTTAGTAAAAACCTTTTATTCCTATGTGAGAAAAAGTGGGAAAATATGCAAAACACCTCGCAAGAAAAGCCCCAACAAGCAGGGCAAAAAGATAGTATGCAAAATGACGTTGCTCAAGAGCAACCCCATGCTAAAGCAAAAACCAATATGGCAGATATTTTACAAGATAAGCAGCATAAAGAGCTTTTATTTTATTTATCTGTGGCCATTTTCTTTTTGGAGCTCATTGTGGGCGGCATCGCCTTTTTTTACGGTATTATCCATGCCACTCCAGGGGAAAATGGTGGCCCGCCGCAATTCCAATTCCCTTGGCTTACCTACGGCATAGCCGCCATAGTGGCCCCTGCGGCATTATTGCTCATTGTGCACATGGCAGGAGTGGGGCTTTTCCGCTCCATGAATAAAAAAACACCGGAAGAAGAAGCCGCGTGGCGGGAAAATTTACCGCAGCGCTTACAAAAAGTGTATGCCATCATTCAGGGCGCACCGGCCATTATGCTCTTCTTAGGGGTTATTTTGGTGGGTGTGGCGCTGTTTTATGTGGATGGGGCCATTTCAGCCCTCATGCGCATGGGTGAGGCTTTGGCGCCATATTGGCCCTATATTATTGGTGGTAGTTTGGGCTCAGTATGTGTTATTTATGTGGGCAAGGCCTATTTTGCGTATCGTACCCGCCGCATGCAGGAAGAATACGCTTTTAGGCGCGAAATTTTTGAACGTACAGGGCAAATTTTGGTAGATAAAGGCACGGTGCAATTGCCCCCTGCTTACGATGTGGGAGCAGCCACCCATAATGTGGCTCTTGATGGTAATGTGGTCACGGTGGAGGCCTTGCCGCAAGCTGAACAAGGCTCCCCTGATGCCGTTGTAGATGTTGTTACGGATGCTGTTGCGGATGTTGCGCATGCGGAAAAAGAAAGAGAGTCTGCCGTTGTGGATGTTACGGAAGCTGCCACGACTGATGGGGGAACAGAATCTGTGGAGTCTGTGAAATCTGCAGAAAGTGAGGACGCTGCAGGCCATGGGGAAAAGAAATAAATAGCACCCAAGCCAAGCGCGCTTGATACGTTTTTATGAAAGGCCTTCTTAAAAAAGAAGGTCT
>CAYJNG010000100.1:0-7335 GCA_964371505.1 uncultured Desulfovibrionaceae bacterium
GGTAAAGGCACAAAAAACAGTCATTTAACGGCGAAGCAAAGCTACGCCTATTCTTTATTTTTGGTCGCATTGACTGTCGTCAACGCTCCATGAGACCTTACGCAATGAATTGCGCAGAGGTCTCATGCGAGTAACTATGGCGCACCCCAAAACGAAAGTCAAACTTTGAAGCTAAGTCCTCCTAAAGGTAGAAAATTACCGTAAATTGCTTGAGAAGAGAGTGTTTTTTTAGTATGTATGATTTAAAATCTCTTGCAGAAAGAGTATTGGCAAAGGGGTTTTACGTACATTTTTATCTGAGGAGCGCCTAGCTATGCGAAATACTGTTTTGCTATCTTGCTTATGTTTTTTTGTACTTTTTTCACAATCTGTACAGGCAGAAGAGATGATGAGTATATATGATGATGGGTACTCTCATAAATTATGCGAAGCCGCCGTAGAAGGTGATATTAAAACCCTGCGTGCTTGGTTGGAAAAAGGCGCTAATGTTGAAGGCTCCTATAAAATGGAAGACAATATTACGCCTATTATGTGTGCCGCAGAAGCCGGCGAAAAGGAATCCATAAGGGTGTTACTTGAGTACAATGCCAATATGAATGCCATGAATAATGATCAGCATACGGCTTTAGTTTTAGCAGCTTGCAAAAATCATATGGATACTATGGAGCTTTTACTTGCCCATGGGGCTAAAGTGAATGGTGAAATTTTATGTTTTGTGGCCGATTGCGGTTCGGCGCAAGCCCTTGAGCTTCTTTTGAAACAAGAAGTAGAGGTAAACGCTCAGAATAGTTCTGGAGTATCAGCCCTTGATGAGGCTCTTTGGTCAGGCAAACCTGATAAGGTGCGTGTGCTCTTAAAATATAAAGCCGATGTGAATGCTGCAGGTAGTGAGGGAGTAAGTCCCTTGATGCGTGCTTTTTCTAATGAGCAGATGGAAATTGCAAAGCTTTTACTTGCAGCGGGGGCTGATCCACATGCACAAGATGATGAGGGCAAAAGTGTTTTGCAATACGCGCAAGAATTAGAAAATCCTGCGTTTGTAAAATTGCTAGAAAATTTTGAAAAAGCAGAATAAAAGCAGTCTTTTTTTGTAGCAGGTTGCAGTTTTTGCTGCGCAAAAGAACTGCACAATATTTTTAAATAATTACATTGTAGATGTGAGAGGAACATTATGTATCGTAGTATTTTTCTTCTAAGCATGAGTTGTGTCCTGCTGTTTACACAAGTAGCTGTGGCGTCCACTTTTGGAGACGCCATACGTGAGAATAAAATCCAAACTGTAGAAAAAATGCTTAAAAAAGGTATAGATGTGAATGATGTGAGTGATGATATTCTTCCCTTGGTGATAGCAGCGCAGTATGGCCGTATTGAAATAGCGAAACTTTTGCTTAAATTTAAGGCCAACCCCAATGCCGACGGGGGTAATGGTGGAACGGCGCTTATGGATGCGGCTTCACAAGGAGATGTGGAAATAGTAAAACTTCTTCTCGCCCATGGTGCTATGCCTAATACGCAAGGTGTTCATGGAGAGACTGCGCTTATGCAAGCTGCACGCTATGGCCACACCGATATTGTAGCTTTACTAGTAGAAAAAGGGGCAAAGGTAGATTTTAAAGGAGAATATGGATATACCGCGCTCATGCAAACGGTGGTTAATAATGATGTGGAGACTGCGGAGCTTTTACTCAAAAATAATGCTGATACCAGTATTGCAGATGATGAAGGTATTACCCCTGTCTTGCGCGCTGCGCAAAAGAATTACCCTGAAGTTATGGATGTTTTGCTTAAGTATAAAGCAAATAAAAATGATGTGGATGAAAATGGCAGAACGGCCCTTATATTAGTTAATCGCTATGGAAGCGTTGCCATAGTAAAGCTTTTGCTGGCGTATGGCGCTGATGCTAATCTTAAAGATAACCTAGGAAATACGGCACTTATGTATGCCTCTCTTAATGGCTTTTACCATAGCATGCAATATTTACTTAGAAGCGGTGCCGACATTAATGCGGAAAATGATGCAGGGCAAACGGCGCTTTTCTTAGCTATTGAGCGTGGTAATGCAGAAAGTGTACGTATTTTGCTGGAGGGAAAACCGAATTTACAACATGAAGATGGCGAAGAGTATTCGGCACTTTCTTTAGCTAAGTATTTAAAAAGAGATAGAATTGTAAAATTGCTTCAACCAGCTATGTAAAGCTGTGCGTGTGGAAACATGATAAGACATACAAAGCTCCTCCCATGGTAAGGGAGGAGCTTTTTTTTCTTATTTTGAAACTTCCGCACAATTACTTTCAAATATAACTTTGTGTCTTACATTTGAAAATTTGTTCGAAGCGTAAAATAACGTGTGCAAAGGTCTCTATTTTACCGAGTTAAGCAAGCCGCCGGCGCGGATAATTTCCAACTCATGGGGGCTTAAATCATTGGTAACGGTAATGTCTTTTTGTCCAATGGTGATGACGCATTCCTTTCCTGCTTCCAATTTACGTGTATCAATATGCACGGGCATGGCTTGCGTTATGCTGTCATAGTCTTCTGTTTGTACAAAGCGCAAAGGCATAATGCCGGCATTGATAAGGTTGGCGCGGTGAATACGCGCAAAGGAACAGGCTAAAATACAGCGTACGCCCAAATGTCTGGGGGCAATGGCAGCATGCTCGCGGCTTGAGCCTTGGCCGTAATTTTCCCTTGCCACAATGACGCCATTATTTGTGTTTCGTGCTCTTGAGGCAAAGTCTGTATCCACACTTTTAAGGACATATTCCGCAATGGCAGGCACATTGGAGCGCAATTGTAATATTTCAGCCGTGGCAGGGATGATATGATCTGTGGTGATATTATCTCCCAGCACAATAACCACAGCGCCTTGGCAAATGTGGGGTAAGGTTTCAAATTTTTCTAGGGGCACAATATTGGGGCCATAGAGGAGCTCTACCTCAGTATCCGCAGGGGCCGGCTGCACAAATAAGTGTGCAATGCTGGGTATACGGTGGGGCAAAGGAGCCTTTCTGGGAGGTGTGCCCCAAGTGGCAGGGTCGGTAAATTTGCCGTGTAGGGCCACTTGCGCTGCTGTAAGCGGGCTTGTTAAATAGCATTTGGCGTCTTTTGTGCCGCTACGCCCCTCGAAGTTGCGGTTAAATGTGCGCACAGTGACAGCACCAGAAGATGGAGCGCCGCCAATGCCAATGCAGGGGCCACAGGCGCACTCTAAAAGACGTACGCCGGCCATAAGAATTTCATAAAGCGCGTTTTCTTCGGCCAGCATGGTGAGCACCTGTTTGGAGCCAGGGGCCAAGAGGGTGGGGGTAGAAGCTTTAATGGATTTTCCTCGTAATACTGTGGCCACTTGGTGCAAGTCTGCGTAGGAAGAGTTTGTGCATGAGCCTATAACCACTTGGTTTACTTCAAGCCCTGCAAGGTCGGCCACGCGCATGATGTTGTCTGGCATGTAAGGCGCGGCGGCAAGGGGCTCTATGCTGCTTAAATCCACGTGAAGCTCTGCATCGTAGTGTGCGTCTTCGTCTGCACCAAGTGCTATCCAGTCTTGTGCGCGCCCTTGTGACATAAGGAAGCTTTTTGTCACTTCATCACTGGGGAAGATGGACGTGGTGGCGCCAAGCTCCGCCCCCATGTTCGTTATGGAAGAGCGTTCAGATACAGAAAGTGTCGTCACACCCGGACCGGCGTATTCAAGCACGTAGCCCACACCACCTTTTACGCTTAATTTTTGTAAAATATGTAAAATAACGTCTTTAGCCGTGGCCCAGCCCGTGAGCTCACCCTCAAGCCACACACGCATAACTTTAGGCATGGTAAATTCGTAAGGGTGGCCTGCCATGGCAAGGGCCACAGAAAGCCCTCCGGCGCCCATGGCTAATGCCCCAATGCCGCCGGCTGTGGGGGTATGACTGTCAGAGCCAATGAGCGTTATGCCCGGTTTGGCGAAGTTTTCTAAATGCAATTGATGGCATACTCCTGTGCCTGCAGGGGAGAAGAGGGCACCAAATTTTGCGGCTGTGGTGCGCAAAAAGCGATGATCGTCAGCATTACGAAAGTTGGCTTGCATGGTGTTATGGTCCACATAGCTAACGGATAAATCAGTACGGACGCGCGGCACGCCAAGGGCCTCAAATTGGAGCCATGTGAGGGTGCCTAGAGCATCTTGCGTGAGAGTTTGGTTAATGTGAATTCCAATTTCTTTACCAGCGGTGAGGGTTCCGTGTTGTAAATGAGCTTCTAAAATTTTGTGTGTCTGTGTTTGTGCCATGGCTTTTCTCCTACTCTTCTTCCATTTCTGGGCTTTGGCTTTCGGCTGTGAGGGCTTTTGCGCGTTTTAAAAGCTCTTCCAGTTGAATATCTGCTCCAAGAATACCGCAAATACTATCTTGTGCGTCGGTTACGGCGCAAGATACTGTGATGATAAGTTTTCCTGTGTAGGAAGATTGGTATACATCCATAATATGCAGTTTTCCGCGTTGTATGGGTTCTAAGAACCACTCACGTTGTGAGAGGTCATACCCGCGCGGCTGTTTGGTGTATCTATCCTCAAAGGCTGCATCAATGCTGGCAGAGCAAAGCAGCTTGCCTTGTGTATCGGTGAGGTAGGTATATTGAATGAAATTATACTGCGTTACAAAATCTAAAAGTTTGTTTTCAGTGCGGGTAATATCATCCAGTAAGTGGTCTTCTTTGGCCATTTTAAGTAATATATGCGAAGAAAGTTTGCCGGCAAGGCGTTTTAGGCTGGCAAATTCCGACTCAAAAAGCTCCGGCATATGACATTGCACAAGGGCTAACATTTCATCGTGAGCAAAGGAGGTGTTACGCCCTGTTTTTTCATAAATACTCATGATATCTTGGTAAATAAGGCCCACAGCCGGATGTCTTTTATTAATTTTGTCTTCCTCATTAAGTTTAAATGTATTGTTAATCCAATACGCAACGCCAGCTCTACCGGATTTATCTGTAATAATAATGGGTACGGGGCGGGCAAGAATTTGCGTGGTGTCAAAAATATTGTAAATTTCTTCACATTTTTCAAGGCCATCCACATGCACACCTGCTGAGGTGGCGTTAAAGTCACGCCCCACAAAGGGATAATTGTGTGGTATGGCATAGTCTAATTCGGTGGCAAAGTATTCGGCAATTTCGCTAATAACAGGTGTATTGGCGGCGGCATCATCACCGGTGAGAGAAATATATTCAATGATGAGTGCCTCTAGCGGGGTATTGCCCGTGCGTTCGCCAAAACCAAAGAGCGTACTGTTTACACTGCCGCAGCCGGAAAGCCACGCCGAAACACCGTTTACCAATACTTTGTGAAAGTCATTATGACCGTGCCATTCTAAGTATTCACCGGGCACTTGGCCTTCATCTATGAAGGCACGCACAATGCGTTGCACTGAGCGCGGCAGGGCTGCACCGGCATAGGGTACGCCATAGCCCATAGTGTCACATAAGCGTATTTTTACAGGCATGGAAGCTTCGCGTCCCAAGGCCATAAGCTCTTGGGCAAGAGGCAGGCAAAAGCCGTAAATGTCGGCGCGGGTAACGTCCTCAAAATGGCAACGGGGAATGATGCCCCATTCTAAGGCTTGGCGCGCCATGTCTAAATACATATCCATGGCTTGTTGCCGCGTTTTGCCAAGCTTCATGAAGATATGATAATCTGATACACTGGTGAGCATGCCTACTTCGTCAAACTCCATATCACGCGCCAGTTTAAGATCTTCCTTATGTGCACGAATCCACGCTGTAATACGAGGGAAGCGATACCCACGGGAGCGGCAAGCCTCTATGGCTTTTCTGTCTTTGGCAGAATAGATAAAAAATTCAGAAGCATGTATAAGACCACTTTTGCCGCCAAGCTTATGCAATAAGTCAAAAATTTTCGCTATTTGCTTTGCAGAGTAAGGGGGGCGGGCCTGTTGCCCGTCTCTAAAGGTGGTGTCGGTTATATAAAACCTTTCGGCAGGGCGCGGGCTTAAAAGCACACCATCAAAGGGCGTTCGGCATATGGAACTGTAGGGAAAGAGTTCGCGGTGGAGTTGCGGCTTCTTTGGTTCGTTAAGAAAAAGAGGACGCGGACTGTGCTGCGGATAGATGAGGGACATGGAATAGCTCCTTGCACAAAATTATGCCGTTGAAAGTTCTTTTGTCAGAAAATCTGAATATGCCTCGATGGTGTTAAAGGGGTAAATCCTTCTGCCAACAGCGCATACTGTATACGCTCTTCATGGATTGGAAGAAGGTTTGAATTTTAAGTTTTGCATGAGCTTTAAAAAAAAGCAAGGCCTTGCTGTAAATTCTTTTTTGCACTTGAGATAAATTTTTTATTTTACATATGTTGTCTTGCCATGGGCGGAAAATAAAGCCTTATTGTGTAAAAAATCACATAATTGCACGGCTTTTACTATATATAAATGGCGTGCATTAGTGATTTTTACGCTTTATAAAAAAGGTTTTGTGTTATTATAGGTTGTTTGTGACCTACGTTGTACATTTTTGAGTAATATTTCTTGCGAAAAGCGAGAAAACTACGTACTTGTGGTAGAAGCAGCTGTAAAAGACATGATAAGCATGGAAACTCTTGGCATTGTTGGAGCATTCATGCGCATGCCAATGATTGCCAAAACACAAAACTGCCACGCTCTCAGGGGAAATTTTATACAACGTAGAACTTTTTCTCATATCAGCCACGTTGTTAGCCATGGAGTTATTTATGCAACTACCTCTTTCTGTGACCGTTGGGGTGACTGGGCGTCGCGAGTTACCCACAACACAGTACGAGCGTATTTCCGCGCAAGTGCAAAGTGCTTTGCAGGCAATTTTTATTCATTGTGAGGAACTCGCAGGTAAAGATGATGATGTGAGTGCTAGCAAAAAGATAGATATTTCAATATGTTCTTGTTTGTCAGAGGGGGCAGATCGTTTAGTTGCGCATCACGGTTTAGCCTTGGGGTATCATCTGGATGCTGTTTTGCCCTTTCACAAAGACAGCTTGATACATGCCAGAGATTTGGATGCACTGGAACAAAGCCAATCACGTACTGAATTGCATACTTTACTGGCTCAAGCACGGCATACAACAGATTTTGGTAAAGATAGAGAAACTATCGGCCTTGAAGATAGCCACGAGGGGTACAAATTACGGCACGAAGCGTATCTGGATGCTGGCTTAGCCATGCTGGAGCGGAGTGATATTGTACTTGCGCTGTGGGATGGTCAAAAAAAACTCCATGTGGGCGGAACGTATGACATTATAAAAAGGGCCATTGAACAAAAAATTCTGGTGTTATGGATTAATACAGAAGAAAATACGCCCCTTTGTGAGTA